>JAEWPX010000147.1 GCA_023399375.1 Pseudomonadota bacterium | reverse complement strand
GGGGCCCCCCCCCCACTCTTCGTCTTCCCTAATATCCTGCCGGCCGTTGTTGCTGCGACTGCGGCTGCGGCGGCGCGGGGTTGGGGGCGGCGGGTTTGGGGGGCACGTAGCCGTAGTTCCATTTGGTCATGGTGCCGCCCATATCCATGGCGAGGGTGGCGGTGATGGCGGAGAGGGGGTCTGTGGGCATGCGGTTTTTGCGGGCGAAGATGATGTAGTCTTCGGTCAGACCGGTTTCCATGGTGCCGGCGTGGGCCATGGACCAGAGGCGTTCGCCGCTTTGGGCGTCGATGACGTCGCAGGTGAAGGAGACGCCGCTGTCGCCGCGGGTGCCGCCGGACATGACGTAGGTGAACTTGCCGACGATGACGACGTCGAGGCCCATCTTGCGGGCCAGGGCCACGGCCTGGGGCGTTGTGGCGTTGCGCAGGTTGGCTTCGTAGACGAGTTTGGGGAAGACTCGGTCGCGGGTCCAGGTTTGCCAGACGATGCGGGTGAGTTGTTCGCCGAGTTCCTGGGGGTAGGCGATGTCCTGGGTGACCTGGAAGGGCACGATGAGCGCGCCGACGGGTCTGGGCGGCGAGCGCATGGGTTCGACGTAGACTTCGGGGCTGGCGCGTCGGGTGTAGTTGTCGATGTAGACGGTATGTTTGTCTGAGAGTTTGGGTTCCACGGCGCAGGCGGCGACGAGGAGGCACAGGGCGAGGCCGAGGAGCGGCAGGCCGGGCAGGGGACTGGCGCGATGGAGCGTACGGCGCATAGGGCCTCCTTGAGTGTCGGGGGTTACTGGCGCGTGGTGGTGACCACGGGCGCGTCGGAGAGGGTTTTGAGCAGTTGTTCCCGGGAGGAGAGCAGGCTTTCGCGAAGTTCCAGCCGTTTCTTGGACGGCAGCAGGCGGAATTCGGGGCGGTCGGCCATGCGGCCCAGTTCGCGCATTTCCTCGCGGATGCGGCGCGCCTTGAGCTGGAAGGCCTGCTCCTCGGGGCGGGCTTTGGACGCGAGGTCGGCGAGGTCGGCCAGTTCGGCGGCCATGGCGCGGAAGGTCCCGGGATGGATGTCCCGGGCCAGCCTTCGTCTGTGTGCCAGCTTTTGCCAGAGTCCGCGCAACCATGCCCACATGGCTCGTCCGTCCTCGGTTGACGCGGCCCTGCCGGGCGCGTCTGCTTTGGTCTTTTCCGTCTTTGTTGTCGCGATTCCTGGTGACAGCGTCAAGGGGGCTACTGGCCGGGCGCGAAGTTTTGCAGCATGGCCAGCAGCAGGAACAGATACAGGGACCATTTGATGAAGATGGCGGCCAGGGTCTGCGTGTACGCCCCTTCGTGGACTTTCTTGAGGCCGATGGCCTGCAGCGCCATGTACCAGACGAGGATGACGGGTGAGAGGATCTGCCCGGCCACGGGGATGGCGGTGAGGACGGTGGGCGCTGCGCTGTAGCACATGACGCGAAACGTCTCGTTGAAGCCTTTTTTGGCGCTGCGGAAAAGCAGGAGCAGCAGGTGGGTGAGCCATGCGTCGAGGTAGATGCCGAGCGCGATGGCCAGGGGCACGAGCAGCAGGGCGATGAGGAAGCCCAGGCCCGGGGTGGCGGCCGCCGCGCCCAGGGCGTCGGACTGGGCCGAGCCGCCGAGTTTGGCCCGCAGGCCGAAGAGCGACCAGAGGAAGTCGAGCAGGAGCAGGAATTCGCTGATGAGCAGGTTGAAGACCAGGGCTTTGCCCTTGGGGCGTCCTTCGGGCATTTCCCCGAAAAAGGCCATCGGCGTGAAGAGGATCTTTTTCAGCGTCAGGAAAAGGCCCGGGAAAAAGCCGTAGGCGTCGAGGCGTTCCCAGGGGATGGGATCGGTGACGACCTCGCGGGGCGGGGCCTCCTCTTCGCCAAACGGGTCGCCCAGGGATTCCGGCTCCACGGGTTTTTTCGGGGAGCTTTCGTCCATGGCCTTGAGCCGTGCCCAGATGTCGCGCACGCCGTCGCTGCGGCGCGGGGCGGGATCTTCGGCTTTGGGTTCGGGGGTCGGGACGTTCCGGGGCTCCTCAGGGGCGACGTGCGCTTTCGGGGGGGCTTCCGGAAGATCAGGGACGTCGTGGCGCGCCGCAGGGGCCGCAGGCGTTTCCTCGGCGGCAGGCGCGGCAGGTGCGGCGGGCTGGCGCGCTTTTTCGGCCCGAAACGGCGGCATGTCGTCCATGTCGGTTTCTTCGTGGCGCGGGGCATGTCGCGGCGGCGCAGCGATCTCCGCATCGTCGGCGGCACCGGGCAGGCGACGCCGGCGCGGGGGCGCTGCGGCGTAGGGTCCCTCGGCGTCGTCGTCGACGCCCGGGATCTCCTCGGGCGCGGGCTCGCGAAAATGGGCGGGCGCTTCCTCTTCGATGGGCTCGGGGGGGGCGCTGCGCCGCGCCGCGGGCGCGGGGATTTCGTGCACGTCCTCCTCGGGCAGGGGCGGCAGGGCGTCGGGGTCGAAGCGGCTTACGGGCGCAGGGGTGGTCTCGCGCCGCGCCGCAGCCGGTCCGGGCCTGCGCCAGGAGGATTCGGCCTCCTCGACACCGGGCTGGGGGGCATGGCTGCGGGGTTCGGGACGGCGCGGGGCCGGCTCCCGGTCCAGGCGGAATTTGAACCGATGGCGGCACTTGGGGCAAGTGGCCATGGTCGAGGTCACCGGAACCTTGTTGTCGGGAATGTCCCGGAAGAAGCCGCATTGCGGGCAAGTGATGCGCATCATGTCCCTTTCTGGGCCGCCCGGAGGCGGCTGCCGGACGTGAACCGGCAGGATGCAGTGTAGCCGGAGCGCGGCGTCAAGGCAACCGCTGCCGTATTCGTGAACCCGCAGGGTCGTTACCACAGGGGCGGCAGGAGCAAAACCCTTCCTTCGCGACGGTCGCCGGACAGCGCGTCGAAAAATTCCAGGGGCAGGGAAGGGTAGTCGCGGCTGAAGCGGTGGCGGGGTCGGCCTGCGGCCGCGTCGTAGGACGCGAGCTTGGCCTTGACCGCGTCGTCGTCGGCAAGAAGACGGTTGTAGTGGAGCAGGGGCGCGTCAAGGGCCAGGGCGGCCCTGCCGGCGAGACCTTCCAGGCGTTCGTGCACGGGCCGGACGTAGCGCGGCGTCGCGGGCGGCAGCGTGCGGATAAGGCGCAGTTGGAGATCGGGCCACAGGCCGTGCCCGACCTTGGCGTGCCCGGGGTCGGGGTAGAGGGTCAGGCGCGGGAAGAAGACGCCGCCGATGTCCGGGGCGCGCGTCGCGCGGGCGATGGTGTGCGCCATGTGCGGGGAGGGGCGTTCGTCCGGGTCGAGGGTCAGGATCCAGCCCGGCGGGCAGGCGGCGAGCAGGGCGTTGCGCTGGGCCGCGAAATCGCCGGCCAGTGGCCGGGCCAGGTGGCGCACGGGCATGTCCAGGGCGCGGGCGAGGCTGGCCTGCCCGGGCACGTCGGCGGCGTCCCAGCAGAGGACGGCGCTTCGCGCCAGCCCGGCGCAGGTGGCGAAGAACTCCTCCAGCCCGGGTTCCTGCGGCCGGACCAGTACGGCCAGGGTCACGTCCGGCGGGGCGGGGTCGGGCAGGATGGCGTCGGCTGTGACCTCGGGCAGGGCGGCGCTTGCCGTGAGCATCCGGCGCACCCAGGCCAGGGCTTCGCGCGTGTGCGGCGGGCAGGGTTCGGGGTTGGCGACGACGACGGCCCGGGCGGGATCGAACCCGACGAGCGCCGGCAGGCAGAAGAGGGCCTGGCGCGAGGTGTCGGCCAGCAGCCTGGCCGGACCGTCCGGGGCGCGCCAGTCCAGGCTGCCGGTCGCGGCGAGGCGGCGCGCGGCGTCCGGGTCCGGGGACAACACCGTCAGAAACTTGTCGGGGGGGAGACTTCGGGCCAGGGCTCCGGCCACGGCGCCCGACCCGAGGCCGAGCAGGACGATCTCCCGGGCGTCCCGGGCGGCGCGCAGGATGCGTTCGGCCCAAACCTGCACGCGGGAGGCGTCGGGGGCGGGAGACGGCGAATCGTCGGCGTCCCGCTCGTCGCCGAGCTGCCAGGCCAGGATTTCCCCGGTATAGGTGGAAAAAGGATGCGCGCCTTGCACCACGGCCTCCGCAGAGGGCTGTAGCGCAGGGCGCGTCGGAAAGTCCAGGCTGGGCGCGCGGGCTCAGCCCTGGGCGCGGCTGGCGGCGTAGGCGGCCATGATGCGGTTGACCGGCGCGGCCTTGGTGAAGGGGGCGGCGCTGCCGGGCACGGGAGTCGGGATATTGACGTGGACGACCGGCTCGGCCTTGGCCGGGGTCGGACCGGCGCTCTGCAGCACGGGCTGGCGCGGCGCGGCGGCGTCGACGGCCATGGCGGCGGGGTAGGCGGCCGCGGCGGCGGCCTGGGAAACGCGCGGCGCGGCGGAGGCAACGGCCGGGCGGCCGGTCGCCTGTGTGCCCGTGGTCGGCACGACCTTGGTCGCGACCTTGGCGTTGGCTTCGTTGAAGGCGTCGCGCAGGCCGGTCAAAATGTGCATGACCTCGTCGATCTTGGCGACGTCCATCTTGAGGTTGGCGGCAAGCAGGCGCGTGCTGCAGAAAAAGTAGAGCTTCTGCAGGCGGTCGGCCAGTTCGCCACCCTTCTGGGCGTTGAGGGTGCCTTGGAGTTCGGAGAGGATGTCCAGGGCCTTGGAGATGAGGATGCCCTTTTGGGCGTAGTCCTTGGCGGCGATCTTTTCCTTGGCCTGGCGCAGGAACTTGAGCGCCGCGTCGAAGAGCATGATCAGCAGGTCGCCCTGGGTGGTGGTGGCGACCTGGGTCTGGAAGTATGATCTGGCGGCGCTTTGCATGGAAGTCTCCCCCTGTTTTGCCTCTTATCGGACGACCCGGGATTTTCTGAAGGGGGAGCGGAATATTTGTCCTGCGCGGCGATTACGAGGAAGAGGAACTGAGTTGGCTGATCTGCGAGGAAAGCTGATTTTGCATCTGGTTGTACCGCGACAGTAGGGAATCGGTCTTGGCGAAACGGGTACGCAGATTCGCGGCGTAGGTGCTGATGCGGCGCTGCTCGAAAGCGATTTTGTTGTCGATCATGGCCGTGATGTCGTCGTAGTTCGAATCGAGGATGTGCAAAGGACCGTCGGTGCTGTCGGTGAGCTGGCCGAGCAGATCCACGAGTTCTCCGGTCTTTCCCTGCTTGAGGGCGACCTTGCCGGTGTGGGTGCCGGTGGTGACGTCGATGGCTTTGACGACCAGGCCGGCTTCGTCGTAGCCGTGCGCGCCGGTGATGAGGTTGGAATTGCTGTGCCAGACGGCCGCGTGCCCGTTGATGGTGGCGCCGGTGATCTTGCCGCTGGCGTCGGTGGTGTAGGACACGTCGTAGGTGCCGCACTTGGTGGTGCCGGAAATGTAGGAGGCGAGCGCCATATCCGAGGAGTCGGTGCGGCCGAGGTAGTTGGCGGCGAACAATTCCGCCGCGCCGCTGGCGTTGGAGGCCAGGACGGCGCTCAGGGTATCGTTGTCTATGACGAGCAGGCCTTCGGTCTTGGAGCCTTGCTCGGCGTCGGTGAGGATGCCGAGTTGGGAGAGCACGGAGAAGGCGTCTTCGGTATAGTCGAAGCCTACGCCCTTTCCGGCAACGGCGGTCTTGAGCTTGGTGTCGATGAGCTGGAGGCCGTAGTTGCCGGTCAGGATGGAGCCTTGCTGGGAGGTGGAATCGTATGCCGTGAGATCCTGGAGCAGGGAGCGCACGGTGTTCATCTGTTCGACGAAAGTCTGGATGTTCTTACGGACCGCATCGGTGTCCGTGGCCGTGGTGATGGTGACCGTGCCCGTGCTTTTGAGGTTGAGGGTCAGGCCGGAGACGAGGTCCGTGACGGTGTTGGTCTCGCGGGTGATGTACGAACTCGCCCCCGTGGGCCAGCCGTCGAGCTTGAGCAGCGCGCTGGCGTTGGACGTGATGGTGTCGAAATTGGCCGCGCCGAACCCGACGAGGTTGGTTCCCGAGGTGATGACGAGGCTTGCGTTGCTGCCGGTGTCCATGCCGCGCAGTTGGAGATAATACTGGGAGCCGTCGTAGACCACGCTGGCTTTGACGCCGGCGTTGCTGGGGTCGTTGTTGACGATGCTGGCAAGGTCGGTGAGCGTGGCGTTCGCGCCGACGGAGACGGAATGGGTCGTGCCCTGGTAGGCGTAGACGAACGTCGCGTCGGTGCTGGAGGAATTGATGTCCGTGTCCGCGCTGGCATAGCCGGTCTGGGTCACCATGGCCTTGGCCGTGGCCAGGCGGGCCACCGTGATCGAGTGGGAACCGTCGAGGGCGTTGGAGCCCGTCGTGGCGCTCAAGACCGAAGAATTGGTGGAGTCGGTGGTCTTGACCAGAAACTCGCCCTCGGTGTCCATGCCCTGCAGCGTGGTCCTGAGATCGAGCATGGCGGTGTTGAGTTCCTGGAAGGCCGCCTGTTTTTTGACCCAGGACTGTTTCCAGGTCTGCAGGGTCTTGATGCGCCCTTGCTCGACCTGGACGAGTTTGGTGATCAGCGAGTCGAAATCGGTGCCGTTGCCAAGGCCCGAGTAGGTGATCTGCCCCGAGGTGCTGACCGGTGTGTAGGCGCTGATCGTGCTGGACATGGTTCCATCCTGGCCAAAAAGTCGTCGCTGTCGGGAAAACTCCGTTGTTCAGTTAGCAAGTGCTGTGCCAAAAAAGCGGCCGGACCACCCGTCGATCCGGCCGCTCATATGCCTGTCGCTTAGCCTTGGATCAGGTTCATCGCCATACGCGGCAGGGAGTTGGCCTGGGAGAGCATGGCCACCGCGGACTGGGTGAGGATCTGTTCCCGCACGAACTGGGTCATTTCCGTGGCCACGTCCACATCGGAGATCTGGGACTCCGCGGCCTGGAGGTTTTCGGCCTGGATCTGCAGGTTGGAGATGGTGTTCTCCAGGCGGTTCTGCAGGGCGCCCAGGTTGGCGCGGATCTTGTCCTTGGACACGATGGCGGTCTTGATGGCGTCCAGGGCTTCCTGGGCCTGCTGCTGCGTGGAGATGCTGCGGCCGGCCTTGCCGGAGGCCGCGCCGATGCCCACGCCCAGGGCCGAGGCCGTGGAGGTGCCGATCTGCACGTAGTAGTAGTCTTCCGCGCTGGCGTTGCCGGAGCCGAAGTGCACCTTGAGCTTGCCGGTGGAGTTGATGCCGGCCCCGCTGTGCGTGGAGCTGGACAGGTTGCCGTTGAGCAAATAGATGCCGTTGAAGTCCGTGGCGTTGGCGATTCGGGTGATTTCCGAGGCCATGGCCTGGTATTCCGAATCGATGATGAGGCGCTGGTCCGAGGTGTAGGTGCCGGTGGCCGCCTGTTCGGCCAGTTCCTTCATGCGGATGAGCTTTTCGTCCACGACCTGGAGCGCGCCGTCCGCCGTCTGGATCATGGAGATGGCGTCGTTGGCGTTGCGCACGCCCTGGTTGATGGAGGCGATGTCGGCGCGCATGAGCTCGCGAATGGCGAGGCCCGCGGCGTCGTCGGCCGAAGAATTGATGCGCAGGCCCGAGGACAGGCGCTTGGTCGAGGTGGCCAGGGCGGAATACGAGTTGGACAGGTTGCGGGCCGCGTTGGCGGCCATTCCGTTGTAATTGATGGTGAGCGACATGGTTCGTTCCTCCTTGAAGGGATGCGGGCGTCCTTGCCCTTTTGCGCACCGGTTGCGGTCGCGGGCCCACGGCCGGGGACAACCGGTGAGTGCTTCTTTGATAGGCTTATCGACCCCGGAAAAACGTTTCTTTAGCGGGCCGTCGTGCGGAGTCCAAAAAAAAGCGCCCCCCGTTGCCGGAGGGCGCTTTTTTGAGTGAAGCGCGAAAAAAGGGGCGTCACTCCCGGGTCACGGCCCGGGCGAGCAGGATTTCGGCCGTCTCCGGCGAAAGTCCGCGCCCGGCGGCCAGGGTCGCCAGGTTTTCCTCGGCGTCGCTCGGGCGCAGGTAGAGCGGGGACACGGGGTCGAAGCCGTAGGTTGCGGCCCGGGCCGCGGCAAGCGTCGTTTCCGGGTCCGGCGCGCAGGCCTCGGGCCCGAGGACCGTGGCCAGGGGCACGGCGCGCAAAAACGCCTCGCGGTGCCGCACGGCCCCGTCGCCGACGAGCCACAGCGGCCCCACGGCCGCGCCGTCGGCCGCCCGGGCGAGGGCGGCGTCGAGGAAGAGCGCCTCGGCCGGTCCCATGGCCGCCAGGTCGCCGTCGGCCAGGAAGGATTGGACGTAGACCTGGCCGGCGCGGGCGTGGGTGACGGCCAGGATGGCGCCGGTTGCGGCCCGGGCGGCGGAAGCGGCGAGGAGCGGCAGGAAATCGAGCCCGGCCATGGGCACGCCCGCGCCGAGCGATAGCCCGAGCGCCGTGGCCAGCACCACGCGGATGCCGGTGAAGCTGCCCGGGCCGCGCACGCTTGCCACGCCGGCGAGCGCCGCCGGGGCAAGCCCCGCCGCGGCGAGGACTTCGGCGACCAGGGGCGCGAGCGCCTCGCCGGCGCGTCCTGCGGCCGGCAAGCGCCTCGCAAGGGGCGCTTGCCCGGGCCGGCCGAGCAACACGGTCAGTTCCGGGGAAACGCCGTCCAGAACGAGCAAGGGGCCGTCGCCGGGCGGGCGAGCGCCTGGCGCGGCCGGTTTTTTTGCACAGTCCATGAGCCTTTTCGTATCGCTTTTTTATAAAATGAACGGGGAAGCCCCTAGCCGTCCAGCACGCTCAACTGGCGGCGGATGTCGTTGACCGTGGCCAGGATCATGAGCCCGATGAGGAAGGCCAGGCCGATCTTCGTGGTCAGGGCGCGCATGCGCGGGCTCACCGGCCGGCGCAGGACGATCTCGATGGCGTAGAAGAGCAGGTGTCCGCCGTCGAGGACCGGGATGGGCAGCAGGTTCAGCACGCCGAGGTTGACGCTGATAAGCGCCGCCAGGGCGACCACGTTGCCGAGTCCTTCCGAGGCCTGCTTGCTGACCATCTGGGCGATCATGATCGGTCCGCCCAGGCTGTCGAGGGGCACCACGCGTTCGATCAGCTTGAGCAGGCCCGTGTAGGTGACTACGACCACGTTCCAGGTCTGGCGCACGGCCTCGCCCGCGGCCGAGCCCGGCCCGAGCGGCACGGAGCGGGTCTTGCCCGAGGCCACGATGCCGACGAGCGGCGCGCTCTCCTCTTCGCCGAAGAGGTTTTTGACCGTGCGCATGGCCGGGGTCAGGGAAAAGGTCAGGGTCTTGCCTTCGCGGTCCACGGTGATGGTCACGGGCTTGCCGCCGCCGCCGCGGATGGCCTGCGCCATGGACTCCCAGTTGGCCACGGGCGCGCCGGCCACGGTCAGCACCGTGTCCCCGGGGCGCACGCCGGCCGTCTCCGCCGGGCTGTCCTTTTGCACCTGCCCGACCACGGGCAGCATCTCGAAGCGGCCCTCGGCCACGAGCAGGCCCCAAAAGAGCAGCCAAGCCAACACGAAGTTGAACACCGGGCCGGCGGCGACGACGATCATGCGCTGCCAGGCCGGGCGCAGCCGAAACTGCGCTTCGGGCGGAAAGCCGTCGGGCACCGGATCGTCGGGGTCCTGCGCCACCAGCTGGACGTAGCCGCCGAGCGGGATGGCCGAGAGCACGTAGCTGGTCATGCCCCGGCGAAATCCCAACAGTTTGGGGCCGAAGCCCAGGGAAAAGGTGACCACGCCCATGCCGAAGGCCCGGGCGGCCAGGAAGTGCCCCAGTTCGTGGAAGAAGATCAGGCCCCCGAGGACCAGGGCCACGGCGAGAATGCTTGCGATCATGCGTGCTCGGTTGCGTCCGTGCCGCGCCTGGCGCGGGAGGGACGCGGGTTTGTCGCGGCAGGCGGGGCTCCGGTCGATCCGGCCGCCGGCCGATGGATTATAATAAGCCGCAGGCGCGGCATGGCAACGTCAGGCGCGCTTTTCCGCCCAGACGGCGGTTTCGCGACGTACGCGCGCGTCCAGGTCCATGATGGTCGCGGCGTCGGGTACGGGCTGGCCGGCATGGGCGTCCAGGGCCGCGGCGATTGCCAGGGGAATGCCCATAAAAGGCAGCCGACCGGCCAGAAACAGGGCCACGGCCGCCTCGTTGGCGGCGTTTAGGACCACGGTGTGGCTGGGACCCGCCTCAAGCGCCCGCCGGGCCAGGCCCAGGCAGGGGAAATCGGTCTCGCGCGGGGCCTCGAAGGTGAGGCTGCCGAGCGTCACCAGGTCGACGCGGGAAACCGACAGCGGGAGGCGCGCCGGATAACCCAGGCAATAGGCGATGGCCACGCGCATGTCCGCCGGCCCGAGGTGGGCGAGCAGGGAGCCGTCGTGGAGCTGGGCCAGGGAATGCACGATGCTTTGCGGGTGGACCACCACGTCCACCATGGCGACGGGCAGGCCGTAGAGCCGGCAGGCCTCGATGACTTCCAGGCCCTTGTTCATGAGCGTGGCCGAATCCACGCTGATTTTCGGCCCCATGGCCCAGGTCGGGTGATTGAGCGCCATGGCCGGGGTGGCGCGGTCGAGCTCTTCGCGGGGTTTGCGCCGGAAGGGGCCGCCCGAGGCCGTAAGCACGAGCTTTTCCACAAGCGGCAGATCCGGCAGCCCGGGGCCGCCAAGCGCCTGGAACAGGGCGTTGTGCTCGGAATCCACGGGCAGGATGACCGCGCCGGTCGCGGCCGCGGTTTCGCGGATGAGGTCGCCGGCGAGGACCAGGGATTCCTTGTTGGCCAGGGCCACCACCTTGCCGGCAGCCACGGCGGCGAGCGTCGGGACAAGCCCGGCCGCGCCGACGATGGCCGAGACCACGACGTCCACGTCCGCCGCGCCGGCCATAGCGGCGTAGCCTTCGGGCCCGGTCAGGATGTCCGGGGCGTAGCCGGCGGGGAGCAGCGCGCGCAGGGCCTCGGCGCGGGCCGCGTCGAGCACGGCCAGGGCCCGGGGCCGAAACGCCGCGGCCTGTTCGGCGAGTAGCGCCACGTTGGTGGCTCCGGCAAGCGCGACGACGGCGTAGCGGTCCGGATGTTCGGCGGCCACGCGCAGGGCGCTGACACCGATGGAGCCCGTGGCGCCGAGCACGGCAAGGCGGCGCGGGCGGCCGTCGTCGGCCACGGACAGGGACGTGATATAGCCCGAGGACGCGGCCTCGGGGGAACGGATGCGGGAATGGGTCATGTGGGATTTTTCGTCCGGGCCGGCTCCTGGGCCCCGGGAGGGGCGATGCCGTAGCGGCCGAGGATTTCGGTGATGCGGGCCGGCAGGTTGGTGGCCACCTTGCCGAGCGCCGCCAGGTTGATGCACACGAAAAGGTCCACCTTGTAGGAGGCGTTCTCCCACAGGGCGACCAGGGGACGGGCCAGTTCCGGCTCGATCTGGAACAGCTTCAGGCGTTCCTGGAACTCCCCCGGGTTCTTGGGACGAAAAAGCACGGCGTCGGCGCGGTCGGCGTCGTCTTCGAAAAACTGCTTGCGCCGCACCTTGTTGAGCCCCGTCCCGGCCAGGGCCTCCACGGCCTCGCGGGCGACGCGGCGCAGCCGCGAGGCGCGCACCAGGATGCGTCCGGCGTCGGCTTCGCCTTTTTCCCGCAGCAGGGAGGCGAAATCGAACTCCATGATGCTTTCGAGCACGAGCCCCAGGCGCGCGGCGTCGAAGGCGCCTGCGGCCTGGAGGATGTAGGCCCGTTCCTTGGGCGCGAAATCGCGCAGCGCCCGGGAGAAATCCTCGTGCACCACCCGCAGCGACACCGCCGCGCCCACGCAAAGGGCCACGGTCTGCTCGGCGAGGATCTCTCGCCTCGTTTCCGCCTGGGCGTCCGGGGCTTCCTCGGCCAGCGCGGCGCGGTATTCCGCGGCGACGGCGTCCATGGCCGCGACCTGGGCGGCGAACATGGTCTCCTCGCGGTCGGCCCGCCGGTCCCAGCCGGGGATGTCGGCCCGGTTGCACAGGGCCAGGGTCGTTTCCGTCACGGCCCGGCCCTCGTCGGTCGCGGCGGCTTCCTCGAAGGCGGTCTGGACGCGCGTCTTGGAAATGGCCTTGGACGTGCCCTTGAGCTTTTCCAGCACCGCGTCGAAGGGAAAGGCGACCACGAGCAGGTTGCCCTCGCGCGAGAGGCGGAAGCGCCGTTCGGCCAGGATGCCGTCGTAGGCCCCGCGCACCTCCTCCTTGATGAACCGCTCGATGTAGGCTTTCCAGTACTGCTCGTCGAAGACCAGCGTCGCGGTGATTTCGTCGATCTTGGCCAGGGAATCCTCACCGAAGTGGCGGATCACGGCGTCGCTGAAATGATCCTTTATCAGGCTCGAGGCGTAGACCGCGCCCTGCAGGCACTTGGCCAGCACGGTCTCCACGCGTTCCAGGCGGCGCGCCAGCTTTTCCTGTTCCCCGGCGTCGCCCACGGCCTTGGCCTTGCCGTAGTGGTTGAGCTCGAGCAGGTAGGCCGAGAAGCGGTCCTTGACGTATTCGTGGCCGCCATGCAGGCCCTCGGCCCGGCGCAACAGCATGTCCATGAGGCTTTGCTGTTCGGTTTCGAGCAGGGGAAACTCGTTGATGCGGCCCCGGTTGGCGCGCAGAAATTCCAGAAAGACCCGCTCCTCCAGCACTTCGCGGCGGGCCTTTACGGCCTTGAGCTCCTCCAGCCGCTCCAGGCAGGCGGCGAAGCGCTCGTCGCGCCCTTCGGGCGCGGATGCGGCGTCGTCCATGGCGGCGGTCCTCCTTTAGCCCAGCCCGAGCAGCGGGCGCATGGCGGCGTAGGCCAAAATCGCGGGCAACAGGCCGTCGATGCGGTCGAGGATGCCGCCGTGGCCCGGCAAGAGCGCCCCGGAATCCTTGACGCCGGCGGCGCGCTTGAGCGCCGACTCGAAAAAGTCGCCCAGTTGCGACACCACGGCCAGCACCGCGCCGCAGCCGGCAAGGGCAAGGACGCCCGCCGGGGAAAACGCGGCAAAGGCCGCCGCGACCAGGGCCGCGGCCACGATGCCGCCGGCCGTGCCGGCGCGCGTCTTGCCCGGGCTCACCGCCGGCCAGACCTTGGGCCCGCCGACGAGGTGTCCGGCGAAATAGGCCCCGGTGTCGGCGGCCATGATCACGGCCAGCACGAACACGGTTCCAAGCGCCGGGAAAAGGCAGAGAAAGCGCAGGGAAAACGGGATGTAGAGCAGGGCGGCGACGAGCGTGCCCCGGGGCGGCGCGGTCTCGCCCCCCCGGGCGAAGCGGCCGAGGAAGGCGAATTGCTCGAGCCAAAGCGCAACGCCGAGGCAGGCGGCGAAAACGGGCCAGCCCCCGGCCACGGCGCTGCCCACGGCCACGGCCCCGAGCGCGAGGCCCGCGGTCTCGAGCGCAGGCCCCGGCCTGCCGCACATGGCGAAATATTCCCGCATGCCCACGACCGCAGCCGCGGCGACGAGCGCGGCGAGAAACCAGCCGCCGGCCCAGACCGCCGCGAAAAGGACAGGCAGGCCGACCACGGCGGTCAGCCAGCGTGATTTGAACGATGCGCCGAACATGGTGTCCTGAAATACTCCCGGAAGCGTCCGCAACGTCGCGCGTGCGCAGGGCCGCACCCCGCGCGCCGGCACGGCTTCTTACGCTAGTGCAAAAGCGCCCTTGCGTCCAATCCCGCGCACGGCCCGCCGCGGCCGGTCATTCCCACCAGGTGACCGGCTCGAAGGTCACGGGCATGACCGCGGCCAGCCCCGGCAGCACGGACTGTTCGATCAGCGTGCGCAACCGGCCCCTCAGTCCTAGGTAGTAGATGTCGAACTCCACCACGAACCAGGCGTCGCCGTCGGCCAGGCCGTCGGACACGACCATGAGGTACTCGAAACCCTGGCCGAACCGGGCCGCGCCCGTGGCCGCGTCCGCGGCCTGGGCGAAACGGGAGAAGCGGTCGAACACGCCGGCCAGGGCCGCGCGCGGGCCCGGGGCGTCGTCGAGGTCGGTCTGGAAGGTCAGGGTGAGGTAGCCCGAGCCGTCGGGGCGCACGAACTCCGCGATCTTGAGCACGCCCTCCTTGGCCTGGCCGCCGAGGCCCAGGTCCAGGGAAAAGCCCGTGAAGCCGGAAAGCTGTTCGTGGGCCTTGAGTTCGCGCAGCTGCTGTTTGAGATCGATGACGTCTTCGGCCATGGAAGCCTCCGGGAGACGGATCGTTTCGGGAAACTGCGGCTTGTAAAAGCCTTCCCGGAGACGTATGCTTTTTTCATGCGATTGGCCACCGTGATCCCGTCTCCCGCCACCCGGGGTACGTCTTGAGCGACAGGCACTACTACCAATCCCTCACACGCGTCCTGGTGGCCTGGATGGCGGCGGTCGCCCTGGCCCCGCTGCTCGTCTGCGCCCTGGTGCTCGGGTACCAGTTCCACACCGCCTATCGGGCCAAGGTCGTGGCCCACCTGGAGGAGCTCGTGCTCAAGCACAAGCAGCAGGTGGGCGCGTTTTTGCGGGAATCCGCCGCCGAGCTGCGCGTGCTGGCCGAAATCGCTCCCTTCGACGACTTCACCGACGACCGCCGCCTGGCGCTGCTGCTAGCAACCATGCAGCACGAGCACGGCGGCGTGTTCGTGGACCTCGGCCTCGTGGACGCCGCGGGCGTGCTCCTTTCCTATGCCGGGCCGTTTCGCCTGGGACGGGCGGACTATGCCGAAGCCCCGTGGTTTCGCGCCGCCAAAAAGGGCGACCTGACCGTCAGCGACGTCTTTCTGGGCCTGCGCGGCCTGCCGCACTTCGTGGTCGCCGTGCGCGTGGCCCACGACGGGCGCGAATACCTGGTGCGGGCGGCCATCGATTTCGCCGCCTTCAACCGGCTTGTGGAAAACATCGGCCAGGGCGCCACGGGCCAGGCCTTCATCCTCAATTCCCGGGGCGAGTTGCAGACCACGCCCAAACGCGCCCCGAAGCTCGACGCGCCCTTTTTGCGCGCGCAAATCTGGGGCGGTCCGGGCGGCACGCCGACCCAGGCCGAGGACCAGCCGCTCGTTTTCACCCACGAGGACCCGGAAACCGGACGCCAGCTCCTGTACGTGGCCAGCGTGTTCAAGGACGGCGACTGGGCCCTGGTCTACCAGCAGGACGAGGCCGACGCCTTCCCGGCGCTCTACCGCACGCGGCTTCTCGCCATCGCCATCGTGGTGCTCGGCGGCATCGGCGTCCTGGCCGCCTGTTGGGTGCTGGCCAGGCGCATGGTGTCGCGCGTGGCCGCGGCCGACGCCGAGCGCGACCTGTTGAACGATCAGGTCATCGAGGCCGGCAAGCTGGCCTCGGTCGGGGAGCTGGCCGCCGGCATCGCCCACGAGATCAACAACCCCGTGGCGATCATGATGGAGGAGGCCGGCTGGGTTTCCGACATCCTGGCCGACGACGACTACGGCACGCCGGCGAACATGACCGAGATGCGCCGCGCCCTGGACCAGATCCGCCAGCAGGGCTCGCGCTGCAAGGAAATCACGCACAAGCTCCTGAGCTTCGCCCGCAAGACCGACGAGCGCATCAAGGAGCTCGACCTCAACGAGCTGGTGGCCGAGATGGCCGAGCTGTCCGAAAAGCGCGCCCGCTACGTCAACGTGCACATCGCGACCGACCTGGGCGAGGGCCTGCCCCACGTGGCCGGCTCGCCCTCGGAATTGCAGCAGCTCGTGCTCAACCTCGTCAACAACGCCCTGGACGCCATGGAGCGCAACGGCGGCGACCTGACCCTCGCCACCCGCCTTGCCGGCGACCGCGTGGTGCTTTCCGTCAAGGACACGGGGCACGGCATGCCCAAGGCCGTGGCCGCGCGCATCTTCGAGCCCTTTTTCACCACCAAGGCCGTGGGCAAGGGCACGGGCCTGGGCCTTTCCATCTGCTACGGCATCGTGAAGAAGCTCGGCGGCGAAATCAGCGTGGAATCCGCGCCCGAGCAGGGCACGACCTTCCGCATCGCCCTGCCGGCGGCGGGCAAGCCCGGGGGCGAGGCGCCGCAGACTCCGCCGCAACAGGCCTAAGCGACCCCGAGGACAGACATGAGCGAACCGATCCCCTTGCGGGTCCTTCTTGTGGACGACGAGGCGGGCTTTACCGACGTGCTGTCCAAGCGCCTGCGCCGTCGGGGTCTTGCCGTGGAGGTGGCCCAGTCCGGGGCAGAGGGCCTGCGGCTGCTGCGGGAACGCGATTTCGACGCGGCCGTATGCGACCTCAAGATGGTGGACATGGACGGCATCGAGGTGCTCAAGGTGTTCCGGAAGATGGTGCCGGCCATGCCCGTGATCATGCTCACCGGACACGGTTCCGAAGAGGCGGCCAAGGACGGCATGCAGGCCGGGGCCGCCGACTACCTGCTCAAACCCTGCGACATCGACGAACTGCTCGCCAAGCTCGCCGCGGCCGTGGCCAAGGCCAAGGCCGGCCCCGCCTGATCCTCCCCCCGGGCGGAAATGCTTGCTCGATATGGTCAGGAAGAACGCCTCCGGCGGCCAAAGGGCTACCGCCCTCTGGACTCCCTGCAAGGATTTCGGACAGCTCTGATGCGGGTACAATCGGGAGCAGCTGGAAACGGCCCTTACGTTGCAATTGCATCACTCGTTACCTCGTTGCGGGATTCCAAAGGGCATGAGCCCTTTGGCCGCCGGAGGCATCTCCCCGAGCATTCTCTCGAAGGAACCCTTATATGACCGATGACGCCGCTCTTTTTGACGCCAGGGCCGCCGCCTGGGACGCCAGCCCCCACCGCCGCAAACTCACGCAGGACATCGCCGCGGCCATGGAGCGGGCGGGACTCTTCCGTCAGCCCGTGCCCGACGCCCTGGATTTCGGCTGCGGCACGGGCCTGCTCACCCTGGAACTCTCCCGGCGCTGCGAGCGCGTCACGGGCCTGGATTTTTCGCCGGGCATGCTCGCCGCCCTGGACGCCAAGATCGAGGCCGCGGGGCTCGGCAACGTGGCCACCATCCTGGCCGACCTCGCCGCCGGCGACCCGCTGCCCGGGCGCTACGACCTCGTGGCCAGCGCCATGGCCCTGCACCATGTGGCCGAACTGGACGCCGTCCTGAAGCGCCTGTTCGCCGCCGCGCAAAAAGGCGGCCGCATCGCCCTGGCCGACCTCGACAGCGAAGGCGGGGCCTTTCACGACGACAACGCCGGGGTGCACCATTTCGGTTTCGACCGCCTGGAGCTGGCCGATACCCTGGCCGGCATCGGCTTCACCGACATCGACGCCGTGACCGCGGCCGTCATCGAGAAGCCCGCACAGTGCTGCGGCGTGCGCAGCTTTCCGGTTTTTTTGATGACCGCCAGGAAGCCCTGAGCGTCTTGCCCCGACATCCCGGGGGGTTGCCGCCGCAGCCGCGTTTTCGCCGCCCTCTACCCCGTGCGGCAAAAATGTATTATAGGGCCTTCCCACCCAACGAAACAGAGGACTTTTCATGATCGGCATATCCAAGCTTTACTGCGGCGGGGTGGAACCCTCGGACGCGTTGCGCTACGGCCGTGAGTCCGGCAAGCTGCCGTCCCACCTGCTGCAATTTTCCAAGGACAAAAAGCCCGTCGTGGTCTGGAACATGACCCGGCGCTGCAACCTCAAGTGCGTGCACTGCTACGCCAAGGCCGTGGACCCCGAAGGCGTGGACGACATCGGCACGGCCGAGGCCAAGGCCATGATCGACGATCTGGCCGCCTACGGCGCGCCGGTCATGCTCTTTTCCGGCGGCGAGCCGCTGGTGCGCAAGGACCTGACCGAACTGGCCTCCCACGCCACCGCGCGCGGCATGCGCGCCGTCATCTCCACCAACGGCACGCTCATTACCCGCGACAAGGCGCGCGAACTCAAGGCCGTGGGGCTGTCCTACGTCGGCATCTCCCTGGACGGCGGCGAAGAGGTCCACGACCGCTTCCGCGGCGTGGCCGGTTCCTACAAGAAGGCCTTGCAGGGCATCGAGAACTGCCAGCAGGAAGGGCTCAAGGTCGGGCTGCGCTTCACCATCAACAAGCGCAACGCCGGCGAAGTGCCGCTGCTGTTCGACCTCCTGCGCGACCTCGAAGTGCCGCGCATCTGCTTTTATCACCTGGTCTACGCCGGGCGCGGCTCGGAGCTCATCAAGGAAGACCTGGACCATGCCGCCACGCGGGCGCTCGTGGACCTCATCATGGACCGCACGCGGGCGCTGCACGACGCGGGAATTCCCAAGGAAGTGCTCACCGTCGACAACCACGCCGACGGCCCCTACGTCTACCTGCGCCTGCTGCGCGAGGACCCGGCCCGGGCGGCCGAGGTCAAGGAACTGCTCTCCTTCAACGAGGGCAACAGTTCCGGCCGCGGCATCGGCTGCATTTCCTGGGACGGCAAGGTGCACGCCGACCAGTTCTGGCGCAACCACGTGTTCGGCAACGTGCGCGAACGGCCGTTCTCCCAGATCTGGGACGACCCGGCGATCGAACTGCTCGCCAAGCTCAAGGACAAGAAGCGCCACGTGACCGGGCGCTGCGCGGCCTGCCGCTATCTCGAAATCTGCGGCGGCAACTTCCGCGCCCGGGCCGAAGCCGTCTCCGGCGACGTCTGGGCTCCGGACCCGGCCTGCTTCCTGACCGACGACGAGATCCGCCCCGAAGAATAATCGTTTGTCCAAGGGACGCGAAAAAGGGCCGTGCGCGTGGCGTACGGCCCTTTTGCACTGGATGGAAAAAATCGAAAGTCGCTCGTGGAGTAAAGCAGGGCAGCCCGGAAGAGGCTTCAGGACCGAACTGTCGTTGCGATCCTGTTGCAACCTTTCAGGGAGTCCAGAGGGCGAAGCCCTTTGGCCGCCGGAGGCGTTCCTCCCCCTTTTCCCCTTCCCCCGACCTCTCCTCGAACCTAGAACAGGGTGTGCTGGTCGGGGCGCATGCCGCGGATGGACAGCAGCGCCTCTTCGGCCCGGCGTCGCATGCGGAACAGGGCCCGCAGGCAGGTCAGGTCGTTTTCGCCGGCGATGGCCGAGAGGGCTTCCACGGCCACGGCCAGCTTGGCCGTATCATCCACGGTCGGGACAGGTCCGGCCTTGGCGACGGTGATGGTGTTGAGATCCTTGACCTTGGCCAGCGATGCCGCGCTTGCGCTCATTGCGTCCTTCTCCCCCAGGCCACGCCCGTGGCGGTTGTTTTTGTCGGGGGGCGTCATACTCCCGGGCCGCGAGCCTGTAAAGCGTTCTCGTAAAGCGTTCTCGCGCCAGTTGACCATGCCCGGGGAAAAGGAATATAAGACAATGGAAACCGCGCAAATTCCCCAACAAGCGGCGCGGAAAGGATCGCATTGTGGGCAGGCTCCCCGTGGATGCGCTCGAACCGGGCATGGTGCTGGCGTCGGATCTCCTGGGGTCTGACGGCAAGATGCTGTTGCCCAAGGGCATGACGCTCACGGACAGCCTCATCGGCAGCCTGCGCAAGCGCGGCGTGCACGGGGCCGACGTGGCCGATCCCGGGAGCGACGACGCGGGCGCGGGAGACGTGACCGAGGCGCTGCTCCAGGAAAGCGCCGCCCATGTCGGCCGCCGGTTCCTGGTCAACGACCTGTCCCATCCCGCCATTGCCGCGCTCTATGAAATCGCCGTCATGGCCCAGGCCCGCGCCCTGGCCGACGGCGTGCCCATCGCGCCCGAGATCGGCCCCAATCCCCGGGCCGAGTCCATGGGCGACCTCTTTTTCCGCGAAGAAGGCGGCGTGGAGGACCTCGTGGACAGCGAGGTCAAGCTGGCGTCCTTCCCGGACATCTATTTCAAGATCCGCCAGGTGCTCGATTCGCCCGTGAGCAGTTCGTCCCAGGTGGCCGACGTCATCAGCAAGGACACGAGCCTGACGGCCAAGCTCCTAAAGCTCGTCAACAGCCCGTTCTACGGCCTGCCCCATCGCGTGGACTCCATCAGCCGGGCGGTCATGGTCCTCGGCAGCCAGGAAGTCTCCACCCTGGCGCTCGGCATCGCGGCCATGAACGCCTTCAAGGACATTCCCCCGGAACTGATCAACATGCGCACGTTCTGGGAGCATTCCATGGCCGTGGGGGTTTTTGCCCGGCTGCTTGGCGACGCCGCCGCCGGCAAGGGGTCCGAGCGGCTGTTCGTGGCCGGCGTGCTCCACGACATCGGCCGGCTCGTCATCTTCAAGAAGCTTCCCCACGCCGCCGTGGAGGCCATCTATTACGCCAAGGGCAACATGACGCCCCTGTGCGTGGCCGAAAACGAGGTGCTGGGTTTTTCCCATCCGCTGATCGGGGGGCTTTTGCTCAAGGCCTGGAAGTTCCCCGAGGCCCTCGTGACCACGGTTTCCTGCCACCATACGCCGTCGTCCTGTCCGGGAGACGTCGAGGCGGCCGTCCTGCATCTGGCCGACATCATGGCCGTGGCCCTCGGGCACACGCCGCCGGCGTCGGTGATGGTGCCTGCGCTCGACCCCGAGGCCTGGGCCACGCTCGGGCTCGACCCCGGCCGTCTGGCCGCGGTGGCCGAGGCGGGTCGGGACCAGATCGACGAAATCGTGGGCGCGTTCTTCCCGGTCCGCAAGAACTGATCCAACGCAAGCAAGCGAGGTTATGCATGGCTTTCGGCGATTTTCATCGCGGCCGCCGGTTGCGCCGTACGGCGTTTTTGCGCGACATGGTGCGCGAGACCGAACTGCGTCCCGACGATCTCATCCAGGGCTATTTCGTGGTGGATACGCCCGAAGCGGATTACGAGAAGCCGCTCGGCTCCATGCCCGGCCAATCCCAGCTTTCCGTGGAAAAACTCGTCGCCCGCGTGGGCGCGGCCATGGACATGGGGCTGCGTTCGGTGATCGTGTTCGGCCTGCCCGATAAGAAGGACCCGGCCGGCTCCGGGGCCTACGCCGACGACGGCATCGTGCAGCGCGCGGTGATGCGCCTCAAGGAGACCTATCCGCAACTGGCCGTGGTCACGGACGTGTGCCTGTGCGAATACACGAGCCACGGCCACTGCGGCCTGCTCGACGGCCACGGCGAGGTGAAAAACGACGCCACCCTGGAACTGCTCGCCAAGACGGCCGTGAGCCACGCCCGCGCCGGGGCGGACATCATCGCGCCCTCGGACATGATGGACGGCCGGGTCGCGGCCATCCGCGCCGCCCTGGACGACGCGGGCTTTTCCCACATTCCGATCATGTCCTATGCCGTCAAGTACGCCTCGGCCTTCTACGGCCCGTTCCGCGAGGCCGCCGAGAGCGCCCCGGCCTTCGGCGACCGCAAAGGCTACCAGATGGACCCGGCCAACGTGCGCGAGGGGCTGCGCGAGGCCGCGGCCGATCTGGAAGAGGGCGCGGACATCCTCATGGTCAAGCCGGCCATGCCCTATCTCGACGTGGTGCGGCTCCTTCGCGACAGCTTCGACACGCCCATCGCCGCCTATCAGGTCAGCGGCGAATACGCCATGCTGCAAGCGGCCATCGCCAACGGCTGGCTCGACGAGAAACGGGCCATCCTGGAGTCGCTCACCGGCATCAAGCGCGCCGGCGCGGACATGATCATCACCTACTTCGCCGAGAAGGTGCTGCCCTGGCTCTAAGCCCCGCGCCTTGCCTCGCCCCGCCCAACCATTATATCAGAAAGGCCGCGCGGCCGCGACGCATGCCGCGGCCGCGCGCAAATCCCGCCCAAGGAGGGGACCGGCGCACGCCCCGCGCCGCCGGTCCGCAGTTCCCGATATGCAGCATCCCCACGGCAAGGGCCCCGGGCATCCCGGCGGCCACCCCCTCGGTCATCCCGGCGGCCACCCGGCCGGCCATCCCCACGCCCAGGCCGCGCCCGGCGGCATGCCGCCCCTGCGCCTGATCGCCTGGGAAGTCACCCGCGCCTGCAACCTGGCCTGCAAGCACTGCCGGGCCGAGGCCTGCCTCGATCCCTGGCCGGGCGAGTTCGACACCGCCGAAGCCAAGGCGCTCATCGACACCTTTCCCGAGACCGGCAGCCCCATCATCATCTTCACCGGCGGCGAGCCGCTTCTGCGCCCGGACATCTTCGACCTCGTGCGCCATGCGCGCAGCCGCGACCTGCGTTGCGTCATGGCCCCCAACGGCACGCTGGTGACGGCGGAAAACGCCCGCGAGATCAAGGCCTCGGGCATCGCCCGCTGCTCCATTTCCATCGACGCGCCAAACGCCGCGGACCACGACGCCTTTCGCGGCGTGCCGGGCGCGTTCGAAGGGGCGCTGCGCGGCATCGAGCACCTCAAGGCGGCCGGGGTGGAGTTTCAGATCAACACCACGGTCACCAAACACAATATGGGAAATTTCAAGGAGATCTTCCAGTTGGCCGACAAGCTCGGCGCGGCCGCCTGGCACATCTTTCTGCTTGTGCCCACGGGACGCGCCGTGGAACTCGGGGCCGAGATCATCACGGCCAAGCAGTACGAGGAAGTGCTCAACTGGTTCTACGACTTCCGCAAGACCACGAGCATGCACCTCAAAGCCACCTGCGCCCCGCACTACTACCGCATCATGCGCCAGCGGGCCAAGGCCGAGGGCGTTTCCGTCACGCCCGACACCTTCGGCATGGACGCCATGACGCGCGGCTGCCTCGGCGGCACGGGCTTCTGCTTCATCTCGGCCGTGGGCCAGGTGCAGCCCTGCGGCTACCTGGACCTCGATTGCGGCAACGTGCGCAAAACGCCTTTCCCGGAAATCTGGCGCTCTTCGCCCCAGTTCCTCCAGTTCCGCAACAAGGAGGAATACAAGGGCAAGTGCGGCGTGTGCGAGTACCACCGCGTCTGCGGCGGCTGCCGCGCCCGGGCGCAGACCATGTCCGGCGACTACATGGCCCCGGAACCTTTGTGCGACTATACCCCGGCCAAGGCCACGGAAGAGGGCAAAGGCGCATGAACGCGCCGGAGGTTCCTGCCTCCGGCGATTTCGTCCCGGCTCCTGGCCCCGGCGAACCCGGTGATCGGGAGCGCGGGCGGCGGCGCGTGCTGCGCGCCCTGGCCATCGCCTGCCTGCTGTGCGGGCTCGGCGCGGCGGCCGTGGTCTGGCAGCGCGCCGGGGCCGTGCCCGAGGCCTCGGGCTATCAGGTCATCGACGGCGTGGCCTATCCCCTGCCCGTGGAAGACACCAAGGCCTACGCGCGGCGCATGGCGGTCTTCGGCGGCAAGGCGCTCCTGGCCGCGGACGCGTTCCTGGATTTCCTGGGCGGACTTTCACGCTCGCGCACGGTCGCCGCGCTGCTCGCCCTGGCCGGCGCGGGAGCGGGGCTTTGCCTGTGGCGGGCCGCCGACCGGCCCGCGATTCCGGACGAGGATGACGACGCTGCGGAAGAGGACGGGAACCCCTAGCAGCGCACCGCACGGTCGAACAGTTCGAAGACCGTGGTCACGCCGACGTCCGCGTCGTAGTAATCGGCCAGCTGTTCGATCTGGCGCAGGCAGTTGAAGCACGGGGCCGCGACTAGTGCCGCGCCGCTGTCCTGGATCTGCGTGAGCTTGCGCCGTCCCGACACCTGCATGCGGAATTCGTAGAACGTGTCCTTGCGCGGCGTGCCCTCCGCCGTTTCCAACACCGCCAGCCCGCCGCCGCCCCCGCAACAGAAGTTGGCCTCGCGGTTGGGCGACATTTCGCGAAAATCCGCCACGCAGGCGCGCAGCACTTGGCGCGGCGCTTCCATGACGCCGCCGCTGCGGCCGAAATTGCAAGGATCGTGGTAGGTCGTCGGGCGGGGATTGCGCCCGGGATCGAGGCGGATGCCTCCCCGGCGCAGGACGTCCGCCGCCAGGGTGAAGATGTCGGTGACGGCGTAGGGAAGGCCCGGGGCGCTGGTGTGTCCGCCCATGTATTTGGCCACACGGTAGGCGTGGCCGCATTCGCCGATGACCAGCCGCTTTGCGCCGGTTTCCAGGCAGGCTTCGTGCAACAGCGCGTTCTTGCGGCGCATGTGGGCGTCGTCGCCCGAGAACAGGCCGAAGTTGGCCGCGTCGAAGGCCTTTACGGACAGCGTCCAGGAGATGCCGGCCAGATGGAAGAACGTGGCGCAGCCCATGAGGTTTTCGGGTCGGGCCAGGATCTCGCTCGAGGCCGTGGCGAAAAGCACGTCCGCCCGGGCGTCGAGGGGGATGCGGATGTCCGCGCCGTGCTCCTCGCGCAGTTCCCCTTCCAGAAACCGGATCATGTCGCGGATGGCCGCTTCGGAGGCGCCTTCGTTGTTGCCTCGGGCATCCGAGGCCTGTTGCGTGGCGGCGATGGGGCAGGGCGTCAGGCCCAGGTCGCCGAGCACGGTGCGCGCCGCGCGGGTGATCACGGCATTGTCCAGGCCCAGGGGGCAATAGACGGCGCAGCGGCGGCAGCAGGAGCATTCGTAGAAATCCCGCATCCAGACGGCCAGTTCCGCCGCATCCGGACCCCGACCCCGACGGTAGGCCTTGCGCAGGAGTTCCGCACGGTGGACGGGATGGAGTCGGGGTTGCGCGTCGGTGAGGCTGTTGTGGCAGGCCACGGCGCAGCGGCCGCAACCCACGCAGATTTCAAGCGCCAGTTGCAGGGCGCGCGGGCCGCTTCGCATGTTTCTGATGGCCGTTTGCGCCTGGGCCAGGTCCGTGGCTGTGAGACGGGAAAGCCTGGGATGCATGGGCGGCTCCGAGAATCAGGGCGTGCCGCCGACGGCGTCGGCGGGTGGGGGCGTTGCGGCGCGCAGGCCGGCCTTGGCGGGAAAGACGCCGAAGGCGTGCAGCAGTTTGCCCCAGGGAAGGTATACGGCCAGGGCCTGGGCGAGCAGGAAATGGACGGCGAAGCCGGGGGCTTGCGGCATGGGACCGGGGCGCAGGGCGGCCAGGGCGGCGAAGTAGGCCCGCACGTCGGCAAGCTCGGTGCGGCCGGCAAGGCGCATGCAAAGTCCCGACGCGACGACCGCGGCCAGAAGCGCCAGGGCGAGGAAGTCCTGCGGCCGGCTGGCGACGCGCACGGCGGGACTGGCGAGCCTGCGCACGGCCAGCGCCGCCACGGCGGACAGCGCGACGAACCCGGCCACGCTGCCGGCGACGGCGCCGAAGGCGTCCACATCCTGGACCGTCAGGCCGAGGACGGCCCAGAGTCCCGGAACGTCCGCCACGGCGCGGCAATGCCCCACGGCGAGCAGGAGCAGGGCGGCATGGAGGCTCCAGGCGGCGACGATGCCGGACGTGAATGTGTTGCGGCGTCCGCCGAGCAGGCAGACTTCTGCGGCGATTTTGGCCCATGCGGCCGGCGTCGCGTCCGGGACGGGGAAAAGCGGCGCGGGGCGGGCCGCGGCGCGTCGCCAGCGGCGCAAACGCCGCAGGAGGCCGAGAAACAGGGCCGCCGCGGTCAGGTATGGCAGCCAGTGGAAGAGGTCGGATGCGTGCTCCATGAACGGACCTCCGTCGGGACGGGGCCGCGCATTGCGGCAGCGGGTGGGCGTTGGGAAAAGCGCTCTTGACTTGGTAAGTGCATTTTGTATAGTAGTAAATTTATCTTGTCCACTTTCAAAAGTTGCAGTCGGTTGTAACCTTCTCCTCGGCTCCGGCGACCGGCGTGGGTATCGGACCCGTCTTTCCCTCGGGAGAGTTGTTTCCTAGCGTCTTGTTTCCGGAGTTCGCTTGCCGCGCAATATCCCTTCCCCCTGGCGTTCCCTGGATCCCGTCCGCGATGCCATCGATCCGGACGTTTCGCTGCGCATCGACGTCCTGCGCGCCATCCTCATCGGACTGATCGTGCTGTGCCACGGCGGCCGCTGGATCGGCGCGGACGTGCCGTTCGCCTCGCCGGCGGCGGAGTATGTGCTGACCATGGTCAACCGGGGGTTGGCCTGCATTGCGGTGCCGCTTTTTTTCGCCATTTCCGGCTATTTGCTTTTGCGCAAGCTCGATGCGACGCCTGCGGCCTACTGGCGGCTCTTGCGCACCAAGGCCGTGGCCATCGGCGTGCCGTTCCTCATCTTCAACGGCATCTGGATCGCCTGGGTGCTGTACGTCGGCAGCATCCCGTTTTTCGGCGGCCGCTCCTTCGTGCTTGCCGCCGGCATCGGGCGCAAGCTCGTCGGCTTCGGCACGACCCCGTTCAACTACCCGCTCTGGTTTCTGCGCGACCTGCTCACCGTGTTCGTGTTCACGCCGCTTTTCCTGCTGTTTTTCCGCCGCCTGCCGGATCTCGGCCTTGTCCTGCTCGGGCTGGCCTGGTTCGTGGGCACGCCGGACAACGAGTATTCCCTGGCCGGATTCGCGTTCGCCTTCTATGCCGGGGGCTGGCTGGCCAGGCGGCGGGTGGGGCTTCGCGACACGGCCGGCTGGGACAAGGCCGTTTTGCCGCTTTTCGCGGCGGCGACCATCGTCGTCGGACTTTCGCCGTGGCTCGGGTTCGATATCTACGGTCTGGCGGCGTTCAAGAAGGTCTACCAGATGCTCGGCGTGGCCGCGTTCTGGTGCCTGTCGCGCCAGGGCTTTATCAAGGACAGTCGGCTGCTGCACCGGCTTGCGGCCATGAGCTTTTTCGTCTTCCTCACCCACGAGCCCACGGTGTCGGTCATGCAGTCGTATCTCGCGCCGCTGTGGCGGCCGGCGACCACGCTTGGCCAGCTTGCCGCTTATCCCCTGACCGGCGTTGCGGCCATGGTCTTGCTGTCGCTTTTGGGTTGGGGGCTTGCCGCGTGGCTGCCACGGCTTTTCGCGCTGCTCACGGGCGCGCCGCTGCGCCTGCGCTTCACCGCGCCGCCTGCTTCGCGCTGAGCGCAGAAGCCCCGGCCGGACGCTGGCTTGGTCCGGCAGGGGCATGGGCGGGGCGGGAGGGGATCCGCCTCAGGGATGGTTTTGGAACTTGTTTTGCGTGGCTTCGCCGCCGCTGTGGCAGGGGCGGCAGTCCATGAGGCCCTTGGAATCGTCCGCAGTCTTGCCCTTGCCGTGGCATTCCCCGCAGTACGCAACCGCTTCCGATTTGCCGTCCGGCTTGAAGCTGCCGTCGATCTTGGCGTTTAATATCGCGATGCCCTTGGCCGCCACGTCGGCCGTGACGCGGGAGCAGCGCTCGCTGCGGTCCTTGGAGTTTTGTTCCTTCTTGTTGGCGTAGCACCAGCGGCTCACCGAGATGTGGCACAGGACCGAGTCCGACGTGCTCGTCGGCAGCGCGCCCTTGACGCCCTTGGCCGCGTCGCCCGGGTCGTAGGTCGGGAAAGCGGTCTTTTCGTACCAGCGGAAAAGCTCCGTGACCATGGCGTTGCGCTCCTTGCGCCCCCAGAACAGGGCGTAGGCGCTGGCGACGCCCAAAAGCGCGCCGCAGATGGTCCCCCACTCGGAAATGCCGCTCTTGCCCACCTCCATCATGGTGAAGGGGAACTGGTTGTAGGGCGCGCCGTATTTTTCGGCCATGGTGCCGACGATGGCGTAAAACGCCCCGTAGCAGCAGCCGTAGTCCTCGAACCAGTAGCCGTCATAGGCCGTCTTGGCGCAGGCGACGGGGTCGAGCTTGTGCGGCGTCCAGCCGAAGGGCGCGCTGCTCTGGTCGAACGGGGCCGCGCCCACCTTGCCCACCGTGGCCGCAAGCGCGCCGCCGAAGGCCAATCCGCCCAGGGCGCCGAGCATCGCCCGTCTGTTCAGTGCCATGTCTCCTCCTTGTCGTTGATCGGTTGCCCCCGCCGTAACGGCCGGGCGCTTTAGGAAGCTGCAACCCGCGCGATCCCCCCTCACAGGGATTCCAGCAGGTTTTTGAGCGTATGGGTCTGGCCGGCCATCTCTTCGGCCGCCTGTTCGGCCGTGTCCATGGCGGCGGCCGTTTCCTGGGCCAGGGCGCGGATGTGTTCGATGGAACCGCCGACGCGGGCGCTCGCCGCCGCCTGGCGGCCCGAAGCGGCGGCGATGTCCGCGGCAAGGCTTGCCGCCTCGGCCACCTGGCCGGCGATGGCGTGCAGGGCGTCGCGCGAGGCCGCGGCCAGGGCGCTTGCCTGGGCGATGCCGTGCACCGCCTGTTCCACGTTGGCGACGTTTTTCGCCGTGCCGTCCTGGATGCCGCGCACCGCCGCGCCGACTTCCTTGGTGGCGGTCATGGTCTTTTCCGCGAGCTTTCGCACTTCGTCCGCGACCACGGCGAAGCCCCGGCCGGCCTCGCCGGCGCGGGCCGCTTCGATGGCGGCGTTTAAGGCGAGCAGGTTGGTCTGGTCGGCGATTTCGTTAATGACGTCGATGATGCGGCCGATGCCGTCGGCGCTGCGCCCAAGCGCGGCCATGTCGGTTTTCACGGCCTCGGACTGGGCGCTCACGTCCTCGATGCAGGCCACGGCCCGGCCGACCACGTCCTCGCCCTCCAGGGCGCGCTGCCGGGTGTTGCCGGTGGTCGCGGCAGCGGCCGCGGCGCTTTGGGCGATGTCCCCGACCGAAGCGTCGAGGTCCGCCATGGCCGCCTCGGATTCGCGGGCGAGTGTGGTCATGGTGTCCGCGCCCCGGCTGCAACGGTCCACCTGCTCGGAGAGTTCGCCGGATTTGTCCGTGACCACGCGCACCACGTCGCGCAGGCTTTCTGCCGCTTGCTGCATGCCTTCGCGCCGGCTGCGTTCGGCTTCCGCCCGCGCCTGCTCGGCAGCGCTGCGTGCGGCATGGGCCTCTTCGGCCTGGCGGCGGGACGTCTCGGCCAGGGCTGCCGATTCCGCGATGCGGCTTTTCAGTTCCCCGACCATGCGTTCCACGCAGCCCTTGAGCCGTTTGAGGCCGTAGCGGAACGTGCCCTGGGGCGCGGCGTCCAGGTTGCCGCGTTCGATCTGCGTGGCGTAGGCGCCAAGGCGCGTCACCGGACCGCTCACCAAGGTGCGGAAGGCGACGGTGGTCGTGGCGAGGATGACGGCCAGCCCCGCGAGGCAGACCGCGACAAGGAGCGTGGTGGAGCGCTTGACCGTGGCGTAGAGCTTGTCGATGGGAATCGTGACGATCTCGGCCGATTCCACGCGGTCGGCGAGCCTGGCCGGGCTGTCGAAGGCGTACTTGTCGCGCAGGCTTTCTGGCGCGTCTTCGCGGCGCATGTGGCAGGGCAGGCAGCTTTGCTTGTTCACCTCGCCCACGGCGATGACGTAATAGTCCACACCTCCTATGTGGCGCACGCCCTTCCAGACGAGTTCCTTGGCCCCGGCCGCGTGCATGGCGTCGAGCTTGGCGATGAGGTCGGCTTCCACGTCGTTGGCCCGGTTGGCGTGGTTGAGCGGCTTGGTCGAGGGCGTGCGGAAGGAGATGTCGTACTTGTGGGCCGGGGCGATGGCGGCGAAGACCTTGTTGGCGGCGAACGACGTGGATTGCAGTTCCACGAGGAAGCCGTCCTTGCCGATGAGTTTCGTGGCCGCCGGCCGCACCACGCCGCCGATGTGCGCGCGCACGGCTTTCATGGACCGCAGCAGGAGGTCGGCTTTTTGCTGGTATTCCTGGATGATCGCCTTTTCGGTGTCGGTGTTGACGATGACGACGATGACCGCGAAAGTCGCAATGCAGATGCATCCGCATAGGAGCATGAACATCTTCTGCAGATTCATCTTCACCTCCGATAGAATGAGTACGTCTTTTGCTGCGGTCACGAAAACATGGCTTGTATGGTTTTTGAGGGAAAATCTCCCTTGCCGCCTGTCGCAAGATATCTTGCGGTAGGTGTCCATGGTTGCGGCGACGGTATTTTTTCGCCGCTGTATGGGGTTTGTCTGTGCTATGAGGAAATCAGCAAGGACCGTACCAATGGTAACGAAATTGTAACATCCTAAAATAGCGCACTTGTCTTCGACTGCGTGCCGCGAACTGCAAACTCCGGTTAGCGCGGGGGATATGGAAAGCTGCACTGCCGGGAGGCAGGCGGGGGACGGGCGTCACGGTTTGCATGAGGCAGGGGGCGGCGCGCCATGAAAAAGGGCCGGGAGGACGAACGTCCTCCCGGCCCTTGGCGGTGATGGGAAGGGGGGCGGCTAGTTCGCCACCACGTTGACGAGCTTGCCGGGCACCACGATCACCTTGCGGATCGTCTTGCCCTCGATGTGCTTGGCCACGTTGGCGTCGGCCAGGGCGGCGCGTTCGAGGTCCTCCTTGGAGGCGTCGCGCGGCACGCTCACCTTGCCGCGCAGCTTGCCGCACACCTGCACCACGATCTCCACCTCGTCCGTGACCAGCGCGGTCGGGTCGTGGCGCGGCCAGGGCTGGTCGATGAGCAGGTTCGTGTGGCCGATGCGCTGCCACAGCTCCTCGCAGATGTGCGGGGCGATGGGCGAAAGCACGGTGAGCAGGGTGGCCACGGCCGAAGACGCCGCCTTGGCCCCCTTGGGCTCGGCCTTGATCGCCTCGACGTTGGCGTAGAGGAAATTGACCAGTTCCATGACCGCGGCGATGGCCGTGTTGAACTGGAAACGCTCGCGGATGTCCGCCCCGGCCTTGGCGGCCGTGGCGTGCTCGCGGCGGCGCAACTCGGCGAAAAGCGGCGGCAGGGCGTCGATCCCGAGCTCCCCGGCAGGCGCGCAGGCCGCAACCGGCGACAGCACGCCGGAGAGCTCCTCGGTCGCCAGCCGCCACAGGCGCGACAGGAAGCGCGAAGCGCCCTCGATGCCGGTGTCGCTCCATTCGAGGTCCTTTTCCGGCGGCGCGGCAAAGAGAATGAAGACGCGCACCGTGTCGGCCCCGTACTTGGAAATCATCAGGTCCGGGTCCACCACGTTGCCCTTGGACTTGCTCATCTTCGAGCCGTCCTTGATGACCATGCCTTGGGTGAGCAGGTTGGAGAAGGGCTCGTCAAAGGCCACGTAGCCGCAGTCGCGCAGCGCCTTGACGAAAAAGCGCGAATAGAGCAGGTGCAAAATGGCGTGTTCGATGCCGCCGATGTACTGGTCCACGGGCAGCCAGTAGCCGATTTCCGCCGGGTCGAACGGGCCTTCCGTCTTGCGGGCCGAGGCGTAGCGCGCGAAGTACCAGGAGGATTCGAAGAAGGTGTCGAGGGTGTCCGTCTCGCGCCGGGCCTTGCCGCCGCACAGGGGACAGACGGCGTCGGTGAACGACGGCGACACGGGCAGGGGCGAGCGGCCGTCGGGCAGAAGCGCGAGATCGCGCGGCAGCTCCACGGGCAGGTCCTTTTCCGGCACGGGCACGATGCCGCACTTCTCGCAGTAAAGGACCGGAATGGGCGCGCCCCAGTAGCGCTGGCGCGAGATGTTCCAGTCGCGCAGCCGGTAGTTGACGCTGCGCGTGCCGCGCCCCGTCTCCGCCAGCCAGTCGATGATCCTGCCCTTGGCTTCCTCGTTGGGCAGTCCCGTGAAGTCGCCGGACGCCACGAGCACGCCCGGGTCGGCGTAGGCCTCGGTCATGGCCGCCGGGTCCAGGGTCTGGCCCTCGGGCTGGATGACGACCTGAAGCGGCAGGTCGTACTTGCGGGCGAATTCGAAGTCGCGCTGGTCGTGGGCGGGCACGGCCATGACCGCGCCCGTGCCGTAGCCCATGAGCACGAAGTTGGCGACGAAAATGGGGATGGGCGCGCCCGTTGCGGGATTGATGCAATAGGCCCCGGTGAAGACGCCTTCCTTTTCCAGGTCCTCGCCGCCGCGCACGATGCGGTCCATGTTGCGCACGCTTTCGACGAAGGCGGTCACGGCCGTTTCCTGGGGCTTGCCCGCGATGAGCTTCGGCACCAGCGGATGCTCGGCGGCAAGGCTCATGAAGGTCGCGCCGAAAAGCGTGTCCGGCCGAGTGGTGAAGACGGTGACGCCGGTTTCGCCCGCAACGGGCTCGGCCAGGGCGAAGGAGAGCTCCGCGCCCACGGACTTGCCGATCCAGTTGCGCTGCATGGTGAGCACGCGCTCGGGCCAGCCGCCGGCGAGCTTGTCCAGGTCGGCCAAGAGTTCCTCGGCGTAGTCCGTGATGCGCAAAAACCACTGCTCGAGGTCTTTCTGCACGACCTTCTGGTCGCAGCGCCAGCAGCAGCCGTCGATGACCTGCTCGTTGGCGAGCACCGTGCCGCAGGTTTCGCACCAGTTCTGGGGCGAGTGCTTGCGGTAGACGAGGCCCTTTTTGAGGAAGTCCAGGAAGAAGCGCTGCTCGTGGACGTAGTAGCCGGGATGGCAGGTGGCGATCTCGCGCCGCCAGTCGTAGGAGTAGCCCAGGCGCTTCAGTTGCACGCGCATGGAGTCGATGTTGGAGATGGTCCAGGCGGCGGGGTGCAGGCCGTGCTTGATGGCGGCGTTTTCCGCCGGCATGCCGAACGCGTCCCAGCCCATGGGGTGGAGCACGTTGTGGCCTTCCATACGCTTGAACCGCGCCACCACGTCGCCGATGGAGTAGTTGCGCACGTGCCCCATGTGGATGCGCCCCGAGGGGTAGGGGAACATCTCGAGGACGTAGTACTTGGGCCGCGCGGGGTCGGCCTCGACCTTGAAGTGGCCGCCGTCTTCCCAGACGGCCTGCCATTTTTTCTCGACGTCCTCGGGCACGTACTTGCTCATGGGGGGCTGCTCCTTGGCGGCGGATGCTTGTCGCGATGGTCTTGTGCAGGAAAGGCTGCGGGTTACAAATCCTTGTGGATTTCGAACTCGCCGCTGTCAACGGCCTTGGCAATGGCGTCGAGGATGCCGTTGATGAAGTTGCGGGAGTTCTCGTCGCCGTAGCGCTTGGCCAGTTCGATGGCTTCGTTGAGCGTGACGCGAAGCGGAATGTCCGGCCGGTAGAGGATCTCGAAGACCGCCAGGCGCAGGATGGTCAGTTCCACCTTGGCGATGCGCGAGAGCTTCCAGTTCTTGGAGAAACGCACGATCAGCGCGTCGATCTCCCGTTGGTTGTTCCACACGCCCGAGACGATCTCCCAGGCGAATTCCCCGCCGGCGTCGTCGTCGCCCTCGCTCACGTCGTGGGGACAGCGGGAAAACAACCGGCGCAGGGAACGGGCGTCGGCCGCGGACTCGAAAATGAGGCCGTAGAGGCACTCGAAGGCCTGCTTGCGGCCCTTGCGCCGCGAGGCGACGGGCTTTTTCTCTTCGGATTCGGTCATGATGCTCTGTGCGGCCTGGGCCATGGGTTAGAGCTGCTCCAGCACGCGCACCATCTCGAGCACGGCCGCGGCGGCTTCCACGCCCTTGTTGCCGGCCTTGGAACCGGCGCGTTCGATGGCCTGTTCCAGGGTGTCCACGGTGAGCACGCCAAATCCCACGGGCACGTCGGTATCGAGCATGACGTGGGCCAGGCCCTTGACGCATTCGTTGGCCACGTACTCGAAGTGCGGGGTCGCGCCGCGGATGACCGCGCCGAGGCAGACCACGCCGTGGTATTTGCCCGAAGCGGCGAGCTTCTTGGCGGCCAGGGGAATCTCGAACGCCCCGGGCACGCGCACGAGGGTGATGTCGGCGCGGTCGCCGCCGTGGCGGGTCAGGTAGTCGATGGCCCCGCCCACGAGGCGTTCGCTGATGAAGTCGTTGAAGCGCCCGACCACCAGGGCGAACTTGAGTCCCTGGGCGGTGAGCTGGCCTTCGATGGTCGTTATGTGGTGCATGTCGCGGTTCTCCCGGGCGGCTGGCCGCCCCTTGGCGTGTGGAAAAAACGTCCCTACTTGGTTGCCTGGTCCGGCAGGTGGAGCAGGTGCCCCATGCGGTCGCGCTTGGTGGTCAGATAGCAGGTGTTCTCGGCGCAGGGGCAGCTCTCGATGGGCACCCGTTCCACGACCTCGAGGCCGTAGCCCTCGAGCCCGACGATCTTTTTGGGGTTGTTGGTCATCAGGCGCATCTTGGAGACGCCGAGCGCCACGAGGATCTGCGCGCCGGTGCCGTATTCGCGCAGGTCGGCCTTGAAGCCCAGGCGCAGGTTGGCGTCCACGGTGTCGAGGCCCTGTTCCTGGAGGGCGTAGGCCTTGATCTTGTTGGCCAGTCCGATGCCCCGGCCTTCCTGGCGCATGTAGAGGATCACGCCCTTGCCCTCGGTCTCGATCATGCGCATGGCCTCGTGCAACTGGTTGCCGCAGTCGCAGCGCAGCGAGCCGAACACGTCGCCGGTCAGGCATTCGCTGTGCACGCGCACGAGCACGGGCTCGTCGGGGTGGATGTCGCCCTTGACCAGGGCGATGTGGGTCTTGTGGTCTTCGCTTGCCGTGAACGCCACGGCGCGGAAGGTGCCGAAGGCGGTGGGCAGGCCGGCCTCGGCCACCTTGGTCACGGCGAGGCGGCCGAACTTCAGGCGGTAGCGGATGAGATCGGCGACGGTGGCGATCTTGATGTTGTGCTTTTCGGCGAACTCCACGAGATCGGGCATGCGCGCCATGTTGCCGTCCTCGCGCATGATCTCGCAGATGACGCCGGCGGGCTTGAGTCCGGCCAGGCGCGCCAGGTCCACCGAGCCCTCGGTCTGTCCGGCGCGGTCGAGCACGCCGCCTTCCTTGGCCCGCAGCGGAAAGATGTGCCCCGGGGTGACGAGGTCGTCGGGGGTCGCGCCGTCGGCCACGGCGGCGAGAATGGTGGTCGCGCGGTCGAAGGCGGAGATGCCCGTGGACACGCCCACCTTGGCCTCGATGGAGACGGTGAACCCCGTGCCGAAGGGGGACTTGTTGTCGCTCGTCATCATGGGCAGCCCGAGCTGGTCCACGAGGTCCGGGGCCAGGGACAGGCAGATCAGGCCGCGTCCGTGGGTGGCCATGAAATTGATGAGTTCGGGGGTGACCTTTTCGGCGGCGACGGTGAGATCGCCTTCGTTTTCACGGTCTTCGTCGTCGACGAGGATGACCATCCGTCCGGCGCGGATTTCCTCGATGGCTTCCTCGATGGGGCTTATACGCATACGTGGGTATCCCTCTTTTGGGCGGCTGGGGCGGCCCTGTGGAAAAGACCAAAGACCCGGGCGGCCGGGTCAAAGGGGGAAATAGTCTACGCGAGGGCGATTGGCAAGGCAAGGGATCGAGGCCGCCTCGGCCGCGCAGCCGCCCTCAGGTCGCAAGCGCCGCCCGCACGAACGCCTCCGGCATCCGCATCGTCGCGCACACGGCCGCCACATCCATGCCCGACGCCGTCAGACGCCGTACGACAAGTTCCATGGGTTCCGCCACTTCGACGATGTGCCCCTCCGGGTCGCGCACCCGGAAGCAGCGTTGCGCCCAGGGCTGCGTCTTCAAGGGACACAGCGCCTCGGCCCGGGCGGAGACCGCCTCGAAGGCCGCCTCCACCGCCTCGGTTTCGAAATACAGCTCGAAATTATCCCGCCCCAGACGGCCGGGCGGCAGGGCCGAAGCGTCGCCGAAGACGTGCTGTCCGGCCGTGTCCGCCCGCCACAGGGCGAAACCGGGGTAGACCACGTAGCCGTCGAGGACCAGGGTCGGCGTCTGGCCCAGCACTTCCTCGTAAAAGGCGCGTGCGGCTTCCATGTCGCACACGAACACGCAGGGGCTGTGGAAATGGATGGACATAGGGGCTCCTGTGGGAAACGGCTCGTACCGCATTGCCCGGTTCCCGTCCGGCCGTGTTCGCGCGGTCGCGCGCTTCGGTTGATGCTACCGGATGAAATAGCCGGCGGCGCGCCAGGAGCCGTCGGCCTCGCGGGAAAAGCAGACCGTCTCGAAGGCTTCCTTTTTCTTGGCAAAGGAGGTCGCGAACTCCATGACCACATACGTGCCGTCCGGCGCGCCAGCCAGGGAGGTCAGGCTCTTGGCCTTGGTGACGCGGCGGGAACCGAGCGCGCCCAGGGGCTTGCGAAAGGCGGTCAGCGCCGTTTCCCAGTCCTTTTGCGAGACGGCGCCGCGAAAATAGGCCGAGCCGCCGTCCCAGCTCTTGCCGTACGCGCCGGCGTCGATACCGGCGAGCCAGTTTTGGGCCGCGTCCACGGCCGGCTGCTGGTCGGCGGTGACGGGCGCGGCGTCCTCGGCGCAGGCCAGGGCGGGTAAAAGGACCAGGGCGCACAGCAGCGCGACGAGAAGGCGCTTCATAAGACCTCCGGGGAAGACGTTTTTTGCAGTATGCCCGCGCGGTTCCCGGTCGTCCAGGGGCCGCCGGCGTCTTGCACGCCGGACCAAGTTGCCGCATGGTGGCGTATGCCGGAAGGAATTCCCCCGAATTTCTCGTTGCTGCCCGCCGTGGACGTGCTGGTGCTTGGGGCGGGGCTTGCCGGGCTTCGCGCCGCATTGGCGGCGCTTGCCGCCGCGCCCGGGGCGGCCGTGGTTGTCGCCGCGACGCAGTCCGGGCCGTCCGGGTCGTCTTTTGCCAACATGCACGGCCGGTTGGGCCTGCACGCGCCGGAGAGCGACGCCGCGCGCGAGGCCTTTTGCCGCGAGGCCGCGGCCGTGGCCGCGCCGGGCCTTGTCGTGCCCGAACTGGTGGCGGCGCTCGCCGCCGAGGCGCTGCCCCGCCGTCTGGAGCTCGAAGCCTGGGGCGCGGTTTTCGAGCGCGACGACGCGGGCCGGCTGCGCTTTTATCCTTCCTGCTTCAGCCCGGATTCGCGGCGCGCGGCCCTGCTTGCGGACCTGCCGGGGTTGCGCCGGCTCCTGTGGGGGCGCATCGAGGCGGCCGGCGGCCGGGCCCTTGCCGGGATGACCGCGCTTGCCTGCCTGCGGGAGCCGGGCGGACGCGTCTGCGGCGCGCTTTTTAAAGACGCGGCGGGCGAGGTTTCGCTCCAGCCGGCCGGCGCGGTGGTCGCGGCCATGGGCGGCACGGCCCCGCTTTATCTCCGCCACCAGGCCGGCGGCGGCAATCCCGGCTTCGGCCACGGCCTGCTCGCGCTCGCCGGCGCGCGCATGGCCAATACCGCGTTTCTCCAATGGATGTGGGCGCACGTGCGCGACCGCCGCTTCTGGCCGGTCTGGAGCCTCCTCGACGGCGCTGCCGCGGCGGAGGCGCCCCTGCCCGACGCCGTGCGCGAGGCAGGCGCAGGCCGCGCCGGGCACTGCCCCTTCGGCCACGGGCAACGGGACGCGGCCCTGGATCTGTGGCTGCTCGACCGGGCCGACGCGGACGGCGTCGCGGTCGTGACGCAGGGGGGCGCGCGTCTGGACGTGGCGCTTTTTGCCCATGCGGCCAATGGCGGGGCGCTCGTGGACGCCCGGGGGCGCACGGGCGTGCCGGCGCTTTTTGCCGCCGGCGAATGCGCCACGGGCATGCACGGGGCCAACCGCCTGGGCGGGGCCATGGTGGCGTCCTGCCTGGTGTTCGGGGCGCGGGCCGGGGAAACGGCGGCCCGCGAGGCCGTACGGCCGGATGAGGCGATGTTCGCCCGTGCCGTAGCGGCGACGTGCGCCGGGTTTTCGCGCGACGCGACAGAGGAGCATGAGGTCGCATGCTGGCTGGCCCGTACTTTGCAAGAATATGCCGTACCGCGTCGGAATCCCGACGCGGCGGCCTTGCCACGACTGCTCGGGCAGCGCCTGGAGAAGGCGCGGGACGCCGCGGCCCGCGCACGGCTCGCCGCAGCGGGCGGACTAAAGTTTTCCGGTTGACGCGCCGATAATTGTTTTGTCGGCGAACGGTCGACGCCGGCGGGCCCTTGGGAGGCCCAAGCCGGAAAAGCGAGCGGCAACAGGTTTTTTGGCAGCGGGTTGTGCTCGGGGAATGTCCCTGATAGGAATATGCATGTGCAACAAAATGATCTTGTTATGAGCAGTTTGCCAGCCTTGCCCCTGGACACCCAATACTTCGCCCCCAGCCGGGACACCTGGGTGTTGGCCATCCTGGACGCCCTGCGTTACGACAGCGGGCTTTCCCAGCGGGATCTGGCCAAGCGCCTGGGCATAAGCGGCGCGGTGGTCAACCAGCACCTGCGCGAGCTGCAGGAACGCGGGCTCATCCGTTTCGAAGCGCGAAACGGCAAGAGCTACCGCTACATCCCCACCGCCGCCGGCGAGGAACTGCACGCCGAGATGGCCTGCGGCTTTTCCAGCGAAGCCATACGCATCTACACCGCCCTCAAGCGGCAGGTGGCCGCGCGCCTCAAGGAGCTGTCACGCCGCGCAATCGAACGCATCGCGCTTTTCGGCGCGTCGGAAACCTGCGAAGTGGCTCTGTCCGCCCTCGGGGCGATGCCTGTCAAGGTCGTGGCCCTGGTGGACAACGACCCGGACAAGCAGGGCACCCTTTTTCACGGCTACGTCGTGTCTCCGCCCCATGTCCTCGAAATGGTGGATTGCCAGGCCGTCCTCATCACGTCCTTCGGGCGCAGGGACGAGATTCGTCAACAATTAGAGCCCCTGTGCCGCGCCCGGGGGATGGAGATGGTGAGCCTATGAGCACTGAGCAAAGCATCCGACTTGCTTCCGGCAGGCGCATCGGACACGGGGAACCCTGCTTTCTCGTTGCGGAAATAGGCAACAACCACCAGGGCGAACTGGCGCTGGCGCGCGAGATGGTGCACGCCGCCGCCGCATCCGGAGCCGACGCGGTCAAGTTCCAGAAGCGCGACATGGCCGCGCTGTTCACCCAGGCCGGCCTTTCCGCTCCCTACGGCGGCGCCAACAGCTTCGGGTCCACCTACGGCGAGCACCGTCTGGCGCTGGAGCTTTCCCTGGATGCCATGGCCGAACTCAAGGCCCTGTCCGAATCGCTGGGCCTGGTCTTCTTCGCCTCGGCCTGGGACGCGGTCAGCGCTCGGGAGATGCTCGACCTCGGCATGGAGCTTTACAAGGTCTGCTCGGCCGACGTGGTCAACATCCCCATGCTGCGCCTGGTCGGCGAATCCGGCGTGCCGGTGGTCATGTCCACGGGCATGAGCCTTTGGCCCGACATCGACGTGGCCGTGGCCGAGATGCGCCGCTACCACGAACGCATCGTGCTGCTGCACTGCAACAGCTCCTATCCCTGCCCCGACGAACTCGTGGGTCTGCCGGTCATGCACGCCCTGGCGCGGCGCTACGGCCTGCCCGTGGGCTATTCCGGCCACGAGGCCGGGCTTGGCCCGAGCGTGGCCGCGGCCGTGCTCGGCGCCTGCATGGTGGAGCGTCATTTCACCCTGGACCGCACCCAGCGCGGCACCGACCACCAGGCCTCCCTGGAACCGGCCGCCTTCGCCGCCATGAGCGCCATGATCCGCGAGGCCGAAGCGGCCATGCTGCTGACCGAAAAGCAGGTCTGCCCGGCCGAGCTGGCCTCGGCGGGGAAGCTGCGCAAAAGCATCGTTTTCGCCCGCGACCTGCCGGCCGGCCACGTGCTGACCCAGGCCGACGTCACGGTGAAGTGCCCGGGCAACGGCATCTCCCCGGTGCATTGGGACGAGGTGCTCGGCGCGCGGCTCACCCGCAGCGTCGCCTGCGAGGAACTCGTGGACTGGAATTCGCTGCTGCCTTGCGAAGCCGTCGCCGCGACCGTGGCCCCGGCCGTGGGAAAGGGCCGGCGCAAGGAAGCCGCGGGCGACCGCTCCTGATGGGCTGCGGCGGCCGGGACGTGTTGCGGGGAAGGGGCGCGCCATGCGCATCGTGATGATCGCGGAAAACGATCCGGCCGGAGTCGGGTCGCTGCTCAAAAACGCCCTGCACCGCCACACGGGCCATGCCTGCCGGCTGGTCACCACCCAGACGCGCTACACCCACGCCTGGGAAAAGGACCTCCACGTGCCGGACCTGGACGCCGCCGGCCGCGAGGAACTGGAAGCGGCGCTCGAGGCCGCCGACATCTTCCATTTCCACATGCTCGCGGACGAGCACATGCCGCTCGGGCATGTGACGGCCGCGCCGTTCCTGCGCGGCAAGGCCGTCGTGCACCACCACCACGGCCACCACGTCTTTCGGGCCAATCCCGAGATTTTCCAGAAGAAATACCGTGACCTCGGGCGCAGGAACCTGCTCGTGAGCACGCCCGACCTGCTGGGGAAACTCCCAGGCGCGCGCTGGCAGCCCAATCTCGTGCCCGAGCACCTGCCCGCCTACCGGCCCGCGCCGCGCACGCCCGACGGCAAGGTGCGTCTGGCCCATTCGCCCACGCGCAAGGATCTCAAGAACACCGACGACCTGCTCGCCGTGTGCCGCGCCCTGGCCGGGGAGCTGCCGCAGCTCGAGCTGGAGCTCATCGACGACGTGCCCCACGTGCAGTGCCTGGCCCGCAAGCAGGCCTGCGACATCGCCTTCGACCACATGCAGGGATATTACGGCATGGCCTCGCTCGAGGCGCTCTCCCAGGGGCTGGCCGTCATCGCCGGGCTCGACGACTGGAACAGCGCGACCATCCGCGACTATTTCGGCTGCGACGCCCTGCCCTGGGTCATTGCCCGCGACCGGGACCAGCTGGCTGACGCCGTGCGCCGGCTCGTCCTCGATCCCGGGCGACGCGCCGCCATCGGCGCGGCCTCCCGGCGCTTCATGGAAAGCGTCTGGACCGAGGCCCGGCTGATCGCCGACCTGGTCCGCTTCTACGAAAACCTCGTCTGAGTCTCTCCGTTCCCTTCCATGGCCACCGTGCGGTAGGCCAGCACCGCGTCCAGGGGTACGACGTTTTCGCTCGTGAAAAGCGACAGCGCATAGCCGAATTCCCGGGCGCAATCCGGGCCGAGCAGCACTACGTCCTGAAAACGCATCCAGTCGGCCACGGCCGCAAGGGCGATGCCGCCGTCCGACGGCATGGGCTCTTCGTAGCCCGGGGCTTCGATGCCACGGAACTGCCACTGCCAATCCGGCCGCCACAGCGCGAGCGCCTGGCGCGCCTGCGCTTCCTCGGCGGCCGTGACCAGCGCCGTCACCGGGCTTCCCTTGGACGCGAGCAGGTGCATGGCCGTGACGTTTCGGGCGAACCGCGCGGCTTGGCAGAGCTCCTCGGCCAGGTTGGCCGCCGCTTCCGCTTTGCCGTCTTCGCCGGACGGCCGGAACCAGGGCACGTTGTCCGCGATGTAGCGGCTGTACGGGTGCTGGGCGAGCTTGTCGCGGTCGGCCAGACGCATGCAGGCCATGAGGTCGCGGTCGCGGCGGGCCGCTTCCTGGCGGCCCGTGTACTGGGCGCGCATGGCGCGAAGCGAAATGGTTTCCTTTTCGGCGTCTGCGGCGTCGGCTTTGGCCAGAAAGGACGATTTGTCGAGGACCGGGGCGTCGAGGGCCTCTTCGATGGCGGTCGGCGCGAAGCACTGCGGGTCGAGGATGCTGATGGGCGACAGGTTGCCGAAGGCCGTGCCCTGGGCGGCCTGGATGGCCCTGGCGAAAAGCTCGGCTTCGGCCGCCGTGGCGAAGTATTGCAGGGTGGTGCTCGCCAGTTTTCCGGCGGCGTCGGGAAATTCGAGGATGTGGTTGGGCCGGCTCGTCAGTGGCAGGGCGTGGTCGGGCAGGGCGCTGGCCGCATCCGCCGTGGGCGCGTTGTCGTAGTAGGTGTTGTCGCCGAGCAGGCGCAGGTCGGTCCCGGCCAGCAGCACCCGGGGCGCGTGGAGCGCTTCGGCGCAACCCAGGCAGGGCAGCAGCGAGCTCAGCCAGGACTCCCGTACGCGGAAGCGGTTCGGCAACAGGGAGAGATTGAAGCTGTCGATGAAAAACACCCGGCGGAAATGCGGGGCGAAGGAGCGGATCGGCGCCAGGGAAAGGGACAGGAGCACGGATTCGGGAAAGCGGTCCCCGGGATGATGGAAGTGCTCCTGGAGGGGCACGGTGTCGAGCTGGAGCAGGATGTCCGGGGCGATGCCGTGCCGGCGCAGAAACGGCAGCGTCCGGGAGATGCTCACGAGCAGGTAGCGGCGGCAAAGCTCCCGCATGTGCGGCGCGAGCAGGGCCAGGGAGGGCCCGGGCAACAGGAGCAGGCAGGGCAGGCCCACGCGCTGCTTCTCGAGCTTGTCGACCAGGACGTGGCGCAGGTGCAGGGGGGTGTTGCGCAGCGTATTGAGCTCGTGCAGGTACTCCGGCGGCGTATCCGGCGGGCGCAGGCCCAGGGGATCGGGCACGCGCGTGGTCAGCGCCGGCATGAACACGAACTTCACGAACAGGAGCGCCAGCAGTTTCTGCGCGCGCAGCACCGCTTCGGGGCGTGCGGCTTGTTCCCGGGTCGTGGTCACCACGGTCAGGCCCTGCGCCATGCGGCGCGGGTCGAGCCCGGCAAGGGCCGCAATGGCGTCTTCCGTGACCGCGTCGGCCACGAACGTCGCCGCGGGATCGCATCCGTCCAGGTTGTCCGGCCGACCGAGGCAAACCAGGAAGGCTCCGTCCAGTGCGGGAACGACGTCGGCGACGGCTACGAATGGGGGCGTGGGCATGCGGGCATCCTTGTCGTGTGTTGCTTGGCGACCATAGGGAGACGGTTGGCGCGAGGCAAGCGCCGCCTCTGACAAGATGCCTGATGCGGGAGGAGTTTTCCAGACGGGAAGTTGGCTGTTGGGCGCATCGCGTCGTTTCAGCCGCCAAAGAGACAGAAACCGGCGAAGAAGAACGCGAGCGCCGCCACGGCCGCGCGCGGATGGGGGCGCACGAGGGCGGCGCTCGCCAGCCAGCAGCAGGCGACGGCGGCCGCGGCCGAAAGGACGAGGTTGGCCGCGCTCGCCCAGCCCAGCCCCACCAGGGCGTATTGCGCGAAGACCACGAGCGGCATGTGCAGCAGGTAGACGTCGTAGGAGCTCGCCGCCAGGGACGCGCCCAAAGCGGACAAGGGGCGTTGCCTGCCTGCGCCCAGGCGCAGGCAGGCGCATACGAGCAGCAGGTTGGCCGCCGTGCGGCAGGCCGCGTGCAAGGCCAAAAGCGACAGGGGCGCGCCGCCCGGGGCGTGGACGCGCCCTGCGAGGGCGACCGTGGCGGCGACGGCGACGACGGCCGCGACGCAAAACGGCCAGGCGCGGCCGCGCGCCAGGGCGGGCAGCATGTCGTCGGCTGCGTCGAGGCAGGTCCCGAGCAGAAAGAAGCCGGCGTAGAGCGGCAGGCGCACGGGTTGGAAGAGCAGCACGGCGTTCCACTGCCACCAGGCCCCGGCCGGAATGGCGGCGTTTACGGCCGCCACGGCCACGGCCATGGCCAGGCCCGCGGCGACGAGGACGCTGGGGCGCAGGCGCAGGCGCGCGGCCAGACCCCGTACGCCGGGCAGGAAGCGGTAGCCGAGGAAGAAGAGGAAGAGCAGACTTAAAAACCAGAGCAGGTGCGGCGAGAGCGCCCCCCGCGCGGCTTCGCCCTGCGCGACCGTGGCCAGGAGCACGGGCCGCACGTCGCCGAGCGTCGCCAGGGAGCGTTGCCAATACGTGAAAAAGCCGAGCGTTTCGCCAAGCCGTTCCCGTGCTCCCCACCAGGCCATGGCCGGCAGATAGAACAGGGTGAGCAGGCACAGGGGCCACAGGAGCCGCCGGGCCTTTTTGGCCACGAACCCGGCCGCCGTGGTTCGCGCCGCCGAGACCGGGGCGAACGCTCCGGCGATGAAAAAGAGAAGCGGCATGAGAAAGACGTCCAGCACGGCCACGAGGACATCGGCCAGGGCGCTCGGCGGTCCCTGCATGTGCCACCAGGGCACGAAGCGCGAATAGCCGCATGCGGCGTGGAGCAACGCGACGCCGCAGACGAGCAGGACTCTGGTTTGGTCGAAAAACGGCGCGCGCCCGGTCATGGCCGGCCCTCCCCGGCGTCCTTTGTCGCGGCAAGGCGCGAGAGCCCGCCGGCGATGAAGGCGAATGCGCGCGCGGCCGTCTCCTCCCAGGCCGCCTCCATGCCGGGGTGGTCCGGGAAGATGCGCCGGAACGCCTCGTTGTTGTAGGCGAAATAGCTCATGGTCCCGATGACGAAGGCCGCCGCGTCGCGCACGAGCGCCTCGGACGGGTCCGGACCGAGAAAGGGGCGCAGGAAATCCGTCAGGGCGAGCGTCGCCGGCCGCAGGCACTGCGCGGTCAGTGCGTCGAGAAAGGGCGACGGGCTGACCATCTCCCGGGCGAAGACGCGGCACAGGTCCGCGGCCACGCGCCCGCCGCCGTAGAGCATGCGGCAATAGTCCGCGACAAAGGCGCGAAGCGCCTCCTCCCGTGTTCCGGACGCGACGTCCCCGGGCGCGGGGAGGCGCACCCCGGCAAGAAGCCCCTCAAGCAGCAGGCGCAGGATCTCGCCGTAGAGCTTCTCCTTGCCGCCGAAATGATAGTTGACGGCGCTCCCGTTGACGCCGGCCCGGGCGCACAACTCGCGCACCGTGGCGGCGCGGTATCCTTTTTCGGCGAATAGTCCGATGGCGGCGGCAAGGATGGCCTGGCGTGTTCCGGGCGCGTGGTCCTGGCTCATGGCGGCTCCTTTCAAACAAATGTTGTAAACATTCATTTGAAACAAATGTTTCATTGGCGACCGAAATTGTCAAGCCCGGGCGGCCCCCCGCTGCGTCATGCGGGTGCCCCGGGAGGATTGTGCCGTCTCTTTCCCCATAACGGCGATGCCCCGGCCGGGAGTATCCGGCCGGGGCATCGCGTCATGAGGGCATGGCGGAGGTATTGCGGCCTTGCCCGGCCGGTGGAACACGTGGCCAAGCGGCGCGAGGTGCGCATTCGCCAGCTCAAGGAGGATTTCGCGTTCTCCGTCGCGCGCAGGAACGGGGAAGGCGCGCAACGCCGGGAAGGTTCGAGAGTCGCAGGAGGGGCGCCGCCCGGGGGGCCGAAGCGGCGGCGGACGCCAGGCCGCGTCAGCGCGCGGTTGCGCCGAGCGGAGCGCGGCGGTCGCGGATCACGGAATTGCCGACTTGCGCTTTGGCCAGCTTTTTCACCGAGGCCACGCGGTGGCTCAGGTCCTCGAACGTGACGTGGGTCTCGAACAGGCATTCCAGGATGCCGATGGACAGGGTGATAAGCGGGAATTCCCGCACCCGGCCCTCGCGGTCCTTGCCGCGGATGCGGCCGCGTTGCCTGTCCTCGGGCGTGTAGAGCGAAGGAACCTCGGCCGCGAACAGGGCCGCGGCCGCTTCCGCGATGGCGTCCGTCGCCTCGGGCGCGGCGATGACCACGAAGTCGTCCCCGCCGACGTGGCCGATGAAATCCCCGGGCGCTCCTTCCCGGGCCAGGGCCTCGCGCAGGGACCTCGCCGTCAGAAGAATGACCCGGTCGCCCTGGCTGAAGCCGTACACGTCGTTGTAGACCTTGAAGTTGTCCAGATCCACGTACATCATGCAGGAAGGATGGCCATCGCGGGCGCGGCGGGCGAATTCGCGCTCGATGGCCACGTTGCCGGGCAGCCCCGTCAGGGGGTTGGAGCCCTTGGCCAGCTCCACCTGCACCTTGGCCAGGGTGTCGAGCATCTTCTGCACGGACACCGTGCCGGCCAGCCGTCCGGCGCGGGTGACGACGATGTCGTCGTAGATCTTGGCCGGGGCGCGGTTCATGGCCTGGCGTGCGGCCTCCTCGATGGGCGTGTCATGCTCCACGCACAGGGGGCTCGCGTCCATGAGCCGGGTCACGCGTTTCCTGTGGTAGAGGTCCACGCCGAATTTCGAGCTCAGCGCCTTGTCCAGGTTGTAGTTCATGACGAGCCCGGCCGGGGCGTCGCCGTCCACGACCACGGCCGAGCACATGACGGGCTTGTCGGCCAGCATTTCCTTGAGTTCCCCGATGCAGCGGTCCGTGCCCACGGCCAGGCAGGGTTCGATCAGGTCGCCCACGGGCGAGGCGCATTTCCAGTCGCCGGCCGCGACCTGGCCGTAGCCGGCCCGGGGCGGCATGGCCCGGCCGCCTTCGGGCTTGGGAAAGGCCGGCATGCCCAGGTGGTAGCCCTGGCCGGCGTGCACGCCCATGGACACGAGCGAGGTCAGGGCCAGTTCCGTTTCCACGCCTTCGGCGATGACCTTGGCCCCGATTTTTTCCGCCACGAGCACCAGCGTCTCGACCATGACCCGCTTGAAGGGGTTGCTTGCGATGTCGCGGGTGAGCGCCACGTCGGCCTTGAAATAATCGGGCCGTAGCCGCGCCAGGAGCATCATGTTGGAATGTCCCGCGCCCACGTCGTCGATGGCCGTGAGAAAGCCCCGGGAGCGGTAGCCGTCCAGGAGTTCCGGCAGGGCGAGCAGTTCGCCGGGGCTTAAGCGTTCGGAAAATTCCAGCACGATCTGCCCCGGGGCCAGCCCGTGTTCCTCCACGAGCCGGGAGAACGCCCCGATCTGGCTGTCGCGCGCGCAGAGGCAGGCCGGGCCGACGTTCAGGAAGAGCTTCTGCCGGGAGGAGAGTTCGCCGACTCCCGCCAGGGCCAGCCGCCACAGGCCCTGTTCGACCTCCAGGGCCTTGTCCGTGGAGCCGGTCATTTCGAAAAGGCGCAACGCGTCCTGAATGGGGATGCCCGAGGGGCTGCGCGCATAGGCCTCCCAGCCGAGGACCACGCCCGTGGTCAGGTCGGCGATGGGTTGGTAGACCACGCCGGCCAGGCCCTTGGCGAAAAGCGTGGCCAGTTCCGTGCGGGAAGGAATGGCGGCGGCGTCGATGCTCTGGCGGGAGAGCCGCTTGGCCTTGCACACCGCCGCGAACAGCGCTTCCGAGGCGGGCAGGCCGTCTTTCGGCTCCAGACAGGCGAAGCCGATGCGCAGGTCCAGGTCGCCGCCGGCCGGCTGCCGGGGCCCGTCGGCCACGGCGGCGAGCACGGCCGCGCGGTAGGCGAGGTAGCAGTAGAAGAGTTCGCTCCGGTCGGCCGCGGCGTGCTCGAACAGGAAGACCGCGTCGCCCGGCGAGGCCTCCTGGATGAAAAGCAGGGCGCAGCCCGGAAAGCTCGCGGCGAACCGGTCCACGGCCGCGTCCAGGCAGGCCCGAAGGCAGGCGCGGCCCGTTTCCACGCCGATTCCGGCGAATTTGAGGTGGAAATCCGCCGCCTCGAACGTCACCAGGGCGAGCCGGTCCTCCCGGGCCAGGGGGACGTCGTCGAGAAGCGCCGCCATGTGCGGCCGTCCTCGGCCCGTCTTGCCGGCAAGTTCCTTGTTTTGCTCCAGCATGTGCTTGAACATGATGGAGGAGGGGATGCGCGTCGGTTCCATGCCGCCTCCGCAAAAGCCGCAGGTTGGCCCTGCAGGGGCACTCAATCCCGGCGCGCGGTTTTTCTCCCCACGGAGAGACGGCGGAAAAGCGACGTTTTTGTGACAAACGCGTGTCGCGGCAGGCCGACGCTCAGCCGGCGGCCAGGGTCGCGCCCAGAGGCGGCGCGGCGGATACGCCCGGCCAGGCAGGCACGGCAATGACGCCGAAGCTGCGGATGCTGCCCGAATCCGCGTACAGGTACTGGAGCGTCTGGATGTCGAGCACCGAGAAGGTGCTCTTGTAGGTGTCGGTCTCGTTGTAGGACATGACCGTGTAGTCGGTGTTGTCGAGCGCCGCCGGCAGGGTCTGGGTATAAGCCGTGTCGTCGAGGCCCAGGGTGTGGCCGATCTCGTGCAGCACGGTCTCGTAGCCGAGGCTGCCCGGCAGGGGGGTGCCCATGACCGCGCCGTATTCCGCGTTGTCGAAGTAGACGTAGTCCTGGCGGTCGAGGGTCGTTGCGCCGTCGGCGTTTTTGCCGATGGTCTCGCCGGTCATGGTGAAGGCCATGACCGCGGGATCGACCAGGTCGGCCGTGCCGAAGGCGATGTCCGCCGTCAGGGGATTGGCCGTTTCCTCGAAATTGAGGCCGGTCAGGGGCGCGGAGGTGGCGTAGATGAGGCGCACGGCCGCCTGCTGGGTGGCGTTTAAGGGCGCGAAGTCGTTTATGGGTTCCTCGTTGTCCGCCGGAACGAGCGGCGTGGTCATGAAGGCGTAGGTGACGGTCAGCCCGGCCGTGGGCGTTTCCGCGGTCCACAGGGGCAGGCCTTCGTAGACGAGGGAGTCGATCAGGACGTTGCCGTTTCCGCTGGCGAAGACGTCGGACGAGAGGGTCTGGGCCATGGTGCGCCTTCCGTGAGGTGGATTGTTCACTGTAACGGCTACGACGATTCGCCGTGCGCCGCAAGGGTTTCGACGATTATTTTCCCGAAGGGACGAACACGCCGTCCCAGTCCTCGGGCGGCGGCGCGGCGAGATGGCCGCGGCAGCGCGCGGCGAAGACTTGGGAAGGGGGATCGCCTCCGCGCGCCGCGTCCGCGGCCAGGAACGCGTCGAGAGCCGGGGTGAATTGCCGTTTCCCGTACGCTTCCCTGGCGGCGCAAAAGGTCTGCGCCCAGGCCGGGACCGGCGCGCCGCGGGGGCCGAGGGGCTCGCACACGGCCACGGCCGCCGTGCGTCCGACCACCCGCACGAAATCGATCTCCCGAAAGGGGAACTCCTCCCCGGCCGCCGCGAATACGGTCCGGCTGGCCAGGATGGCCGTGCCGTACTGCTTGTTGAGGGACTCCAGGCGCGAGGCCAGGTTCACGGTGTCGCCGAGGATGGTGTAGTTGAACCGCGCGCGCGAGCCGACGTTGCCGACCACGGCCGGCCCGTGGTGCAGGCCGATGCGCGCGGCAAGCGGCGGCAGGCCGCGCGTGGCGAAATCCCGGGCCAGCGCGGCCATGGCCGCGTTCATGGCCAGGGCCGCGCCAATCGCCCGGGCCGCCTGGGCGTCGTCGGGCAGGGGCGCGCCCCAGAAGGCCATGACCGCGTCGCCGATGAATTTGTCGAGGGTTCCTCCTGCAGCGAGGATGATGTCCGTGGCCGGCGTGAACCAGGCATTGAGCACGCCGATGAGTTCCTTGGGCGAGAGCGGCTCGGAAAAGCGCGTGAAGCCGGCGAGGTCGGAAAAAAGCACCGTGACCACGGCTTCCTCGCCGCCGAGTTCCAGCCGCTCGGGCCGGCGCACGAGGTCGCGCACGACCACGGGCGAGAGGTAGCGGGAAAAGGCCCGGGCCAGGAAGCGTTTCTCCCGGGATTCCGCGAGTCCCCGGTAGAGCGTGGCAGCCGCGCCGCAGGCGAGCAGCCCCGCCGCGGGGAGCGCCGGCGGCAGCCAGAAGAACCGCCAGACGAAAAGCGCGGCCGAAAGCCCTCCGAGGCCGGCGGCGAGCCCCAGGGCGGTTGTCGCGGCCGCCAGGGGCCGCAGGCAGAAGAAAAACGCGCCGGCCAGGGGCAGCGCGATCCCCAGTCGTTTGAGCGCCGTTTCGGGCGACCACTCCCGTCCCGGCCCGCCGCCAAGGAGCGTGGTCAGGATGGCGGCATGGATTTCCGGGCCGAAGGCCGGCTGACCCGTGGTCCGGGTAAAGGGCGTGGCAAAGGCGTCGGCCTGCCCGAGCGGCGCGGCCGAGGCGGCCATGGCCCGGCCGACCACGACGATGCGGCCCCGGATGCGCGCGGCCGGCAGGGGATGGTCGGGGTCGAGCACGGCGGCGTAGGAGACCGTGTCCATGGTGCGCGCCGGGCCGGGGTAGTCGATGAGCCCGGCCGCGTCCGGGGTGTCGCCCCGGCCCGAAACCAGGCCGTAGGCCGCAGCCGCCAGCGTCGGCAGGCCGGCGTGGCGCGTCGCGAAGCGGCGCACGACGCCGTCCGGGTCCGGGGTGAGCACCGCGAGACCCACGCGCGCGGCGGCTCGGGCGAAAAGGGGCAGAGGGTCGATGCGCACCTGGCGCGAAAACGCCGGGTCATTCACGGTTTCCAGGGCGCTGGCCAGCACCGTCGCGCCCGAACGCGCAAGGGCCTGCGCCAGGGCCGCGTCGTCGGCCGGGGCCGAGGGTTCGGCAAAGACCATGTCCAGGACCACGGCCCGGGCTCCGGCATCGCGCAACCGGTCGAGAAGCCTTGCGTGCAGGGTGCGTGGCCAGGGCCAGGGCAGGCCGATTTCCTGGAAGGAGGGCTCGTCCACGGCGACGACCAAGATGTCTGCGGGCCGCGCCGCGCGAGAGCGCAGCAGCCAGGCCGCGTCGAGCGCCATGTCCTCCAGGGAGCGGCCCTGGGGCGTGGCCGCGGCGAGCAGGAGCAGGCCCCAGAGGCAAAGACCCGTTCCGGCTCCCAGCAGCAGGGCGCGCAGGCGCAACCTCCCGGTTTCCTCCGCGCCTTCTCGAGGAAGCGACACTAGAAGTACCAGCCCAGTTTGAACACGATCTGCCGGTCCGGATAGAAGGCGTCCAGGGCCACGGCTTCGCGCTGGTAGGTGAAGCGCGTGCCGGTGAGGTTCGTGCCGGTCACGGAGACGAAGCCGCGTTTGCCCGGGAACTGGTAGGAGAGCTGGGCGGAAAGCAGGCCGAAGAGCGTTTCCGTGCGCCGTTCGCCGCGCACGTTCTCGTAGCGGCGGTCGAAATAGTACTGCTGGACCGCCGTGCCGGAGATGCCCGCGCCGAGGCCGGATTCGTGCAGGAAATTGAGCGCCAGCACGCCGTCGGCCTCGAAAAAGTCGTTTTCGGGGTAGCGCCGGGCCGTGGCTTCGGTCGGCAGCAGGCGCTTGGCCACGCCGAAGGCCGACAGGCCCAGATACGGGGCCAGGATGCGGTTGACGCCGAGCGTCGCCATGTAGCGGTTGACGGTGACGTCGATCTCCCGGTCGTAGCTGGCGTAGGGGTCGTACTGGGGATTGACGACCTGATGGTAGTAGAGCCGGGCCACGGTGAAGGTGTCCTGGTCCCACTGCGCTTCCCATCCCGCGCCGAGTTCCGTGACCGTGGAGCCGTCGTCGGCGTTGAGCCGGCCGGGAAAGCCGGCCACTTCCGAGGGCTGGATCACGGATTGGAAGAGCGTGTGGGTGTTGAGGTAGCGCTGGAAGGCCAGGCGCAGGGTGTGCGCGTCGCTGAACTGCCAGTTGAGTCCCAGCCGGGGGCTTGCAAGCTCCCGGTGGACCGGGTCGGGCCAGCCATAGCGGGGCGAGTCCACGGCGTCGTAGCCCAGGCCGATTTCGGCGACCACGCCCGGGGCGAGCTTCCAGTAGTCCATGGCGTAGACGCTGCCGGAGCGGTTGGCCGGGTTGTAATGGTAGCGGAAGGCGGCGTCCTCGGCGATCTGCCCGTAGTAGACGTAGAAGTCGCGGGACTTGCGCAGGTAGTCCAGCTCGCCGTTGAAATAGTCGCCGCCGGCAAGGACGGTGTGGTTGCCGAGCACGAGCTGCTGCTGCGCCTGGAAGCTCGCGTACTGCTGCCTCGTGCGCCTGTTTTGCAGGTAGGACTCCACCATGGGCGCGTCGCCGCCCTCCGGCGTGGAATAGTAGTACGTGCGGTCCTTCCAGTCCCAGAGGTTGTTCGACGCGGCGACGTAGCCGATGAAGGTCGCGGACGGGCCGAAGCGGCGGACGTAGCCCAGTTCGGCGCTTTTGTTGTCGAAAAACTGTTTCTGGTTGGGCGAGTTGGCGTAGAGCCAGTCGCTTAGGCTCGTGTTGTCGCCGGCCCAGGTGTCGTTGGATGTGGCGGCGGCGAGCAGGGCGTCGCGCACGGTCGGTTCCCACTTGAGCTGGGCGAAGCCGTAGAGGGAGCGGGAATCGCTGTTTTTTTCGCGCATGCCCTGGTCGTCGTTCCACGCGCCGTAGACGTCGCCGGCCACGCCCGGCACGCCGCCGTAGGCTTCGGCCGAGGCCGACCAGACCGGCTTGCCGTTGCTCCAGAAGCCCGCGCCGTCCACGGTTTGCAGGCGCAGGTAGGGCATCTCGAACATGGGCGTGTAGTCGTTGTAGAGGGTAAACGAGTTCTGGTTGGCCGGCGAGAGCAGACGGTAGAGGAGCAGTTCCGTGCCCGAGGCCCCGGTGCGCTGGCGCGTGGCCATGTAGGCGTTGCTCATGAACAGGTGCGCCGAGGGGTTGCGGGGATCGTTTTTCACCGCAGTGACGGCCTTGGAATAGGCCCAGTCGCCAAGGCCGAGCAGGATGAAGGAGCGGGCCAGGTCCACGTTGCGCACGGCCAGGTCGCGGTCGAGGGTCAGGCGCGAGCGGAACACGGCCTGATTGTCGTTTTTGGCGATGCTGGCGTTTATTTCCCGCACGGCCTCGCCGGGGCGGTTGAGGTCGGTGAGCGCGATGCCCTTGTAGAGGTGTGGCGTGGGGTCGCGCGGGTCCAGGCGCGCGGCGTAGTCGTAGGCGGCCAGGGCCTTGTCGAACTCGCGGTTCTGGTAGAGCGCCTTGCCGAGCGACGACTGGAGCAGCGACAGGCGCGGGGCAAGCAGCGTCGCCGCGAGCATGCGCTCGAGGCCAAGAGCCTTTTGGCCGCGCGAAAAGGCGACGTAGCCGAGCCCGAGCCAGGCGTCGCCGAGGCCCCGGTCGCGCTTGCGCGCCGTTTCGAAAAAAGTTTCGGCCCCGGAAAAGTCGCGGAAACCCAGGCGCACGAACCCGGCCGTGGCCTGGACCAGGGCCTCGCCCGGCGCGGCGGCGAGAGCCTTGCCGATGGTGCGCCAGGCCGCCTCCAGTTCGTCGGAGCCCAGTTCGATGCGCGCCAGATAGACGGACGCGGCGACAAAGGACGGATCGAGGGCCAGGGCGCGGAGAAACCGCGCCTTGGCCGCGGGCAGGTCGAAGGCGCTCATGGCGGCGAGGCCGGCCGTCGCCTGCGCCAGGGCGGCGTCCGGCGCGGACTCGGCCAGGGCCAGGGCCGCCCGGGAGGCCTCCTCGCGGCGGTTTTCGAAAAGGGCGACCTGCGCGTCCAGGGCCTTGGCGGGCACGGAGCCGGGGGCGCGCGAAAGGGCCAGGTCGAGCCAGCGGCGGGCCTGCCCCGGTTCGCCGGCCATGAGCGCCACGTAGGCGGCGGCGCAAAGGGCCGGGGCGTCGGCGTCCGCCAGGTGCGCCTGGTCCTGGCGCAACGCGGCGAAGGCCTGGGACACGTCTCCCGCGCCGGCCTTGTCCAGGGCCTTGCGGGCGAGCGCGTCGGCCTCGCCGCGCCCCGCGTCGGCAAGGAGCGCAGCCGGGTCGGCCACGGCCGGATAATAGAGGGTCCACTGGACCGCGTTTTCCGGGTTGACGAGCACCTGTTTGGTCGGAGCCTCGCCCGGCCGGGCGGAGCCGATTTCGCCGGCGGCCAGGGCCAGTTCGCCCTTGGCGTTAAAAAGCGTGAGCGCGCCGCCAAGCAGCGCCACGGACGTGTACCCGTCAGGCCCGACCCGCACCACGAATTCCGTGCCGCGAATGGCTGCGGTCAACGCCGGGGTGGCCATCTCGAAGCGGAAGCGTTCGGCCTCGTTTTTAAGCCAGACTTCGCCCTGGGGCACTTCGTAAAGGCTGGCCTCCCGCGTCGCCGCCGCCTTGGCCGGCACGAGCCCGCCCCCGGCCAGCCTGGCCGAGGCCGCAGCGGACTTGAGCACGAGCACGGTGTTTTCATTGAGCTTGATCTGCGATTCGTCCGCGCACAGCACCGCCGCCCGCGAGGCCGGGCCGGTCCGGAGCGCGTCGCCGGGAAAAAGGTCGCTGCCGGGGGCGGCCTCGCGCCAGTCCGCAGCACCGGCCGGGCGCAGGCGCACCTCGCCGCGCGCGTCGATGAGCCGGCCCACGGGGGCCGGCGCGGCCAGAACCGCAAAAGGAACACAGCAGGCGAACACTGTTGCGAGAAAGACAAGGCGGACGGCAAGACTGCGGCGCATGGCGGTCCTCCGGCGGCGGATGGGGAATGCTGGCAAGGCGTGGCCGCAGCCTAGCCGATGCGCCTGGAGAACGCCACGGTTTGCAAGAGGGAAAATCAGGCCGGCTGCTTTTGTATCCAGAACTGGTACATTTCGAGGAAGGTATCCTGGTGCTCTTTTTCGTAGACATGCCAGTTGGCGAGGTCCGTTGCGGCGGGGTCATCCCTGAAACGCCGTTCGTAGTCGTCGAGAACTTCCGGTTCGATATCGAAGCCGAGAAAACGCAGGCCGTATTGCGCCAAAAATTCTTCGATCTGCGGCAAAGTGAGCGTCTGTTCGCTGACGTGGAAGAAGAGATCGCGGCAGCCGCTTATGGTGAACACGTCCTGCAGCAGCAGCCGGCGCAGGGGATCGCCCTCCGGCAATGACAGCAGTTCCTGCCGGCAGCGGCGCAGCGACGATGTGGTCGCATTGTAGCCTTTCACCTGCAGCATGACACGGGCGCGGGGGATGTCGCGTCGCGCCAGGGCGCTGTAGAAGCCCAGGCGCATGACGCCGCCCGGGCGCAACAGCCCGACAAGGGTGCGCCAGCCCGCCCAGGGATCGGCCAGATGGTGCAGCACGCCTGAGGATTCGATGTAGTCGAAGGTCCGGTCGATTCCGGCAAGCGCCAGGATGTCTGCCTGGGCGAAGGTCACGTTGGCCGCGCCGGCTTCCTGCGCCTTGCGCTTGGCGTAGGCGAGGCTGGCGAGGCTCAAGTCCACGGCCAGCACATGCGCCCTGCGGAAGCGTCGGGCCGTTTCCAGGGTGTGGCGGCCCGAGCCGCAGCCGGCGACGAGCACGTCGAGCCGGTCGCGCTCGCCAAGGGGGGCGTACGGCGCGCGCGGGAAGCGGCGCGCGAGGAAGGCGTCGAGGCTTTGCGGCGCGTCGGCCGGCGCGGTGCGCGCCCAGCGCGGGTAGGGGTGCTCCTCGTACTGGCGGCGCACGCGAAGCGACACCTCGTTTTCGATAGGGGTGAGCTGCGGCATGGTCTCGCGAAGCGTCCGTTCGGCAAGGACCCGGCGCACCTGCGCCTCGATCACGCCGGCCACGGCCGCCGGCCAGGGC
>JAEWPX010000152.1 GCA_023399375.1 Pseudomonadota bacterium | reverse complement strand
AAGAGCGTTTATTTAAACCTTTTCCGGGAAAAAGCAAGTCCTCATGGCGTTGCAGAGGCGCGGCGCGCCGTTACGGGCGCGCCGCCACGGACACCGTGCACTTGCTGAGAAAGCCGCTCGGGTTGTAGGAGAGCTTCGCCTTGCGCAGACCCTCGTCGCCGAGGTCCTGCTCGCGGTTGACCAGCGCGTAGCCCTCGCCCGCATCGGCCAGGAACATCTGGCAGATGGCCTGGTAGATGCCCTTGAATCCGGGGCGGCCCTTTTCGAAATGGATCACGAGCATCTCCGGGGTGAGCGCCTCGGCCACGGTGTAGGCGACCATTTCGCCGTCCACGCGGATGGCACCGCCCATGAGCCCGGGGATGCGGTCCCAGTTCTGGAGCACACGCACGATGGCCTGGTTCTCGGCGAGCAGCGCGCCGGATTCCTCGGGATCGCGCCAGGAAAACCACTGGCGCTGCATCTCCAGGGTCTCCTCCACGCATTCCGGGGTCAGGGCCTTGTATTCGTAGTCGTACGTGCGCAGGAACTGGTTGAGCAGGTTCTTTTTCTTGTGGAACTTGTTGCCGCGAAGGGCGACGAGTTCGGGCACGCTGTAGATGTAGTCGGCGTGATCCCGGGAGTCCTGGGTGGTGACCCGGTCGGGCATGGCGTCGCCGAGGATTTCGCACAGCCGCTCGGGCACGCGGATGAAGTCGAGACCGTCGGACAGGCAGGGACAGGCGCTCCAGTCCACGTCCATCCACGGGCCGATCGGAGCCCAGAACGCTTCCACGGGCTTGGTTTGCAGTATCCAGACATGACTTTCGCCGAACCGCCAGGAAAGCCCGTATTCCTCGGCCCAGCCGAAGAGGTTGCCGAAGCTGTAGTCGGAAACCTTTTGCGGGCAGCGGGCCAGCCGTTCCAGGTATTCTTCCCGGCGGGTGAGGCAGATGGGCTCGAAACCGTCTCGCATCCTACTTCCTTGGTTTGCCGCCGCCCATGCCGAAACGCGTCCAGTTCACGTACTGGTACACGCACAGGCAGGCCAGGGCCTGCACGGCCTGGGAAGCGAACATGGACATCCACACCCCCTCGGCCCGGCCAAGGAGGCTATGCCCCAAATAAAGGGCCAAGGGCAACCGTACGCACCAGATCGAGGCGCCGGTCACGCACATGGTGAGCAGCGTGGCTCCCGCGCCGGTCAGCGCCCCGATCAGTATAAGTCCTCCGACGGTGAAGGGAATGGCCGCCACATTATAACGCAGGTAGGAAACGGCCTGGGCGGCCACGGCCGGCTCCGGCGAGAGCACGGACGCGCACCAGGGCAGAAAGGGCCACAGCGCCACGCCAAGGAGCGTCACGGACGCGAGCCCGGCGAAAAAGATGCGGTAGCCCACGCGCTTGGCCAGAGCCGGCTGCCCGGCGCCGAGCAGGTTGCCGACCAGGATGGAGGCCGTGAAATTGAACGCCATGGGCGGCAGGAAAAGGAGCGACTCCACGCGCATGCCCGCGGACATGCCGGCCAGGGCGTCCACGCTGCCCGAAGGCAGGGAGCCGGTGATGGCGAAAAGGAGCAGATAGCCCGTGTGCCACACGATCTGCATGAGTCCCGACGGCCAAGCCACCTTGAACAGGTACGGGCTCGCGCAGCGCACCCAGCGCCAGGCGGGGAAACGCGCCGCGCGCAGCCAGCCGATGCGCAACAGCGCCGCGAAATTGAACAGCATGCCGGCGGTGACCGAAAGAAACGTGCTCCAGGCCACGCCGGCGTAGCCGAAATTGGGCAGCCCGAACCAGCCGAGCCCGAAGCCGAAATCGCCCAGGGCGTTGAGCGCGGCGGCGAGCCCCCAGGCGTAGAGCGGCACCATGACCAGGCGTCTTGCGCGAAAGAGCGCGTTGGCGATGACGAAAAAGGACTGGATGGGCAACAGCCAGAGGAAGACCGTGAGAAAATAGCGCGCCGTCGGCAGCATGGGCTGCGGCACCTGGAGCAGCGAGAGGAAAAGCGGCCGGCTCGCCAGCCCCAAAACGAGAATGGCCGCCGAGGCGGCGACGCCGAGGAGCAGGCACAGCCAGACGTAGCGGTCGGCCCGGGCCGCGCGCCCGGCCCCGTCGGACTGGCTGACCGCGGCCACGGCTCCGTTGGCCACGGCCGAGGCCACGACCTGGAAAAAAAACATGGCCTGGGTCAGCACGCCGATGGCCGCCTGCGTCTCCCGGTCGATGCGCCCGCCGACGTACACGTCGATGATGCCGATCAGGAAATTGAGCAGCATCATGAGAATCTGCGGCCAGGCCAGGGCCCAGATGTCGGCGTATCCCGTGGCGTTTTGCCCTGTCGTCAGGCGTTTTCCCATCGATCCTCCACGCGCCGCAACGCTCCGGCGTCCGGCCCGCCCGGGCAAGGGTCAGGCGATACGGGACGCGGCCGGCGCGGTCAACTCCCCCCTTTGCAGTCCGGGCCGGCAGAGGATAAGACAGCCGGAACCGGAAACCAGATGTCCGCGCTGGAAATCAGGGAGGAGCGATGCGTCAGATCGAGGCCGTGCAGCGGCTGCACCTGTGGCTGGAAACCGGCGACGGCATGCTGCTCGGGCTGGGGCGCATCCAGCTGCTGGAGCTCGTGGAGGAACTGGGGTCCCTCAACAAGGCCGCGGCGGCCATGGGCATGTCCTACCGGGCGGCCTGGGGCCGCATGAAACAGACGGAAACCGTCATCGGCGAAGCGCTGGTGGAGCGTTCCGGGCCCAAGAAGGGGTTCCGCCTGACCCCGCTCGGCCACGAGATCGTTCGGATGTTCCGGGCCTGGCATCAGGATGTGGAAAACTACGCCCTGGTCCGGGCGCGCGATATCTTTCCCTGGAAGACCGAGGCCTTTCGCGAAGCCCCCTCCAAAGCCGACGCCACCGGCTGACCTGCCGCCGTGTTCCTGAGCCTGCGCATCGCGCTCAAATCCCTGGCCACGCACAAGATGCGCACCGTCCTGGCCATGCTCGGGGTCTTCCTCGGGGCGCTTGCGCTGACGGGCGTGCTGCACATCTCCCTGGCCATGGAGCGCAAGGCCGTGCTGGAGACGGAAAAGCTCGGTCCCAATCTCCTCATGGCCATGAGCGGCAACATCCGCTTCCGCCGCGGCGACGTCCGCGCCGACGCCGGCAACACGCGCTTCAGGCTGCCGGACGCCCTGGCGCTTCTGCGCGGGCTGCCTTCGGTCGTGGACGGCGTGCCCTACCTGGCTTTTCCCATGCCCATCCGGGCCGGGGACAAAAAGACCATGTGCCAGGTGGTGGCCACCTGGCCGGCATACCCCAGGATCCGGGGCGGCGCGCCGCAGTACGGTCATTTTTTCGACCAGGAAGACGAGGACGAGCGGGCGCTGGTCTGCGTGCTCGGCCCGGTCATCGCCACGCGGCTTTTCGGCGCGCCCGAGGCCGCGGTGGGCCAGTCCGTGCACATCTTCCGCGCACGGCTCAAGGTGCTCGGCGTCATGGAGGAAAAAGGCGCGGACGTTTCCGGGGCCAATCAGGACGAACAGATTTTCGTTCCCCTTTCCACCTATATGCGCCGGCTCTCCAACAAGGACTATATCCACGGCGTGTACATGCAGATGGCCGACGGCACGGATTTCGAGGCGGCCAAGGCCACGGCCGAGCACATCCTGCGCCGCCGCCACGACATCAAGGTCGAGAAGGGCCAGCCCGACGATTTCCGCGTGCTCACGGCCAAGGACACCATGGACCTCAAGCAGCAGGCCCTCGATCTGGTCGCCACGCTCGGCTACATCAGTTCGTCGCTGTCGTTCGGCATCGGGGGGCTCGGCATCCTGTCGATCATGATCCTGCTCGTGCGGGCCAGGCGGCTGGAGATCGGCATCCGCCGGGCCGTCGGGGCCAGGCGCTCGGACATCATCCGACAGTTTTTGCTGGAATCCGGGGCCATGTCCGCCGTGGGCGGCGCGGCCGGGACTTTCGCGGCATTGTTGTTGTTGGTTGTTGTCTACCGCGTGGGCGATTTTCCGGGCGTCTTCAACCCGTGGCTCATCGGCGGCTCGCTTTGCGGTTCGGCCGCGTTGGGCCTCGTCGCCGGGGCCTACCCCGCCTGGGCCGCGGCCAACGTCGAAGTCCTCAGCGTGCTGCGCGACGAATGAGCCTGCGCCTTAGAAGGGAAGGGGCGGCAGGTAACGGCCGAAATAGAAATTCCCCAAGGCGATGGCGATGCCGATCAGGATCAGCCAGATCACCGAGGGTTTCTTCCAGACCATGAGCAGGGCCGAAACGACGAGCGTCGCGCCCGTGGCCCAGTTCCATTGCACCTGCTGCGCCAGAAACGCCGCCACGCTCACGAGCATGCCGACAAAGCCCGCCAGTACGCCGCTGACCGCCTTGCGCACCCAGGGATTGTTGCCCACCTTGCCGAAAACCGGGGCGACGGCCACCACCAGAATAAACGACGGCCCGAGGATGCACACCGTGGCGAGCGTCGCCCCGGCAAGGCCGTGCATGAGATAGCCGATGAAGGTGGCCGTGATGACCACCGGCCCGGGCGTGACCTGGCCGAGCATGATGCCGGCCGAAAGCTGGGACGCCGTGAGCCAGTGACTGCCGTGCACCACGTCCTCGAGGAAGATCGGAATCGTGGCGAAACCGCCCCCGAACGAGAGCAGCGAGGCCTTGACCATGTCCACGGCGAGCTGTCCCATGCGCGGTTCCCAGAAAAACGCGCCCACGGTCAGCGCCGCCATGGCCGCCGTCAGGCACAGCACCTGCCGCAACAACTGCGGCGGCACGCGTTCCTCGTCGCCCGAGGCGTCCACCGGTTCGGGCATGGGCAACACGAGCATGGCCAGGGCGGCGCAGCCGCCAAGGACCGGGAGCGAGGGGATCTTGAACAGGAAGAGCACAAGGCTTACGGCCGCGATGGCCGGCCCCCGCCAGGTCTTGAACGTGACCTTGCCGGACAGGCGCGCCGCCTGGAGGATGACCACCACGATGACCGCATCCATGCAGGCCAGCACCGCCCTCACGATGTCGAGGCTGTGGTAGGCCACGTAAAGCCAGGTGAGGGCCAGCATGAGCAGAAAGCTCGGCATGGCCATGCCGGCGAAGGCGACGATGGCGCCGGGAACGCCCTTGTATTCCAGGCCCACGTAGCCCGAGAGCTGGAGGATGGTGGAGCCGGGCAGGACCTCGGTCAGGGCCACGCCCCGGCCGAAGCGCCGGGCGTCGATATGCCCGCGCTTGATGACCTCGGCCCGCAAAAACGGGATGATGGCCGGACCGCCGAAGTTGGTCGCGCCCACCCGGAAAAACAACAGGAACAGTTTCAAATATTCAAGCATGACCTGTTCTCCGGGTTGCGTTTCGCTGCTGTTGTCAGGAGTTGTTGATGATCGCCATTTCCTGCTCGGCGATGGCCGCCCAGTCGAAGGCCGCCGCGCGCCGCCTGGCGGCTGCCGCGGCCTGTTGCCGGGCTTGCGGATCTTCCAGCACGCGCAGCACGGCGTCGGCAAAGGCCCGCGTATCCTCAAACGGCGTCTTGATCATGCCGGTGGGGAAGATTTCCCGGTAGATCGGCAGGTCGTAGGCCACCACCGGCAGCTCGCAGGCCATGGCCTCCACCGCCACTTGGCCGAAGCTCTCGTAGTGGCTCGGCATGAGAAAACAGCCCGCGACCTTGAGCAGGCGCACCTTGTCCTCGCCCTGGCGAAACCCGAGCAGTTCGACGTTGCCCGCCAGCCCCGCGGCCGCGATCTCCTGCTTGAGCTTGGAAAACCACCAGTCGCTGCCGCCGCCGATGACGCCAAGCCGGCTCCCCGGGCGCGCGTCGCATACCAGCCGCCAGATGCGCACGAGATCGAACAGCCCCTTTTGCGGATGCAGCCGCCCAAGAAAGATGCCGTCGAAACGCGGCGTGTCCGGCGTCGCCTCCACGGCGTCGAAAAAGGCTCCGTCCACGCCCATGGTCACCACATGGACCTTCTCGGCCCGCGCGCCCATGGCCACGAGCGAATCCTTGTCCAGGGAGTTGAGCACGAGCATGGTCGCGCCCGCCGCACGGGCCAGGGCCACGGACAGCCACTGCGCCACGAAATACAAAAGCCCCCGGATCGACGGCAGCTTGAAGCCCTTGCCGAGTACCTTCTCATAGCCCTTGAAAGGGTTTGGCGCGATGAGAAAGATGCAGACCACCAGGCGCGCCTTGGGGTTCCTCCAGCGGCATAAGAGCGCCGGCAGCAGATCGAACAGGAAATCCGACGGCGCGTACACCGCCTCCACGCCAGAGGGATAGCGCGCGAACGGGCAGGTCAGGATGCGCCACAAATAAATGGCCAGCACGTTCCACAGCCTGTCCGATTCGCTGGTGAACGGCTCCCAATGCACCCGCCACGTGGCCCGCACGCCCTGGGACTCCAGGACGCTGATTTCCCTTTTCGGCAGAAGCAGCAGCAATTCCACGCCCTGCGCCAGCCAACGCCTCGCAATCTCGGCGAAACGGACTTCGCTGCCGTCCCGGTTGCTCGTATTCACCCGCCCCATGGCAGGCACGAAGATGCGCATGATGAAGATGCCTCCGGCGGCCGGGGGGGATCATCCCCCCCGGGGCCCCCCCGGGGGGGGGGGGGGGGGGGCCCCCCCCCCGGGGGGGGGGG
>JAEWPX010000122.1 GCA_023399375.1 Pseudomonadota bacterium | reverse complement strand
GCGCCAGCCGCCGTGCGGCTGGCGCGATCCTCATGCCGCAAGACCGGATGTCCAACACAAAAAACCGCGTCGGGGACGAGTCCCCGACGCGGCCAAACACGGTAGACAGGCGGCGCTCCTCCTGCGGCCGCTCCCGCGGCCACGAAGGAAACGCCTCGTAAACCTGGGCGTTATACGATGCCGACTAGTCCTTCCCGCCGCCTTCGCGTGCGGCATCGGTGGGAAGGTAGACGACGTTCGCGCCGATGGCGGCAGCGATCGTGTCCAGTTCCCGCTTGCGGATGTGTTCGGCAAAAAACTTCACGTCGCCCGTGGCAGCCACGACACGGTAACGGGGCTTTTTCTCGCCCTTTTCGATCTTGCGGCGCTCGCGCGCGAAAATGGTGGACATGGCGCTCCTCCATGGGGCTGGGGGTGGTTTGGAATCGACAATTCAAACATATGTGCTTCAAGCATCTATGTCAAGGAGGCGTACCCGATGGCGGAAAAAATTGGCCCGGGCAAACCGGACCGCTACATGCAGCCCTCGATCCTCATGGCGCTGCTCGACGGCAGCTCCCATGGCTATGAACTGTTGCAGCAGATCGGCGAATACGGATTTCTCAAGGGCGACGCGCCGCCGGGCATGATCTACCGGCACCTGCGCCAGATGGAGGAGGAAGGGCTCGTGGCCTCGCAGTGGAACGCCACGGGTACGGGGCCGGCCAAACGCGTCTACGCCATCACGGACGAGGGCCGCGAGGTGCTGCACGCCTGGGTGGGCTACATGGAACGGCAGGCGGCGTCGCTGCTCGCCTTCGTGACGCGCTACCGGGGAAAGGACGCCGGCTAGCGTTACGCCCCTGAAAAAGCGTCCGCGAGACGCGACGCTAGGCGATGCCGCCAGCCGCCTTGTCGGCGCGCTTGCCGAGCGCAGCCACCCAGCGGCCGAGGCCGTCGGCGTGCACCTGGAGCACGGCCTGTCCGCCCCACAGCGACGGCCGCAGCCAGCCGCCGGTCGCGACGCTGTCGCCGGGCAGAGGGACAAGGGGATCGCGGTCCACGGAAACGACGCGTATGCCCCGGGCTTCCAGCTCGGACACGGCAACCAGAGCCGGCAGCCGGCGCATGTCGCCAAGCTCGATGAAGCGACCGCACCAGCCATGCCGGGTCAGGCCCACGGCCGCCGCCGCGCCGATGATGCCGTCGTTGCTGCCGCCGACGCCGGCCAGATGCGCGCCGGTCCCCGCGGCCATGGCGTCGCGCTGGGCGACCTTGCCCGCGTTGCAGGACAGGGCGAAGGCCACCAGGGCGTCGTCCACGTCGCCGGCCGCGGCCAGGCACACGCCCGGATCGCTGCCGTCCGGGGCGTTGCCCGCGAGATAATCCGCGGCCGCCTCGAACAGGCCGCGTCCCAGGGACGGATCGTCCGCCTCGAGCACGGCGCAGGCCGAACTGTTGTTGCTCGTGAAGGGAATCTCGGGGAGTTTGGGCAGCTGGTGGCGCAGTACGGCGCGCAGCGTAAAGGTTTCGGGCAGCCCGGCGCAGAAATCGCGGATGGTGCGCCCCGTGCCCTTGGGCGAAGTCTTCGTGTCCGTGTCGTCGAATCCAAGGTAGAAAATACAGCCTGCGGCGCGCGCGGTGTCCATGCGGTCCCCCTGTCGCCGCGCCGGTTGCGCGGCGGTTTCGATCCCTAGCACGGGGGTGCCGCAGCGACAATATCCAATATTAAAAATAACTTATGTTTTAATTGACATGACAGACACGACTACTTCTTCGGCCTGCCGCCCGAGGATTCCTTGCCGGTGATATGGTTCATGGAATAGCCGCCCTGGTAGATGACGCCCGTGGTGGTGTCCATGACGTATTCGAGCTCGCCGTTGGCGATATACTGGTAGCGGCCGACGCCGCGGTTGCCGTACAGGCTGTAGGCCAGCACGGCCACGCCGGCGATGACCGCCAGCTTGTAGAGCACGTCCACGATATCCTTGATGCGTTGCGACATGATGGCCTCCCCGCGCTACGGCGCGGGGCGTTTCGGTTAGACGTTTTCCGCGTCGTCGTGCCCTTCGCGGGCGAGTCCGTACTTGCGGATGCGGTAGCCGATCTGGCGCAGGGTAAGCCCAAGTTCCCGGGCGGCCCTTGACTGCACCCAGCCGTGGCGGGTGAGCGCGCTTAGGACCTGCTGGCGCTCCATGTCGCGCAGTTCGGCCGCGTCCTCGGGCAGCACCTGCGGCCGTTCGCCCTCGGCGAGCATCTCCGGGGGAATGTCGGCGATGTCGATGCGGTCCTCGGGCGCGGTCACGGCCAGGCGCGACACGAGTTCGCGCATCTCGCGGATGTTGCCGGGCCAGTCGTAGGTCTCCAGGGCCTTGAGGGCCTTGGGCGTGAGCGACAGGCGGCGGGCGTCGCGCGCGGATTCCAGGGAAAGCAGATGGTCGAGCAGGATCGGAATGTCCTCGGAGCGCTCGCGCAGGCTCGGCACGCGGATGACGGCCATGGCGGCCACGGCGGCGAGTTCCGGAGCGAGCCCCTGGGGCGGGGCCGAAAAGAGCAGCCGCGTGCGGCTCGTGCGCCGGCGCGTGCCGCCCGCGCGCGCGAACACGCCTTCCGCCAGGAACCGGGCCAGACGTTCGACCAGGACCGGCGGCAGCAGGTGGGCCTGCTCGATGAGCAGCGTGCCGCCGTCGGTCTCCTCGATGCATCCGGGAACGCCGGGCCTGTCGATGCCCCGCGAGACGCCGAAGAGACGCCTGTCGGGATGTTCCCCTTCGGCCGGGTCGAACACCGAAAAAAGCCGCACCGCGCGGGGCGAAAGCTCGTGGATGAGCCGGGAAAGCACGCCCCGGCCGCTGCCTTCCTCGCCAAGGAGCAGCACCGGCGCGTCGGACTGGGCCGCCTTGTCCACGGCGGCGCGCAAGGGTTCGAGCAGGGGGCTTACGCCCTCGGCAAAGACGTGGCGATAGCGCAACGAGACCTTCGAGCGCAAAAAGACCGTCTCGCGGGCGAGGTCGCGGTTGCGCGCAAGGGCCACGCACGTGGCGCGCACCAGGACGGCCGCGGCCTCGGCCAGGACAGTCAGTCCGCGCAATTCGTCGGCCAGGGAGGCGTCGCCGCCCGTGAGGCCGTCGGCAAAGAACCAGCCGCCGGGCATGTCTTCTCCGGCGAAAATGGGTGCGGCCAGCATGGCCGCCGCCTCGCGCGGGAGGTCCACCGCGCCCTTGGCGTCGGCGAGCACGGGCGGCAGCTCCCGGCGCAGCACACGGGGCGCGGCTCCGGCAGCGCCGCGTTCCAGGGCGGCTTCGAGCAGCAGGCTCACGTCCGGCGCGCCGATCTGCGCCCGGATGGCCGGGGGATTGTCGGCGTCGGCCAGCACCACGGCGGCGCTGGCCAGGCCCGGCATTGCGGCCAGTGCGCCAAGCAGGCGCGCCAGCGCGGCGTCGAGGTCGCGGCCGGCGTCCGCGGCCGGTTCCAGGCAGGCAAGGGCCCGGCGGAGTATCTCGAGGTCCATGGCGTTTCCTTTTCGAGGCGCATGCGAAAAAAGGGAAAGGAAGCCTCTGGCCGCCCTTGTTCCAGGTTTGGCCGGCCGCCGTCAATGCCTTGACTTGCCGCGACCGGGCCGGTCGGGCCCGCATGGACAGCCCGGGCGTTTTTTGCCAGAGGGGAGGGACAAGGCGGCGCTTGCCTCCGCGCGGCAACCGAACCGTCATGCGACGCCCGTACGAGGATTGCAAGCCGGATGCGGCCGCTTCGCGCGCCCGCCCACGCCTCCCCGAGCCTTTAGACCCAAAGGAGACCCCCATGCAGCGCAGAGCCAGCGGCGTGCTGATGCACATCACCTCGTTGCCGTCGCGCTTCGGCATCGGCGACTTCGGCCCCGGCGCGCGCCGCTTCGCCGCGTTCCTGGCCAGGGCCGCCCAGTCCTACTGGCAGATCCTGCCTCTGACGCCCACCTCCACCTTCATCGGCAACTCCCCTTACAGCAGCGATTCGGCCTTCGCCATCAATCCCCTGCTTGTCAGCCCCGAACAGCTCGCCCTCGACGGCTGGCTCGACGCCGGGGATCTCGACGCCGGCTACGTCCAGCGCAATCCGGCCGTGGCCGACTACGAAGGCGCCACGGCCCACAAGGAGGCCCTCGTGCGCCTGGCCTTCGCGCGAAACCGGGAAAAACTCGAAACCGACGCGGGATTCGCCGTCTTCTGCCACGACGCGGCGTCCTGGCTCGACGACTACGTGCTCTTCCAGGCCATCAAGCGCGAACGCGGCGGCCAGGCCTGGAACGAGTGGCCGGCGGAACTGCGCGACCGCCGCCCCGAGGCGTTGCAGGCCGTGCGGCAGCGCCAGGCCGAAACCATCGACTGCCTGCGCTTCGCCCAGTATCTGGCCGCTTCCCAGTGGAAGGCGCTGCGCCGGCATCTGCGCGAAAACGAGATCCAGGTCATCGGCGACATGCCCATCTACGTTACCCAGGACAGCGCCGACGTCTGGGCCGACCCGGGACTGTTCAAGCTCGACGGCGACAAGCGGCCGGTGTTCGTGGCCGGGGTGCCGCCGGACTATTTCAGCGAGACCGGCCAGCGCTGGGGCAACCCTGTCTACGACTGGCCGGCCCACGAAAAGACCGCATTCAACTGGTGGATCAAGCGCATGGCCCACAACATCGCGCTCTACGACGTGGTGCGTCTGGACCACTTCCGCGGCTTCGAGGCCTACTGGGAGATTCCCGCGTCCGAGGCGACCGCCGTGCGCGGGGAGTGGATCAAGGCCCCGGGCATGGCGCTTTTCAAGACCATGCTGCGCCATTTCCCGTCGCTGCCGCTCATAGCCGAGGACCTCGGCGTGATCACGGCCGAGGTGCGCGAACTCATGGCCGCCTTCGCCTTTCCCGGCATGAAGATCCTCCAGTTCGCCTTCGGCGCGGGCATCGCCGAAAACCGCGATGCCCCCCACAACTACCCGCGCAACTGCGTGGCCTACACCGGCACCCACGACAACAACACCACGCTCGGCTGGGCGCGCAGCGGCGAGGCCGGCGAGGAAGGCCGCAACGCCCTTTACGCCTACCTCGGCCGGGAAATCGCGCCCGAACAGACGCCCTGGGAACTCATCCGGCTGGTCATGGCCAGCTGCGCGACCACGGCGGTCGTCCCCATGCAGGACCTGCTCGGCCTCGGCGAAGGGGCGCGCATGAACATGCCCTCCGTGGCCAAGGGCAACTGGGGCTGGCGGGCCGTGGAAGAACAGCTCGAAGCGCCGCTGGCCGAACGCTTGCGCGCCATGACCGAGATTTATGGAAGGAATCATTGAGAAAAAAAGAGGAAAAAAGCCTCCGGCGGCCAGGAGGGGCACTGCCCCTCCTGGACCTCCCGAAAGGGAGGACGAGGGACGTTGTGGGCATGAGACGATGAGCGGGGATGCGTATGCGGGAGTGGCGGGACTTTACGACCCGGCCACCGCGCTTTTTCTCGATCCCGTGCGTCGGCTGGTCGCCGGGACGCTGGGAGGGCTCGGCGTGAGGCGCGTGTGCGACGTCTGCTGCGGCACGGGCCGGCTCGTCGCGCAGTTGCGCCGCGCCGGCTTCGCCGCGGTCGGCATCGACGCAAGTCCGGCCATGCTCGCGCGGGCGCGGGCCCTCTGTCAGGGGGAACAGGTCTTCGCCCGCATGGACGCCCGGCGGCTGGCCCTGCCGGACGGGGCCTGCGATGCGGTCATCGCGACCTTCGCCCTGCACGAAAACGCCCCGGACGACCGGCGCGCCATGCTGGCCGAAATGTTCCGCGTGACGCGGCCGGGCGGCCACGTCCTGGTCGTGGACTACTTTGCCGGGCAGCCCGCCTCGCCCATGGGCCTGCTCGTGGCCCTGGCCGAACGGCTGGCCGGGCGCGAGCACTACCGCAACTACAGGGACTTCCTGGCTAGAAAAGGGGTTGCGGGCCTTTTTCAGGCAGCGGGGCGTCCTGTGGCGGCGTGGTATCCGTGTCTTGGGGGGCGGGCGGCGCTGGTTGTTGCGCCGGCGGGGCAGGCTGCTGTTCCGGCTTGCGCTCCGGCTCGCCCTTGATGATCAGCTTGTCGTGCCGGGGTTCGCGCTTGGGCAGGGGCTTTTTCGGCTGCGCCTTGGGCGGCAGGGAAAAGCCCGACGTCACCGGCTCGGCGTGGGCTTCCTTGATCTTCCACAGCCGGTTTTCGTCGCGCACGAGGCCGTAGTAGCAGTTCATGACCGCCTGGTGCGGCTTGCCGCGTTCCTGCCAGGCGAGCTTCGCGACCACGCGCACCGAGGCGCTTTCTCCTTTGGCCTCGACCTGCATGGGCTCGACAAAGGCGAACTGAAACTTGGCTTCGCGCTCGGCAGCCAGGATGCCGGGCAGGCGCTCGGGCAGTTCGCTCGCGCGCACGGGCCGCACGATGTTGCTCAAAAAGGGAACGATCTTCGCCCCGTCGGCGTAGAGGCGCAGATTGGCCTTCACGTCGCCGCTCATGACCACGCCCGGATATTTCACCATGAAATCGTGGACGTTTTTCGCATCGGCCGAGGAAAAGCCCGAAGGTTTGGGGCCGGCGGCATTTTTCTTCTGCGCGCCGGCGCAGCCCGCAAGCGCCGCCGCCACGACGCAAAGGACAAGCGCAAGGACGAGGCGGCGCATGGCGGTCTAGGCTCCCGCGCCCCCGCCGTTCGGCCGGGGGCCGGCCGCCCGGCGCAGCAGCAGGCGGTAGGAACGCACGCCGTGGACCATCTCGCCAAGCAGCCTGCCGCCGCCGCGCACGAAGCACAGAAGCGGCAAAAAGCCCCAGGACTGGCTGGCGTAGAGCACGCGCCGCAGTTTGCGCGACCAGACGAGCTCCGGCAGGATGTCGCGCTTTAGCCCCTTGCCGTAGACGGCGAAGGGGTCCGCGCCGCGCGACAGGGCCGCGGCGGCCGCCTCCCCGGCCAACTCGCCGCTGCGCAGCGCGTAGTATATGCCTTCGCCGAAAAGCGTTTCCACGAGCCCGGCCGCGTCGCCGACGAGCATGGTCCGGCCGTGCCAGGGTGCGTCCAGGTAGTTGCCGTAAGGCAGGCCGTGCCCCTTCGATTTTTCGGCAAGTTCGCCGGGAAGGCCCAGGAACTCGACGAATTCGCGGAATTTCGGGCGGAATTCCTTGGCGTGGCGGGCGCTGTGGCCGCCGATGCCGATGGCGAGATAGTCCTTGTGCGGAAACACCCAGCCGTAGCCCGCGCGCAGGAACCCGGCGTAGACCGTGGGATGCGTCGCGTGCAGGTCCGCATGGACGCGCCCGGCAAGGAGCGGGGCCGTGCGCGGCAGGTAGAATTCCATGGCCCCGCCGAGCCCCGCCTTCCAGGCGGCGCGGTCGATGGGGCAGGCCGCGCGCACCACGCTCCCCACGCCGTCGGCCCCGATCAGGTAGCGGCCGCGCAGTTCCCGGCCGTCGTCCAGACGCACGACGGCGTTTGCCGCGTCCACGGACACGACGCGGGATTCCAGGCGCACGTCCGCCCCGGCGCGGATGGCGCGGTCGAGCAGGTGCTTGTCGAAAACCCGGCGCGCGGTCAGGTGGAAGGGGTAGAAGATGTCGCCGGCGGCGATGACGCGCTCGCGGAAGCGGATACAGTAGCTGCTCGCGGCGGTATTGAACACGCCCGTGGCGAGAAGCCCTTCGGCCGTTTCGGCGAAGACGCGTTCGAGCACGTCCACGGCCTTCCAGGTGAGCAGCCCCGCGCAGAGCTTGTCGCGGGGGAAAGCGGCCTTGTCCAGCACGCAGACGGAAAAGCCCTTCTGGGCCAGGACCTGGGCGGCGGTGGCCCCGGACGGGCCCGCGCCGACGATGACGACGTCATGGGTTGCGGTCATGGGGATTGGTGCGGCAAAAGGTTTGCGCCGGGTTGCCAAGGACGGCCCCGCCGGCTAACGGTGCCCGAGCATAACCGCAGCGCGCCCGCGGGGCAATGCGCGACCGGGGGTTTTGGCGTGACGCATTTCCGCCTGCCTTTCGACGCCGTCGTGTTCGACTTCGACGGCACCCTTGCCGAACTCGTCATCGATTTCAACGTCATGAAGGAAATGGTGGCCCGCGAGGCCGCCGTCCGCCTGCCCGATCTGCCGCCGGCCGACGGACTGCCCGCCCTGGAATACGCCGCAAGGCTCGCCGCGCGGATTCGCGAGGCTTCGCCCGCGCAGGCGGAAGCGTTCGAGGCCGCCGTGGCCCGGGGCATCCGGGACCAGGAAGTCGCTTCGGCCGCCGCGGCCAGGCTTTTCCCCGCCACGAAGGCCGCGCTGACCCGCCTGGCCGACGCCGGGACCAAGGTCGGCGTCATCACCCGCAACTGCCGCGCGGCGGTGCTCACGGTCTTTCCCGACCTCGCCGCCTATGCCGGCGTGCTGCTCGCCCGCGACGACGCCCGCCGCGTCAAGCCGGACCCGGGCCATCTCCTGGACGCCCTGGCGACGCTCGGCGCGGACCCCGCGCGCGCGCTCATGGTCGGCGACCATCCCATGGACATCGCCACGGGCCGCGCCGCCGGCACGCGCACGGCCGGCGTGGCCAGCGGCCGCACGCCGCTCGCCGAACTCGCCCGCTACAGCCCGGACTATCTGGCCCCGAACGTCGGCGCACTGGTGGCCATGCTCGCCCGCTAAGATTTGTCCGTAATAAATGCGTCCTTACGCCCGATGGGGTCTCGATGTTCGATCGAAATGCAATGGATCGCACGCTGATCCTGGGCAACAGCGGATCCGGAAAGAGTTTCCTGGCTAAACGGCTTTCCCTGCTCCTTTCGGTCGACGCCTTGGATCTCGATGGCATTCATTGGGAACCCGGCGACTATGCCGCCGCGCGTGACAAGCAGGTCGCGCTCGCAATGGTCCGTGCCGCTGCTGCCGACCAAGCCTGGGTGATCGAGGGGGTCTATGGCTGGCTTGCCAAGCCAGCCCTCGCGCGGGCGACAACGCTGATCTGGCTCACTGTGCACGTTGACGAGTGTCTCGACAACCTGCGCCAACGAGGCATTCGACGCGGAGGGGACGAGGCGTCATTCAATTCTTTGCTTGCATGGGCAGCGGACTACGACATCAGGGCGACCTCAAGCTCGCGAGGAGGACATGCTTCCTTGTTCGAGGGCTTTTCAGGTCAGAAGATCATATTGTCATCACGGCCGGAAATGGACCGCTTTCTCAGCGCCGTTTCCCATGCGCAACACGGCTGCAAGCCGTAGGCGGCGCTTCATTGAGACGTTCCTATTCTGCTGGGAAAAAGTTGCGCCTGGTTATGGATCGGATCCAAGACCCGCGCATGAATCAAGACTCCCCGCAAGGCCGGGCTCCGGCATTGGGTCCGGCTCTTGCAAGAATCCAGAGGGCACCTGCCCCCTGGCCGCCGGAGGTTCCCCGCCCGACAGAGCTACCGCGCCGGCCGCATGAACACGGCCGCCAGCGGCGGCAGGGTCAGGCTCAGGGAGTACGGGTGGTCGAAGCTCTCGATCTCCTCGGCCATGACCGCGCCGGCGTTGCCCAGGCCCGAGCCGCCGTAGGCCTTGGCGTCGCTGTTTAATAGCTCCGTCCACAGTCCCGGAATGGGCACGCCGATGCGGTAGCCCTCGCGGGGCACGGGCGTGAAGTTGAGCGCCACGAGCACCACGTCGTCATGCCGCTTGCCGCGGCGCAGGAAGGCCAGCACGCTCGCCTCGGCGTCGCGGTAGTCGATCCACTCGAAGCCCTCGGCCTTGAAATCGCGCTCGTGCAGGGCCGTCTGCGTGCGGTAGAGGTGGTTGAGGTCCGCCACCCACTGCAGCACGCCCTGGTGCGGCGGGGACTCGAGCAGCTCCCACTGCGGCTCGGCGTCGTGGTTCCATTCCTGCCACTGGCCGAACTCGCCGCCCATGAACAAGAGCTTCTTGCCGGGATGGCCGAACATGTAGCCGTAGAGCAGGCGCAAATTGGCGAACCGCCGCCAGTCGTCGCCCGGCATTTTCCCGAGCAGGCTGCCCTTGCCGTAGACCACCTCGTCGTGGGACAGCGCCAGCACGAAGTTCTCCGAAAACGCGTACCAGATGCTGAATGTCAGCTCGCCGTGATGGTATTTGCGAAAGATGGGGTCGCGGGAGAAGTAACGCAGCGTGTCGTGCATCCAGCCCATGTTCCACTTCATGCCGAACCCGAGGCCCCCGAGATAGGGCGGCCGCGACACCATGGGCCAGGACGTCGATTCCTCGGCAATGGTCTCGACGCCCGGGAAACGGGTGTAGACCATCTCGTTGAGACGGCGCAGGAACTCGATGCTCTCGATGCTTTCGCGGCCGCCGTGCGCATTGGGAATCCACTCCCCCTCGCGCCGGGAATAGTCGAGATAGAGCATGGAGGCCACGGCGTCCACGCGCAAGGCGTCCACGTGGTAGCGCGAGAGCCAGAAAAGCGCGCTGGAAATGAGGAACGCGCGCACTTCGTAGCGGCCGGTGTTGAAGATGTAGCAGTTCCAGTCCGGATGGTAGCCGCGCTTGGGGTCGGCGTGCTCGTAGAGGTGCGTGCCGTCGAAAAAGGACAGGCCGTGGCCGTCCGTGGGGAAATGGGACGGCACCCAGTCGAGGATCACGCCGATGCCGTTCTGGTGCAGGCGGTCGATGAGCGCCATGAACTGCTGCGGCGTGCCGAAGCGGCTCGTCGGGGCGAAATACCCGAGCGTCTGGTAGCCCCAGGAGCCGAAAAAAGGATGTTCCATGATGGGCAGGAATTCCACATGGGAAAAGCCGGAGCGCAGCACGTGCTCGGTCAGCCGGTCGGCCATCTCGACATAGGACAGGGAGCGGTAGCGGTCCTCGTGCACGCGCATGAAGGAGCCGAAATGGACTTCGTAGATGGAAACCGGCGCGGAAAAACCGTTCTTCTCATGGCGCGAAGCCATCCACGAAGCGTCGTTCCAGTCGTAGCCAAGGTCCCAGACGATGGAGGCCGTGCTCGGCGAAGTCTCCCAGTAAAACGCGTAGGGGTCGCCCTTGTCCGCCCGGTAATCGCCCACGGCCGAATGGATGTGGTACTTGTAGCGCGCGCCGTTGCCGAGCCCCGGCACGAAGCACTCGTAGATGCCCGAGGCGTCCTGGCGCACGGCCATGGAATGGCGGCCGGGTTCCCAGCCGTTGAAGTCGCCGACCACGGAGACGGCCTTGGCGTTGGGCGCCCAGACCGCGAAATGCACGCCGGGTTCGTCCTCCACTGTCATGGCCCGGGAGCCGAGCTTGTCGTGCAGGTCGAAATGGTTGCCCTGCTTGAAAAGATAGACATCGTGCTCGGTGAATCGCGACACGTCGTGGCGGGGAGACTTGGCGTCCCACATCATTGCGCACTCCTCAAAGGGAAAAGCTGCCCCCGCGGGCGGTATTTGGGGAACTTCTTGTAATCTAAAGAGGCTGTGCGGGCAAATGACGGGTCAGTCGAAGGCAAGCGAAAGCCCCACGCCGACCTCGTGCACCGGAAGCCGCGCCGCCAGGGCCATCGTGGCGGCAAATCCCGTGCAATGGCAGGGATACAGGGCCGAAACCCCGGCGTCGGCCAGCCAGTCGGTCACGGCCATGATCCGGTCCTCGGAAGCGTCGAAAAGATGCAGGCCGCCCACGATGGCCGCCACCCGTGACTCGCCCGTGACCTCGCGGGCATGGGCCACGATGTTGCAGATGCCGGCATGGGAACAGCCCGTGACGATGACCAGGCCGTCCTCGCCCAGATAGGCCAACGCCGTGTCGTCGGGCAGCGTGTCCGGCACGGCCCCGGCCGTCGTCAGGCGCACGCCCATGGGCGGCGTGGCCTCGAAGGGGAACTGCCGCGGGATCTCCCCCAGAAAAAACAGCCAGTCCGTGAGCCGCAGCGGCTCGCGCGTCAGCCGGAACGTGAAATGGTCGCCAAGCGTCGCCTCGGACACCATGGAGCCGATGTTCATGCCGTTTAAACGCCGGGTCGCGAACGCCTCGGGATGGGCCACCAGAAGCGGCCGGCCGGGCGTGCGGCCCTCCAGGGCGCGCACCGTGAAATGCGTCACCAGATGCGCCAAACCCCAGGTGTGATCCAGATGGCCGTGCGAAAGCGCCACGACGTCCACCGCGCCGAGATCGATGCCCATCCGGGCCGCATTGGCGCAAATCACGTCGGAAAAACCGCAGTCGAACAACACCCGGCTGCCGCCGTCGCGCAGCAAAAAGGAAAGTCCCGCCTCGCCCAGCAGGTAGCGGTCGGTCAGGGTGTTGTTGTCCACCAGTACGGTCAGGCGCATTATCACCCTGTGGTCATGCAATGGAAAAAAGTCAAGGAAATCCTAGACAAAGCGTGACGATTCGGGCAGGAAAAAACTACTATTTCCTGTCTCGCCAGGGGGAAGCCATGAAAAAGACTCTTGCCCACGCGTTCGGTCTGCTGTTGCTGCTCGCCACGCTGGTCGTCGGGTGCAGCGTGTCCATCGACCTCACTCCGCCGCCGCCGGCCGGCTACGTCCGCGTCGTGGGCGCGGATTCGGTCAACGTGCGCGCCTGCCCCTCGCCCAGCTGCGAAGTGCGCACCGTCGTCTACCGCGGCCAGGCGCTGCGGGTCTACGAATACCAGAACGGCTGGGCCCGCATCGTCGTGTCCGACTCCGGCGTGCCCGGCTGGATGGACGCCCGCTATCTGCGCATGCCTTAGTCGGGGAAAAAAAGAGAGAAGAGAAGATGCCTCCGGCGGCCGGGGGGGATCATCCCCCCCGGCCCCCCTGGCCGGGGGGGACGGAAGGTGGATGGGGAGATGGTCGGCGAGCGGTGCGCCGGGGTCTGTGGTCGCGGAAATGGGGCTGCCCCGCAGGCCGCGAAGCCGGCCAGCACGCCCGGCCAAATTCCGTGACCACGGGCGCCAGCGGCGAAGCGCCGCAGGGAAGAGGTGGAGTCACCTATTTCAAGAAAATAGCTGAAAAACGCGGAGAGAAGGCCGGACAATGTCCACGGCGAATGGAAAACGGGGGAGAACGACGTCTGCGAGGGCGAACGGTTACACCCGTGATTGCGGCCGGTTGGCGCGGCGCGAAAAAACTACTCCACGTTGCGTGGAATGGTCCCGGCCGGAGGCGTGGCGCTCAGCAACGTGCCGGCGGCATCCTTCTCCGGCTGCACCTTGGCCATCATCGCCTCATGCCCCCGCAGCACCGAAGCCAGCACCGTCACGGACAGGTTGTGCGCGGCGATGCGCGGGATGGCCCCGGCCTTGGTCTTGGCCGTGACTGGCTCGTCGCCGGTGTGGAACAGGTACTTGAATCCCGCCTCGCCGAGCATGCGCGTGTAGGCG
>JAEWPX010000194.1 GCA_023399375.1 Pseudomonadota bacterium | reverse complement strand
GAAATAAAAAAACCCGCGCCGGTTTCCCGGCGCGGGGGGGGCGGCTTGGGGGGGGTGGGGGGGGGGGCGCGCTGGTGAACTTCGTGAAGGAAAACGGTTCCTAATGAAACAGGAGGCCTTTGTAGATGAACCGTTCGTAGACGGAGCAGACGCGGCGGGCGCTGCCGCTGGCCAGGCCGAAATCCAGCAACCGGCAGTACATGTGCACGGGATTGAGCCGGTGTTGCAGGTAGTTGCGCAGACGCTTCATAATGCCACCTCGGACGGGGGGGAGCCCCTTGACGCTTATTCATAAGCAAGAAGCGTTCCTTTCTTTCTTCTCCTCCCTCCATCCGGGGAGGCCTTCAAGCTTCTTATCGGCCGATTGCGCCATGGGCTTAGACGGTCCGGGCGAAGAAATAAAAAAACCCGCGCCGGTTTCCCGGCGCGGGGTATCCCCGAAGGGACGATCACGTTCAGGATTTGGTGATGGCTTCGGCCGGGCAGGCGTCGATGGCTTCGTCAACGCAATCCGCTTCGACTTCGGGATCTTTCACCACAGCCTTGTCGCCGTCGCCGTTCATTTCGAAAGCGTCGGGGCAGGTTTCCACGCAAGCTTCGCAACCCATGCAAGCATCGTCGTCGATAACAATGGCCATGTCCGGTCCTCCTAAAAGGTTTGGCCCGGCACCGCGTTGCCCGGCTTGCCTGCAAGCCCCCGAGCGGCGCCCGGCTCTCTTTGAAACCCTATGTTACCAGGATGTTTCCACTTAACCCTCAGCCGCTCCAGGGAGAGCGTTCACCCTGGAAGATGCCCGTCCTCACTGCCGCGTCGGGTGACCGCGTCCGCGCGGCAGACTGCCGCCGCGGCAATGCCCGGGCACGGCACGTTGCCCGGGAAGTTCGTCTATGACGGGGCGCAAACGAAAAGTCAAGAACGGACGGAGACGATGCTTTCCGCCAATATATTAGATACTCTAATTATTTTTTTCCCAACCCCTGTCACCCCCCGTCGGCCGAATTGGCCTTTGACGATTGCGATCAAAAACCATACACTTGGTGAAGTATTTGTGGTCATGGACGCCATCGCGGCACGAAACCAGCGACCAGGGGCCATGCTGCCAGAATCCGCAGACCTGCTCGAATCCCTTGCCACCCATGCCGCCGTACTGGACGCGGCGGGCGTCATCGTGGCCGCCAATGCATCCTGTCGGGCGCTCTTTGGCGAGATCGAGGCAGGTGAGGCCATCGGACGTCTTTTCGCGGCCTATTGCGAAAAGCTCCTCTCCCCGGCCGCGGCGGCCGGCGTGCGCGAGGGCCTGGCCTCGGTGCTTTCCGGCACGGCCCAGCGCTACGAGATGGACCTGTCCTGCGGCAAACCGCAGCACCCCGTCTGGCGCGCCCTGTGCGCCACGCCCCTTGCCGGGCCGACGCGCGGCGCGCTGGTCGTGCTGGCGGACATCAGCCGGCAAAAGCAGCTCGAAGAGCACATCCTCCACGACGCCTTCCACGACACCCTCACGGGCCTTTTCAACCGGGCGCTGTTTCTAAACCGCCTGGAACAGTCCATAAAACGGCTCAAACGCAATCCCCAGGCGCTCTATGCCGTGCTCTACCTGGACATGGACCGCTTCAAGCTGGTCAACAAGACCTTCGGCCACGTCACCGGCGACCGGCTGCTCATGGTCATCGCCAACCGGCTGCAAAAGCTGTTGCGCGACGTGGATACGCTGGCCCGTTTCGGCGGCGACGAATTCGCCATCCTGGTGGAGGAAGTGGGCGGCATCACGGACGCAAGCGCCATGGCCGACAATGTGCTGCGCCAGCTCGCCGCGCCGTTTCGCCTGAAGAAGCAGGAAATTTTCGTCACGTGCAGCATCGGCGTGGTGCTCGGTTCTGCGGCCTACGAACATCCCGACCAGGTGCTGCGCGACGCGGACAACGCGATGTACAGCTCCAAGGAGCACGGCGGCGACCATTACACGGTCTTCGACGCCGGCATGCGCGTGGTCACCCAGCGCCGCATGGAGATGGAACTTGCCTTGCGCCAGGCCCTGGAATCCGGCGAGATCACGGTGCACTACCAGCCCATCGTGTCCCTTTCGAACGGGGCGATCACCGGCGTCGAGGCCCTGGCCCGCTGGCAGCATCCCCGCCAGGGCAACATCACGCCAAGCGAATTCATTCCCATCGCCGAGGAAACCGGGCTCATCAACGACCTGGGCGCCCTGGTGCTGCGGGAGTCCTGCCGCCGCATGGTCGCACTCGGGCAGGCCAACCCCGACGCCGCAAAACTGACGCTTTCCGTCAATATCTCCGGTCGCCAGTTCAAGCGCCCGGATTTCGTGGAGGAAGTGGCGGGCATTCTGGCCGAGACCGGCATCGATCCGTCGCTCGTGCGCCTGGAGCTCACGGAATCCGTGCTCATGGACAACGCCGACGAGGCCGTGGCCACGATCAAACGGCTCAAGGCCCTGTCGGTCAAGGTGGTCATCGACGACTTCGGCACGGGCTATTCGTCGCTGTCCTACATCCAGCGCTTCCCCTTCGACAGCCTCAAGGTGGACCGCTCGTTCGTGGGCAACATGAACGAGGCAGAACAGAACATGGAGATCGTGCGGGCGATCATCGCCATGGCCCACAAGCTCGGCCTGGAAGTGGTGGCCGAAGGCGTGGAGCTCGACGAGCACCGTACCGCGCTCACCGACCTGCACTGCGAAAGCGCGCAGGGATTTTATTTCTCGCGCCCCGTTCCCGGGGACGAACTCGACGCCCTGGTCAAACGCGGCGTCGGCGGCGACGTCCCCTCCGCCTGATCCGTCCGCGCCGCACGCTGCAAAAAAAGAGATTCGCCGTCGGCGCGGGAGCTGCTTACACAGCCGGTTCCGAAGCCCTGCTTCGGGAACTCTTCCTCATACGCCTGGCGAATCTCGGAAAAGGCGCGCCTCTTTGCGCGTGGTATGGTGGCATCCGTTTATTTCGCGCGTCCCTCCGTTGCCGTTGCTCCCATATGTGCAGGGGAGGCATTCCCCTTACATGCTTACAATAAGCACGCCGCCCCCGTTGTAAAGGGCGATGCGTGTGCCGGCCTCGAAGCAGCAATTCCCCAGAGGCCCACATGCTTGAAAGTCGTTTCTTAAAATACCGACGGTTGTTTTGGATCGCCACGCTAGCCCTTGCCGGCGAGCAGTTCCTCGATGGCGGCGAGCAGGCGCTCGGGGTCCAGGGGCTTGGGCAGGACGGCGTCGGCGGCATGGCAGGGTGCGTCGCCGTGGCCGGTGATGACCAGGATGGGGATGACGGAGAGTTCCGGGTCGCGGCGCAGGGCTTCCATGGCCGCGCGGCCGTCCATGCCCGGCATGGCCATGTCCATGGTGATCACGCCCGGGCGCAGCCGCTCGGCCGCGGCCAGAGCCGATTCGCCGTCGTGGGCCGAAGCCACGCGGTAGCCCTCCCCTTCCAGGAACTGGATGAGGAACGAGGACACGGCCGGGTCGTCGTCCACGACCAGCACGAGCGGCCTGTCCTTGCGCGGAGCCGGGCTCCGGGCCGCGGGCGCGCGGAGTCCTTCCGCATCCGCCGTGGGCAGCTCGAAAAGAAACGCCGCGCCGCGCCCGGGCGCGGGTTCGACCCAGATGCGCCCGCCGTAGTGGGTCACGATCTCGCGGCAGATGGCAAGCCCGAGACCCGTGCCCTTGGCCGGGCCCGAGCCCTCGGGGTCGCGGCGCACCTGGCGGAACTTGTCGAAAATGAGCTCCCGGTCCCCGGCCGCGATGCCGGGGCCGGTGTCGCGCACGCAGACACGGGCGAGGTTGCCTTCGGAGACGTCCAGGCTCACGGTCACCGCGCCGACGGCCGTGAACTTGGCCGCGTTGCCGATCAGGTTCAAAAGCACCTGCTCCAGGCGGTCCGGGTCGGCCACGACCACGGGCGAGGTTTCGGGCAGGCGCAGCTCCAGGTCCACTTCCGGCCGCGTGGCGAACAGGCCGGACACGGCGGCCACGGCCCGGCGCAGCACATCGCCCAGGAGAATCGGCCGGTCGCGCCACTCCATGCGGCCCGATTCGATGCGGGACAGGTCGAGAAAGTCGTTGAGGAGCCGCGCGAGCCGCTCGCCCTCGGCGGCGAGCACGCGCAGGTTCTCCCCGATGCGCGCCCCGCGCCGGACAAGGCCGGCGTCGTCGCCGGCCAGGGGCATGAAGTGGCGCGAGAAGTCCCGGGCGATGAGCTTGGAAAACCCGAGCAGCGAGGTCAGGGGCGTACGCAGCTCGTGGGATACCGAGGAGAGGAAGGCGCTTTTGATCTCGTCCATGCCGCGCAGCCGGGTGTTGGCTTCCTCGAGCTCCTTGGCCTGAGCCGTGAGGTCGCTCGTGCGCGCGACCACGAGCTGTTCGAGATTGCGCGTCAGCCGCTCCAGGCTCTCCTCGGCCTGGCGGCGCTCGGTGTCGTCGCGGGCCATGAGCACGAATCCCGAGGGTGAGCCTTGCTTGTCGTAGATGCCGGAAACGCGCACGGCGTAGCTGCGCGCCGTGCCCCCGCGATCCTTGCGCAACGTGAAATCATAGCTGTGGGTGGGGGAAACGGCGTCGAGCCCCCGCAGAAAGGCGGCGCGGTCGATGCCCGGACGCTGGTGCACCTCGCGCAGATCGCGCCCGACGACCGCGCCGGCGTGCAAGCCGAACATCTCCTCGGCCGCCGGATTGACGTAGGTCACGCGCCAGTCCTCGTCGGCGGCCATGATGGCCATCTCGGCGCTGCGCAGCAGGTTGTCCAGGAAAACTGTCTTGGCCACGAGCGAACGCCCCACTTCGCGCAGGGCCTCGTCCTTTTCCGCCAGCGCGGACTTGAGCGTGCGCACGTAGCGGCTTTCGAGCGCCCGCACGATGTCGGACTGGGTGACGAGCCCGAGCACCCGCCTGTCGTCGTCCACCACCACCAGACGGCGCACGCGGCGCTTCTTCATGAGCAGCGCCGCCTCGAACACCGGGCGCTCGGCCTCGGCGCACACCACCGGGCAGCTCATGATGTCGTAGAGCTTGAGGCTGCCCATGTGCGGGCTTTCGGCCAGCAGGCGCACCACGTCGCGCTCGGTGACGATGCCCGCCGGCCGGTTCTCGCGGGCGACGATGAGGCAGGAGATGGAACGGGCGGCCATGCGCGAGACCGCCTCGCGCACGGTGCAGTTGCCCGGGGCCGTGACCACCTCCCGGGTCATGATGTCCCCCACCCGCTGCATTTCCGTCAGGGCGTCGTGGCCGAGGCTCTCGATCAGGTCGGACTGGGTGAGCACGCCCCGGGCCTTACCGGCCGCGTCCACCAGCACCAGATGGCGCAGGCGCTTGCGGGCGAGCAAGTGGTAGGCCTCGACGAGCATGGTGTCCTCGTCCACGGTGACCACCGGGGAGGTCATGAGCTCGCCCATGGTGCGGTCGGCGAAGGCTTCGCCGCGATGGGCCGCGCCCCAGACGATGTCGCGCTCGGTGACGATGCCCACAGGCACGCCCGCCTCGGCCACGACCAGGCAGGAGATGCCGCGGTCGCGCATGACGGCGAGCCCGGCGCGCACCGGCGTGTCCGGGGATACGGCAATGACGTCGGGGGTGATGATTTCGGCCAGTCGCCTGTCGCCCATGCAACCTCCTTGGGCATCGTTCCTGGGGCGGGGTGGGAGGCCAGTGCCTCAAAAGCGTCGGATTGGCAAGACGCGGCCCCCGGCCCGTATCAGGAAGACGGCGTCGCCGCGTATTCCGCGGCCTCGATGCGGTGTTTCTGGATCTTGTTCCAGAGGTTTTTCGGGCTCACCCCGAGCAGGCGGGCCGCGTCCTTCTGCACGCCCTCCGCTTTGCGCAAGGCCGTGAGGATCATGTTGCGCTCCATGTCCTGCAGGGTGTCGCGCAGGTTGCCGGCGCGGGCCGGGGCGTCCTGCGCGGGAGCCTCGGGCGGACGCCTGCCCGGGCCGTCCAGGGCGCGTCCCACGTCCGCGGCGGTGAGCACCTCGCCGGAACTGACGATGGCCGCCCGCTCCAGGGTGTTGGCCAGCTGGCGGACGTTGCCCGGCCAATCGCAGTCGTAGAGGAGCTGCATGCCCTCCCGGGACACGCCCCGCAGGTTGACGCCGACGCGGGGATTGATGCGCTCCAGGAAATGCGCGGCCAGAAGCGGCAGATCCTCCTTGCGCTCGCGCAAGGGCGGCAGGGGAATGGCGGCGACGCTCAGACGGTAGTAGAGGTCGGCCCGGAACTTCTTTTCCGCGACCAGGGCCTGGAGATCCTGGTTGGTCGCAGCGATGATGCGGATGTCGATGTCGATGGGCTTGGCGCCGCCTACGCGCTCGACCTGCTTCTGTTCCACGGCGCGCAGCAGCTTGGGCTGGAGAAAAAGCGGCATGTCGCCGATCTCGTCGAGCATGATCGTGCCGCCGGACGCCAGTTCGAACTTGCCTTTTTTCAGCGCCACGGCCCCGGTAAAGGCCCCCTTTTCGTGGCCGAAGAGCTCGGATTCGAGGAGATTTTCCGGGATGGCGGCGCAATTGACCTTGACGAAGGGCGCGTGCGAGCGACGGCTCAGGGCCTGGATGGCGTCGGCCACGACTTCCTTGCCCGCGCCGGATTCGCCGGTAATAAGCACCGTGGAATCGAGGGGCGCGACCCGGCGCACCATGTCCACCACGTCCCGCATGGCCGGGGACTGGCCGACGATGACCGGCCCCCGCCCGGCGGCCAGAACGGATTTGAGCCGGGAAAGCTCGCGCACCAGCGCGCCCCGCTCCAGGGCGCGGCGCACCACCACTTCCATTTCGGCCAGGGAGAACGGTTTGGCGAAAAAGTCGTAGGCCCCGAGCCGCACGGCCTCCAGGGCTTTTTCCTTGGCGGCGTAGCCGGTCATGACGATGACCTCGGCTTGCGGACAGGCGTCCTTGAGCCTGGAGAGGCCCTCGATGCCGTCCATGCCGGGCAGCATGACGTCGGTGATGACGAGGTCGAAGGCCTCGGCCTTGGCCCTGGCCAAGCCTTCCTCGGCCGAGCCGACATGGACCGGCGCATAGCCGCGGGAGGCCAGCGCCTCGCTGAGCATGGCCCCGAAGGCCGCGTCGTCCTCGATGACCAGAATGCGGTCGGGCATCAGCGCTCCAAGGGGACTCGGCCGGGAGGGGTCATGGCGGCCCGGCCCTGTCCGGGAAAAAACTGTGCATGGTTTCGGCCAGACGCGCCTCCATGGCGGGCACGAGCGCGGCCACGCCCGCGGCGGTCAGGCCCAGGGCGTCCCAGGCCGCCGGGACCAGGGGCGCGACATGACGGTTGCCGCTCGCGCCCCAGCCCATGGCCGTAGCCAGACCGTCGGCCACATGCACGACGGCCGGCTCCTCGATGAAAAGCGGCTCGTCCATGTCGTGATGGTAGCGGACCATTTTTTCCAGATTGGCCGGAAACTGCCATTTCTGGAGCAACTGGCCGCCGAGGGCGGCGTGGTCGAAACCGAGCAGTGCGCGTTCGGTTTCGAAAAGCGGCGCGCGCGCGGCCGAGGCCTGACGCATGGCCGCGGCCATGTGCGCCGAAGCCTGCTTGAAAAGCACGATGCGGCCGATGTCGTGGAGCAGCCCGGCCACGAAGGCGGCTTCGGCGTTCTCCCGACCAAGGGCCACGGCAAGGGTCTGGGAGGCCACGGCGCAGCCCACGCTGTGCTCCCAAAACACCTGCATGTTGACCCAGTGCGGCGGAATGTCCTGGAAAAGCGGCAGCACCGAAACGCCCAGGGCCAGCGTCGCCAGCTGGCGGCCGCCGACCACCATCACGGCCCGGGACAGGCTGTCCACCTTGGCCGGAAACCGGCCGCGCACCGCGCGCATCGTGCGGGCGTAAAAGGAGCTGTTGACCAGGCGCAGGAGCTTGGCGGCCAGGTTCGGGTCGTGGCGGATGCTCTCGGCCGCGTCGTCCACGGTGCTCGCGGGATTGCGCAGCACTTCGCTGATGCGCAGGTAGACTTCGGGCGGGGAGACGAGCTTGGGCTCATCGCGCAGGAGCGCTTCCGGCGACGCCAGGGGCGGCGGCGCATCCTCGACCGGACGTGCGGCGTCTTCGTCCGCGCGCGCGGCGTCGTCGTCGCCCGCGGCCTTGCGCCGGCGGACTTCCTGGTCGAGGGCCAGGCGATGGAGCATGGGGGTCAGGGGATGGTCGGGATCGAGCAGATGCAGGCGTTCGGCGACCGTCGCCGCGGCCGCGTCCGCGACGGCTTCCACGTCCGGGACCGCGGCGGGCGAAACGCCGCCCTCCCCGCCCTCGACCACGCCCACGTCGGGCAGATTCCAGGCGAGCAGGGATTTCACATGCCCGTGGTCGAGCGTGGTGCCCTTGGGCATGAGGAAGCGGCCGCCGGGCGTCAGCACATCCTCGGCCAGCACCATGCCTGCCCGCAAATCGGAAACATTGCGCCTGACCATCGCCTCCCGCCGTGTGATCCAGTATCGGGCGATCATAAGGGATTGGACCTGCCTGTCAAGGAAGGTCGCCCGGCCCGCGCGCTGCGCCGGGCTCGCCCGCGACCGTGAGCACGAGGCGGGAAGGCTGCCCGGGCGTGGCCGGGTAATAGCGGATGTTCCCATCGTTTTCATTGAGGAAATTGATAAACGCCGCAACCGGCGGGTCGAGGGCCGCCGGCTCGGGTGCGCCTTCGAGCACGATGGCCGCCCCGCCTGCCGGCACGGCCATGAGGCGCACCGCGGCCGCACCCGGAGCGGCGTCCAGGCTCTGGCGCAACAGCGCGGCAAGCCCGGCAAGAAACGGCTGCTTGCGCAGCCGCACCGTCACCCCCGGCTCGATGCTCCGCGCCACAGGGTCGAAACCCGCGGCCCGTGGCATGCGCTCGAGCATGGCGGCAAGTTCCGTGTCCAGGCGCACGCTGGAAAGAAACGGCCTGGGCCGGCCCTTGCCCTCGAACGCGCCGCGGCGGGCTTCCAGTTCGCCGAGCATGCGCGTCTTGATCGCGCCAAGGGCCGCCGTCCGTTCGGCCAGCTGCGGCACGGCGCGTTCGAGCACGGCCTGTCGCAGCGCCGTGGCATGGCGCGCGGCCGCCTCGCGGTCGCCGGCGTCGATGGCCCGGGCAAGGCCGTCGAAGGCAGCCTCCAGGCGTGCGGCCCCGCCCAGGCCCCGCCCCAGACGCAGCAGTTCGGCCTCGAACGCGGACAGGGCGTTGCCCATGCCGTGCAGGTAGGCGTCGGCCGCCTCGCCCTGGCCGGCGGCGTACGCCGCCTCCGCCTCGCCCGCGGCCTGCTCCACGCGCCGCTGCGATTCGCGCAGATCCCTGGTGCGGCGCGCGAGCGTCCTGGTGCGCCGTTCCACGCGACGGGCCAGGGCCTCACCCGCAAGACGCAGCTTCGCCTCGGCCAGACGCCGCCGCCGGACCTCCCGGGCCGCGAGAAAAGCCATGCCGAGCCCGCCCACGCCTGCAAGTCCCAGCATCAGGCGCAGCCCGCGCACCCGCATCACCGCACCGGGCAACAACGCCACGCACTCGGCCACGGAACGCTCGTAGTCGAGCAGCACGTACCAGCCAAGGACGATGCAGATGGCGACGGCCAAGGGCAACAGCACATCGGCTTCACGCAGCCCCGTGCGGGGTTCGGGAACAGCCGGCTCGTCCGGAACCTGATCGCTGCCGTTTCGGGTCATGCGCACCTCGCTGGCGGCCGCGCCGCAAAGGGATACCGAGCAAACGGCGGGCCAGTCGCGCAACCGCCCGATGCCGCATCCTTCTTTCCGAAAAATCGAAGCCGGCGTCCGGGGCGGCGTTCCACAACGTGGAACCCTCCCGAACGCCGGCGTGAAATCGGCGCGGCCAACGCAAGGCCGGTCGGGGATTACTCGGGAAGGTTGATGCCGAAATCCATGCGGCCGAAAGAGTCCAGGCCGTCGTCCATGTTGCCGCCCTCGACGTTCTCCTCGACCGTGCGCGGTGCCGCGGACTTGGTCTTGCGCCGCCGGCGGGCGATGATCTCCTTGAGCAGTTCGTCGCGACCCATGTAGCAATCCATGCACATGTCGTCGCGAGGGCTGAACTCCGAGGCGCGCTTGCGCAAGTTGCACACCTTGCAGATGCGGGCGTCGGACACCGGAGTGGCGGCATCCTCGTCCTCGTCCTCGTCCAGCACGGGCTCGTCTTCGACCTCGGGCAGCGCCTCCTCGGCCTCCTCGCGCTCGTGGCGCACGGATTTTTCCTTGCGCGGCCGGGCCGGGGCGGCGGCGCGGGGCGCGGGTTCCTCTTCGTGCATTTCCGCGTCTACGCGCAGGCAAAACGGCCCCTTGCGCGTGCGCACCTGGATCTCGCCGGAAAGCAGCTCCGGAAAGAGTTCCGCGAAGATCCGCACAAGCTGGAACTTCTTGTCCACACCCTTTCGCCGCACCCGGATGTAGGCCCGGTTGCCCTGCACGGTCGGCCAGATGGCCTTGTCGAGATTGGCGTTTTCGTCTTGCAGGAAACGCCCTTCGACGACGAAACCTTCCTCGCAGATGTAGTAGTCGGTCCCCGGTTCGCAGTGAAAATAATCCGCCTCGGGTGGTATCTTCTTCCAAGCCAAAGCCGGCCCCTCGCTTTGCCCCAAACGGCCTCTTACAGTCCCAAATCCTGATTGATCAAAATCACCGTGATCCGCCCCCTGGGAAAGGACTTTTCGGTGATGGTCCACACGTTGCAGATGCGCTCCGGGCTGCCGCAGTCCTCGCAATGGGAGGTGGCCGTGCAGGGCGTCTTTTTCGCCAGGCGCATGGCGTTGGCCGGAGCGGCGAATTCCTTGATGCGGCTTATGGCGGAAGTCAAGTCCGGCACGATCTTGTTGCGCCCGACCAGCACCACGACATGCTTCGGTCCGAAGGCGATGGCGCAGGCCCGGTTGCCGATCATGTCCAGGTTGACGAGCACGCCGTCCTCGGTGACGGCATTGGTGCCGGTGAGAAACAGGTCGACCAGCAGGGCCTGGCGGCGGCGTTCGTAGGCCTGCTCCGGGGTCAGGGTCTTGTCCAGGGTGTCGAGGACCTCGATGCCGGACGTTTCGGCCAGGGCTTGCGGCAGGCCGGAATCGACGAGGGTCATGGAGCCGCCGTAGGCGATGGTTTTCGCGCCTGTTGCCGGCAGGATCCCGTCCAGGACCAAAGTATTGGCCGCCGCGGCGTCGGGGGCGACGTGGACCGTGAAATGGTTTTTGCGTAGCGCCTCGGCCACATCCTCCAGCCGCTTGGCGTAATAAAGCTCTTTCGGAGACGTCATGCTTCCTCCTCGCGGCCGAGCCGGCGGCCGGCGGTTGCCCTTTTAATCACGCCGTCCAAAAAAGCAAGACGCCGTCAGAGAGCCGCGTTTCCAGACGCCGGGGCGACGTCTCGGGAAAAAACCTCCGCCGGCCGGAGCCGCGCGCCGCAACGCCCTGCGCCGGTTACGGATATGCGTTCCGTAGTTCGCCGAGGAATTCCCCGACGGTCGGATCCTTGCGGTTTTCCCGCACCACCACCCACAACCCCCAGGAAACGGGAATGTTTTTGTTTTTTTTGTTGGCATAGAAGGCATCCAGGGCCGTGACGATCTTTCCGGCAGGCATGCCGGCGAAAAAAGCGTCGGACTGGCGCATGATGCTTTCCATGATATCCGTGCAGATGGTGTATTCGTTTTTGAGGGTGATCCCCAGGATGTTCTCGTTGAGATTGAAGCCGTCGAAGATGCCGAGGACCAGATCGGTCTTCTGATCGCGGGAAAGGCTTGCCCAGTAGGCGCCCGCGCGCTTGGCCGCCTGTCCCTGGGCCGGGTCCAGGGCGAGGAAGCACAGGACCGCGGCCATGAACAGAGCCATGGTCGTATGCCGTCCCGAGCGGTCGCTGCGCCGTTGCGCCATGGGCATATTCCTCACTGCGTCGCGTTCGACGATCGCCGATACGCTTTTCTTGTAGGGCAGGCAATGCATGGTTTCAATGCGTTGAAGAAAAAAACAACTCCTTTCACGTAGAAAGCATTTCCGGGGAGATGTGTCCCGCGCAAACCTGCCCGAGGAACGCTTTGCGGGAGGACAGGGCCAGGTCGGCAATGGCCGCGTTCGGGTAGGCCACGGCCGTGCGGAAGGAGCGGAAGCGCGTCATGGCCTCCTCCACGCCGAGCGGGCCGCACAGCACGCGCAACAGCACGCCGCGCAGGAACTGGCCGTGGGAAAAAACCGCCGAGGACCCGGCAAGGGGCGCGATGCGCTCCAGGAAACCTTCCACCCGGTCCCAGAAGTCCACGAACGATTCCGCCCCCTCCCCGTCGCGGAAGCGCGGGTCGAGACGCACCCAATAATCGACCACGGCCTGGCTCCTGTCGCGGCGGGTGGTGCCCAGGTAGCGGCGCGGAGCGAGGTAGGTGAATTCCTGGACGGGCCACACGGCGACCGGCACGTCGGGATAGCGCTCGCACAGCGGTTGCGCCGTCTGGGCCGCACGGTCGAAAGGGGAAAAGATCACCCGCGCGGGCGGCTTCCGGAAGCAAGACGCCACCAATGCGGCCTGGGCATGGCCCAGTGAGGTCAAGGGAATGGTGTCGGGATGCTCGGTCGCCTCGCCGGCGTTGGAGGCGCTCTGGCCGTGGCGTATCAGGCGGACGAGGGGCATGGCGGGACTACCGGATGACGAATTGCAGATAGTACAGGCGCACGACGCGCGGCGCGCCGATGGCCCTGTTCATGACGGCAATGAGCTCGTCCTTGAGCCTGCGCCGGGCCTGAATGCCGGTCAGTTGCGCCACGGACTTGTCGCGCAGATAAAGCAGGACGGCCTCGCGCGTCTGCGGCGAGGCGGCGAGCTGCGCGCCTTCCGCATCCTGGCACTGGGCCTCGAAGCCGATATAAAGCTCCGCCAAATGCCCGCCATCGTCGATATTGACCCGCAACAACGGATAGATGGCGCTGCCGCCCTTGACCGTGACCTCGTCCTGGGCAGCGGCGTTTCCCGGCCGGGCGGCCAATCCAAGACAGAGCAGGAGGAGGAAGACGGCAAAAAGACCGGGGAGCCGCGCGGCTTCGCGCCGCAACGAGCCTTCGTCCGCGACGCCAATCCCGGGCGCATCTCTTCCATCGCCGCCAACGCCGCAAATATTCGCATCAAGTCCCGTCATCCCGACTTGGCCTCGCCTGAAAACGCTTCGCCGTCAAGACGGGCCGCGACCAACGCAGCCAGGATCGCGGCGCAAAGAAGCAGGCCGGCGGCGACTCGCTCCCCGAACCGGTCAAGGACGAGCCCCGGCAGATAGGCCCCGAGCGCCCCGCCGGAATAGTAAAAGGAAATGTAGAGCCCGTTGACCAGGCCCTTGTGTTCGATTTCCTCGCTGTTGAGCACGCCCGGAGCCACGGAATGGGCCAGGAACATGCCTGCGCAAAGCACGAAGACACTTGCGAAGATCGCAGCTTGGGACGGCAGGGAAAAGACCGCCGCTGCTGCGATGACGACCGCCGCGCCCACGGCCATGGTCCGCGTGGGACCGCCGAAGCGGCGGGAAAACCGGTGGGAAGTCAGACAGGCGATGATGCCCATGAGATACCCCGCATACATCGCCCCGGCCCGAAACGGCGAATAGCCGCCGTCCAGCTTGCCCAGCCGAAACGGCAGGAGATTGAGCATGCCGGAAAAAACGAAAAAGAGCAGGGCAACGATGAAATAGGTGGCGATAAAGCCTTTTTTGCGCAGCACCTGCGGCGCGTAATCCAGGCGGATGGGCGAAAAGGCGGCCCGACCGTCCGGCGGCAGGAAGCGGCAGGCCGCGGCGCACAGGGCAAGCGCCACGGCAAGCCCGTAAAAAGGGATCTGCCAGCCCAGGGCTTCGGCGGAAAGCCCGGCGAAAAAGCGACCGAAAAAGCCGCCGAACACCGTCACCGCGATATAAGCGGCCATGACCCGACGCAGGGACGCGGCCGTCGCCGAAGTGGCCAGATAGGTCATAAGCGACGTGAGGAGAGCCGGCACGAGCAGCCCCTGCGCGACGCGGATGGCCAGAAACCAGCCGAAATCCGGGGCCAGGCACAATCCCGCCGTGCAACAGGCCAGAAGCGCCAGAGACGCGCCGATAAGCGGCTTGGCCGGCACGGCGTCGAGGAAAAACCCGTACGCCAGGGGGGCCAGCCCAAGCGGCAGCATGGTGGCGGTGGTGACCAGGGAGGCCGTGGCTTCGGATACGCCAAATGCATTGGCAAGAATCGGCAGCAGCGGCTGGGGCGCGTAGATGGAGGAAATGCCGCTGACGGTCGCGGCATAGAGAACGACAAACGTCCAAGTGTTCATTGCGACGATCCCCCGGGGCGTTGCGGCGCGACCGTTATGATACTGCCAATCGTTTCCGGAGGAAAGGGAAAAGCGGAATTGCCTGACTACAACGCCCGCGACGCCGGGGAATGGGGGCGGCGTCGCGGGCGGGCGGCAATGACGGCCGACAGGGAGGGTTTCGCCGCGGCCGCAAGGGGGGCTGGCCACGGGGAAACGAAACGGCCCATCGCCAAAGATCGCACGCGCGGGCATGCCGGCGGCCCTCAGGACAACCGGTCGATGTCCAGGGCCTCGCCGCAGTTGGGGCAACGCGACAGCCGCGCCCGGAAAAGCAACCGGGGCCGGAAGAACAACGCCCGCCAGGTCGGGCCGGTCGGACGGAACTCCACCAGGATGGACATGCCGCAGCGGCAGTAGCGTCGTTGCATGATGCGCCTCCTTGTTGCGCGGCCTGCGCAACATTGGTTTATTTTTATAAACGTAACGGGCAAAAAAATTACACTTCCCGGCCGATCCACAGCACCCGGCCGATGACGCGCAAGGCCTCGAGGGCGTCGCCGGAGAGCACGATGGGGGCATAGTCCCGGTTGTCGCTTAAAAGCACCAGTTCGCCGGGCCGCTTTTCCACGCGCTTGACGAGCACCGTGTCTTCCACGCCCACGGCGTAGATGCCATGGGCGACGATGGCGGTCTGCGCCTGGTCGATGAGCACCATGTCGCCGTGGCGGATCTCCGGTTCCATGCTGTTGCCGACCACGTCCATGAGCACCATGTTCGCCGGATTGCCCTTGCGCCGCAGCCACTCGCGGCGGAAGGGGTACAGGGCCTCCACCTCGCCTTCCGTCTCGAAGGAGCCGCCGCCGGCGGACAGCCGCGCCCGCACCTTGGGCACGGACGCGAACGCCCCGCCCTCTGCGGCGCTCTCGCCGCCCTGACGCACGGCCTGGCCGAACTCCAGCCAGTCGGCATCGACGCGGGCCTTGCGGGAAACGGCGAGCACCCAGGCCTTGGGCACGGCGTCCTTGCGTTTGGCCTGGGTCACGGCCGAACGGTGCACGCCGAGCAGGGCCGCAAGCTCGGCCTGGGAGCCGATGCCCGTCGCCTTGGCCGCGCGGGCGAAAAACCCTTCGAACCCCCCCGCAGCATTGCCCTGGCCATCGTGTTGTCCGTGCATGTTTATCCTTATAAACAAGCCAGCCCCACTGCGCAAGCCCTTTTCGCCCGACGGGGATTTTTTTCCCGGCCGCTAAAGAACGCCGCGAAGCCGGCCGATAAGCCCACCGACAAACCAAGTCGTCCCTGGCGTCATCGGATCGGCCGGGGCGGCGCAGACAAGGATGTCCGCCATGACCGTACCCGATACGTCCACGCATCCCCCCCGTTCGCCGGGCCGGCAGGAATCCCCCGAGGAGCGCGCCCAGCGCATCGCCGACCTCAAGCGGCGCGTCAATTCGGGAACCTACCTCATCCAGCGCTACGAGATCATCGAAGGCCTTCTCGACGCCCTCTCCGTCGACGCCCAATAGCCGGCCGTCCCGCGACTATTCTGCGCCTTTCACCCTTGCTTGCGCTGCTGCCGCAGCTTCGGCCACAGTCCAGGGGGGAGCGTCCGTCACGTCGAGCACCGGACACACAAGTCCTGCGCAATGCAGGAAAAGCCCGCCTTCCTCGCCGCGCCCGTACAGCGGATCGCCCACCAGCGGATGACCGGCGGCGGCCAGATGCGCCCGAATCTGATGCCGCGCGCCCTTGGCGATGCGGCAGGCGACGAGGCTTACGCCGCCGTCGCGCACAAGGGGCGAAACGAACGTATGGCGCAGCGCATCGGGCTGCGTGCGAAAGCGGACGCGCGTCTTGGCACGGTCGGCCATATCGAGCTTATAATCCACGACAAAAGGCGCGGCCACGACGCCGTGGACCACGCAGTGGTAGGTTTTCTCCACCGCGCCCGCATTTTCGAGCTCCCGGTAGCGCACGGCCACCGCTTCGGCGAGAGCCACGGGCACGATGCCGCTCGTGAGCCTGTCCAGGCGCGAGAGCAGCAGCGACGGGCCGCCGGGGAACAGCGCCGGCAACAGCGCCTCCAGGCTCTCGCCGCCGCCGTGGGCGATGGCCGCGCTGTGCAGCCCCGCCGGTTTAGATACGGCGGCATAGGCAGCATCGCGAAAAAGCACCGGCACGTCCGGCGCGGCGAATGCCGCATCCGGCTTGTCCACGGGAACGGCGGCTAGAATTTCCCCTGCCCGCACCCGGTAGGCCGCGCCGCGCGCGCAACCGTCCACCAGCACGCCCCCGGCCTCGATCAACCGCCGTCGGCCCCGCAGGCCGATCCCGGGCCAGAGCAAATCCGTGGCCCTGTCCAGCCGCTCGCCGGCCCGGGCCGCGTCCACCAGGACCTGCGCCGTCGTATCCAGTATTGCGTCCATGACGCGAGCATAACCGAGCGCCCCGCGAAAGCAACGCCATCCCCCTCTCCCCTATCGAGGAGGTCCAGGCGGGGGTCACCCCCTCCTGACCGCCGGAGGCATCTTCCTCTCCCCCCCTTCCTCACCCCTCTCCACTAGTTGCCGCGATCGGCGGTGCGCAGGCGCTTGGCGGTGAGCTCGTAGTTGTCCTTGAAGAGGTTTTCCTGGGGATTGCAGCGCAGGGCCTGTTCGAAAAGCGGCAGGGATTCGGCCGTGCGGCCGAGCTTGTGCAGGGAAAGCCCCATGTTGTTGTAGGCGGCGCAAAAATCCGGGCAGCCGGCCACGACCTGCCTGTAGCCCTCGATGGCTCCTGGGAGGTCGCCGCCGCCGCGCTTGGCCTCGGCCGCGTCGAAAGCGGCAGCGCAGGATTGGCGCGCGCCCGCGACGCCGCCGGCCTGGGCCAGGCGCTTGCGGGTCAACTCCACGTTGTCGCGGTAGAGCTTTTCCCCGGGCGCGCATTTGACCGCCTCGTCGAACCAGGGCAGGGATTCGGCGGCGTAGCCCAGGGAAAAAAGCGACGCGCCCACGTTGTTGTAGGCCTGACAGGTGTCCGGGCAGAGCTTGAGCAGGTCCTGGTAGTCGCGGATGGCCCCGGCGTGGTCGCCGCCGCCGCGCCGCGCCACCGCCTGCCGGCCGATGGCCTCGCAGCGCGCCTTGCGCTCGGCCGTGGCGGCCGCATCGGGTTTGGCG
>JAEWPX010000024.1 GCA_023399375.1 Pseudomonadota bacterium | reverse complement strand
GTGCTGCGTGCTGGCCGGTTTTGTGGCCAGCACGGCAGCACCATTTTCGAGACCACAGACTCCGACGCACCGCACCCCGATCGTCTTTCCACCCGCTTCCCGCTCCCCCGCTCAGGGGGTCCGGGGGGGATGATCCCCCCCGGCCGCCGGAGGCATTCTTCCTCTTTCTCTTCCTCTGCCGCCCCTACCTCTCTCCGTCCGTTTCACCAGGCCCTTTTTCCAGTATCCGCCGCAGGGTGTCCTTGGTGACGTCGAGTTCGCGGCAGGCGGCCATGGTTTTGCCGTGGTGGCGGTCCAGGGCGGCTTTGGCGGCGGCGTATTTGACGGCGCGCATGGTGTGCGGGGTCGTGTCGGGGAGTGCGGCGGTCGTGGGGGAAGGGCGCAGGTAGTCGGGCAGGTGTTCGGGCCCGATGCGGCCGCTGGGGCAGAGGATGAAGGCGTATTCCAGGATGTTTTGCAGCTCGCGGACGTTGCCGGGGTAGTCGTGGCGCAGGAGAATGCGCAAGGCGTCGTCGCGGACGCCGACGACGGATTTTTCGCGCAGGAGGTTTAAGCGTTCGATGAAGGTGGCGACGAGCAGGGGGATGTCTTCGGGGCGTTCCCGGAGGGGGGGCAGGGCGATGCGTGCGACGCTCAGGCGGTAGAAGAGGTCGCGGCGGAACGCGCCGGAGGCGGCCATGGCTTCCAGGTCGCGGTTGGTGGCGGCGAGGATGCGCACGTCGGCGGGGACGGTCTTGTCCGAGCCGAGGGGTTCGTAGACGCGTTCCTGGAGCACGCGCAGGAGTTTGACTTGCAGGGGGAGCGGCAGTTCGCCGATTTCGTCGAGGAACAGGGTGCCGCCGGCGGCCAGGGCGAAGCGGCCCTTGCGTTCGGTTTTGGCGTCGGTGAACGCGCCGCGCGCGTGGCCGAAGAGTTCGGATTCCAGGAGTTCGCCGGGGATGGCGCCGCAGTTGACGGCGACGAACGGCCCTGCGGCGCGGGGGCTTAAGTTGTGCAGGGCGCGGGCGAAGAGTTCCTTGCCGGTGCCGGATTCGCCAAGGAGCAGCACGGTGGCCCCGCTTTGGGCGATGGGCGGGAGCAGGTCGAGGTGGCGGGCCATTTCCCTGTTCCGGGTGACGATGTCCTCCAGGGTGCGCACGCCTTGCAGTTCCTTGCGCAGGCGGTCGAGGTCGGAGATGTCGCGGAAGGTTTCGACGCCGCCGACGATGCGGCCCGAAGCGTCGCGAAGCGGCGCGGCGCTGATGCTGACGGGCACCTTGCGGCCGTCGGGGCGCACGATGAAGATGGCTTTTTCGGAAAGCGTGGCGTCGTCGCGGATGCAGGCACCGAGCGCGCAGTCGCGGTCGCACAGGTTCGAGTGGAACACTTCCCAGCATTTGCGGCCGATGGCTTCGGCCGGGGCGAGGCCGGCGATGTCGCCGGCGGCGCGGTTGAAGAAGGTGATCGTGAAGTCCGTGTCCACGGTGAAGACGCCGTCGGCCAGGGATTCCATGATTTCTTCGCAGGGAATGTCGCGGGGCAGGGCCATAGGGGGATCGCCTTTTCGCGCGCGGCGGCGCTTGGCGCACGATAGCGCAGGCCGGCGGGCGTGTCCAAGGGGGGCAAGTCCTTGACTTCCCGGGGGGCAGTCCGGATAACCGGCCGTGAAACGAGGGGACGGCGTTTCCCCGCGTCATGCCGGGAGGTTTTCCATGTGCGAGAAGCAGGACCCCAAGGGGCGGATGCTCATGATCGGCACGCCCTGCTACAACGGCAACGTGTCGGTCCAATACCTGCGCTCGCTCGTTCCCATGATCGGGTTTCTGGAGCGTCAGGGCATCCGCACGGGCATGCTCACGCCGTCGCACGAAAGCCTCATCACGCGCGGGCGCAATCTGATCGCCAACGAGTTCTTGCGCCAGAAGGAATACACGCACCTGCTCTTCATCGACGCGGACATCGGCTTTTCGCCGGAGTTGCCCTGGAAGTACCTGGAGGCGGACAAGGACGTGGTCTGCGGCATCTATCCGGTCAAAAACCTGGATGTGGACAAGCTGCGCACGATCCGGGGCGACGTGCTGCCGCGCGTGGCGCAGGCGGCCTCGCTGCACTACGCGGTCAAGCTCAAGGCCGGGGGCCGGCCCGAGCCGGTGACGGGGCTTTTGCCGGTGGTCTACGGGGCCACGGGCTTCATGATGATCCGGCGCGAGGTGTTCACGCGCCTGGCCGAGGCCTATCCCGAACTCGGCTACGATTACGCCTACACCAACGACGATCAAATCAACAACATGGCCTTTTTCGAGACGGCCATCGATCCCGCGACCCGGGACTACCTTCCCGAGGACTATGCCTTCTGCAAGCGCTGGACGGACATCGGGGGCGAAATTTACGCCGACATCCACAGCGTGTTCACCCACGTGGGCAACTACGAGTTCACGGGCAATTTCACCGCCTTTCTCACGCACCTCGGCGAGGGCGGCAACTGAGGGGCTGGTGGGAGCGCCTTTCCCCGGGAATGCCATGCGCCTGACCGACGCCGACCTGCTGGCGGAACTCGACCGGCCCGAATACGCCGCCGTGCGGCGGGCCTTCGTCACGCGTCGCTATCCCCGCGGGCGGCAGGTCTTCGCGCCCCGGGAAACGGAAAACCGGCTTTTCATCGTCGCGCGCGGCCGGGCCAGGGTGTACCTCGCCTCCAAGGACAAGGAATTCACCATGGCGATTCTGGACGTGGGCGACGTCTACACCACGCACACCCGCGCCCATGTCGAGGCCCTGGACGACCTGGAACTGCTCGAGGCCGACATCGCAACCGTGCGCCGGTTTCTCGCCGACATGCCGGCTCTGACCATCTCCATGGTCAAGGTGCTCGGCGACCTGCTTTCCCACGCCTTCACGGTCATCGACGGCCTGGCTTTCCACGACGTGCGGCGGCGGCTGGCGCAATTGCTGCTGCTCGAGGCCCGGCGCGCGCAGCCCGACGCGACCGGCGCGGCCTGCTTCGACCATGGCCTGCGCATCGAGCAGCTCGCGACCATCGTCGGTTCCTCGCGCCAGACCGTGTCCTCCCTGCTCAACGCCCTGGAACGCGAGGGCGTCATCCGCCTCAAGGGCCGCGGCGTGATCTGCGTCCCGGACCCGGACGCCCTGGAAGCCCTGCTCGACGTCTAGGCGACCCTTACTCCCAAGCCCTGCCTTGGCCGCCCGTTTTGTCGGCCATCTGACAGACACGGATTTGACAGAAAAGTAAAAATAGACCCGTACAGGCCGCTTCGGGCGCGTCCGGCGTCGTCGGGGTGGTTTGGGGAGGAACGTATGCGCAAGGAATCGAATGCCGTTGCGGCGGGCACCTGCGGCGTCGAGGGCGGGCAGGCCGCCCGGGACCTGCTGCGGGAATATATGTTCGTCGTTGACTGCCCGTGCGGCATGCCGGCGAGGGCCCCCGCGGACGGGGATCGGTTTCGGGAGGCCCTTGCGGACGCCTGCGGCGGCTCGCCCGAGCCCCTGCTCAAGGCGCTGCGCATCGGCATGGTGCGCGGCATGGTCGCCATCGCCGGTTGCGCCGCCGCCGCGGCCGGGCACGACGCGCTGGTGGCGGCGCTGGCCCGGGAACTGATCGGGCAGGATGTCCTGGTCCTGGTCACGGCGGGCTCGCGTGCGGCCGTGGAAGCGGCCGGGCTGCTCGATGCCTCGGGAGCGGAGCTGGCCGGCACCGGGCTTGCCGATTTCTGCGGCCACATGGACATGGGGCCGGTGCTTTTCGTGGCGCAGGGCGGCGGCGAGGCGCAGGCCGCGCCCCCGGAGGCGACGGACCCGGCGCTTGCCGGCCTGCCCGCGGAACTTGCCGCCGCCGTCAGCCGGCGCATCACGGCAAGGCGGCTGGGGCTCGGGCTCAACGACCGCTACGATGGTACGGTCTATTCCTGAAGCGACCGCTGCCGATCGCCCGAAAAAACGCGGGCGTCCGCTCCGTTGGGAGCGGACGCCCTTGCCGCGTCACTTCATGCAGCGCTTGTAGAAGAAGAATCCGAGCAGAGCCAGAAAAACCAGTGCGCCGGCTATGGCGCCTACATCCATCAGACTCATGTCCGACTCCCCGGGGGTGTCCCCAAGTCGCCGGCGGGCGGCTGCCGTCGTCCACCGGGTTTGCGTCCGGTGATCTCGTGTGGCGTTCGCGGCCCGGGCATGGCTCCCGAGAGTCCGGGTCCCGTCGATCAGTCCTTCGCCCAAGGGGCGGTTTTCCGGTCAGTAGCGTGACACGAGGGGCGTTGGTTGTCGCGTTCTCCTTGCTTCCAGGGCCGGCCGACGTCCTCACAACCCGTCGCGGCCGCCCGTGCGCGTCCCGCTTCCGGCCTTGCCGGAAAAGGGATGCGGTCCTGCCGGTACGTCCTTCGCGCCGCAGGGGCGGGGAGCGGGTTCCGGCATGACGGTCGCAAGTCCACGGCTACGCCCGGCGTGGGACACTGGCAAGATTTGTTTGGGAAAAAAATCACATTATCGCGCCAAAAGGCGTGCAATACATTGTTATTGTTTTAGAATAATTTCCTTTTGTAAAGGAGTCGTCGCCGGGCCCGAACGCCCCGGCTCCGGGCGGCGCTCAGTCGGCGGCCACGCGGTTGCGGCCCGACTCCTTGGCCCGGTACAGGGCCTCGTCGGCCCGCCCGACCAGGGCGGCGGCGGATTCCCCGCTCCTGGCCCCGGCCAGCCCGAAACTGCAGGTCAGCCTCCCCGTGGCCGGAAACACGTGCTCCTCTATCACGGCGCGCAGCCGTTCGGCCAATTGCAGGGCCACGTCGTGTTCGGCTCCCGGGGCGACGAGGAGGAATTCCTCGCCGCCGTAGCGGCCGAGCAGATCCCCGACGCGGACATGGCTGCCGACGATGCGCGCCAGTTCCGCCAGGACCGCGTCGCCGGCCTGATGGCCGTATGTGTCGTTGATGACCTTGAAGTGGTCGATGTCGAACATGATGACCGACAGGGGCGTCCGCTCCGCATGGGCGTGGTGCAGGGTTTTTTCCAGGAACTCGTCGAGGCCGGCGCGGTTGGCGATGCCGGTCAGGGCGTCCGTGGCGGCGCGCATGAGCAGCGCCCGACGCTCCTCGGCCAGGGGCGTGATGTCGGTGAAGGTCAGGACGCGCCGCTCCAGTTCCGGGAATTCCGCGGCGGACACGAGAAAGGTGCGCGGCTGTCCCTTTTCGCCCGCCAGGCGGGAAAAGACGGCCTGGTGGGTCACTCCCGCACGCGCGCCGATTTGCGCGGTCCAGGCCAGATCGCCGGCCTCGTGGCGACGGCCGTCGAGTTCGAGCGTGCGGCCGGCGTGCTCCCCGGCCTTGAGGGCGGCCAGGCTCGGCGCGCCCAGGAAATCCAGGAACGTCCGGTTGACGTAGTCCACTTCCCCGGCGTCGCAGGTGAGGATGAAGTTGGGGTTGATGTCCAGGGTGAACTGGAAAAGCTGCGCCCTGCTGGCCGCGGCCCGGGTTTCCAGCAGCCCCTTGCCGAGCCTGGCGAGCAGTCCGAGCAGGGCCTCGGCCTCTACGGGCTTGACCACGTAGCCGTCGATGCCGATGGCGATGGAGCGCAGGAAAAACGCCGCATCGCTGTGAGCCGTGACCAGCACCACGGGCGTGGCCTTGTCCATGGCCTTGACGGCTTCGGCCAACTCCAGGCCGTCCATGCGCGGCATGCTGATGTCCGTGACCACGATGTCCGGCCGTTCGTACTTGAAGCGTTCGAGTCCCTCGGCTCCGTCTTCGGCCTTGGTCAGCCGGCCGGCGAAGCGCGACAACAGGAGCCCCATCTGCTCCCGGGCCAGGAGGTCGTCCTCGACGACCAGGATGTGCAGCCGGGAAAGGGCGCGGTATTTTTGCATGGATGCGGAGTTTCTGGGCATGGCTTACCTCCGGGGCGGGAGCGCGCGATTGGCGGGAAGGGGGGCCTCGGCGGCGTCCGCCAGGGGGAGGCGCATGACGAAGCGCGCCCCGCCCCGGGCATTGGCCACGGTCAGGCTGCCGCGCATGTGCTCCTCGATGATGGTCTTGGACATGTACAGGCCAAGGCCGGTGCCGCCGTTGTCGCTTTTGGTGGTGAAGTAGGGGTCGAACAGCCGTGGCAGGTCGGCCTCGGAGATGCCGCCGCCGTTGTCGCGCACGTGGATGACGGCCTGGCCGTGACGCTCCATGAGGCGGATGGATATGACGCCGTCGCGCACGCCCGAGGCCAGGATGGCGTCGCGGGCGTTGCCGACGAGGTTGAGGGCGACCTGGGAGAACTCGCCCGGAAACCCCATGACGCGCGGGTTCTTGCGGGCCGTCACGCGCAGCGCGATGCCGTGCTGGGCCAGGTTCGCCTCGATCAGCAGCAGTGCGTCGCCGATGGCCGTGGCCACGTCGAAGGCCTTGCGCTCCTTGTCGGGCCGGAAGAAGTCGCGGAAGTCGTCGATGGTGGCGGACATCTTGCGCAGTATTTCTCCGGCCTGGTGATGGGCGGCGGCGAGCGCCTCCCCTTCCTCGCCGCAGGAGGCTTCGAATTCGAAGCGCATGTTGGCCAGCACGATGGACAAAGCGTTTAGGGGTTGCCGCCACTGGTGGGCGATGTTGCCGATCATTTCGCCCATGGCGGCCAGCCGCGTGCGATTGAGGAGCAAAATGTCCTTTTGCCGGTTCTTTTCGGTCGCCTCGCGCACACGCAGGGCCAAATCGCGGTTGAGCGCCGAGATCTCCTCCTGACGGGCGGCCAGGGCGGCCTGGACGCGCTTGCGTTCGGTAACGTCGCGCACGTTGGCCAGGATGACCGGCCGCTCGCCGAGCAGGATGCGGCGCAGGTAGACTTCGACATGGAAGATGCTGCCGTCGTGGGGGCGCTTGGCTTTCCATTCGAAGAAGCGCTCCTGGCCGGCCAGCACCGCGTCCCAGTATTCGTGCAGTGCTTCGGGAGAGGTTTCCGGGGCGGAGAGGTCGCGCGCGATGGAGATGGCGTTCATTTCCTCGCGGCGTATGCCGTAAAGTTCCAGCGCCTTCTCGTTGACGTCGAGGATGGCTCCCTTCGCGTCGTGGAGGAAGATGGCGTCGTAGGTGCTGTTGAACACGCGGCGGAAGCGTTCCTCCGAGGCGCGCAGGGTCGCGTCCACGGCGCGGCGTTCGCTGATGTCGCGGTAAAAGCCCAGGATGGCCGACCGGCCGCCGTAGGCGATGGGCTGGGCGGAAATGTCGGCGAAAAAGGTCGCGCCGTCGGCGCGGCGGCAGGGGATGCCTTCGAGCAGGCGCAGCCTGCCGGCCGCGATTTCCCCGAACAGGCGCACGAAGCGCTCCCGTTCCTCGTTCGGGTGCAGGTCCCAGGGAGACAGCGCGGTCAGCGCGCGAGGTTCGTAGCCGAACATGCGGCAGGCGGCGGCGTTGACCCGCACCACGGTCTGGTTGCCGATGTCGGCGATGATGAGCCCGTCCGAAGTTTCGTTGTAGATGGCTTCGAGTTCCGCGTTGGATTCGCGCAGCCGGGAGAGCGCGTCGCGGTAGGCGGTGACGTCGCGGGCCAGGATGGCCATGCCCCGGGGGCGTCCGTCGATGTGGAACAGCGGAGCCTTGATGATGTCGAAATGCCGGTCGTTCCCGCCGGGGTCGACCAGGGTCAGGCCGAACACCGCGGCTTCCCGGGCCGTCCAGGTCCGGCGGTCCGTCGCCGCCAGGGCCTGCAGCGCGGTCTTGTCCCCGGCGCAGACCTCGTCGAGTTCCCCGCTCGTCCGCCCCTCCCAGCCCGTCGCGGGCAGGCGCAGGGTTTCGAGTATGGCCCGGTTGGCCACGAGCCAGCGGCCGTCGGCGTCCTTGAGGCAGGCCGGATCGGGCATGGCGTCCACGAAGGCGCGCAGGCGCTGTTCGCTTTCGGCCAGGTTGCGCGCGGCCAGCCGGCGCTCGGCCGACTCCCGGCCGAGGACGAGCAGGTCGGCCAGGGTGCCGGCGAACGCCAGTTCGTCGTCGGCGAACCGGCGGGGCGCGCTGTCGTGTTCGAGCTTGAGGACGCCGGCGAGGCGGCCGGAAAAGCGCAGGGGAACGTCGATGCACGAAGCCACGCCGCGCGCGGCGAGGGCGGCCGCAAGCGCGGGCGCGGCAAGCGGCCAGGACGCGGCGTCGGCCACGGCCAGGACCCGTTCGTGAGCCAGGGCTTCCCGGTAGTCGGTCGCGGAGGACACATCCAGAACGGCGGCGGTTTCCGTGGCGGCGTCCCCGCTGCCGATGGCCAGGGTCAGCCGGTCCCCCTCCGGGGAGAACAGCCACACGGCCGCCCGCTCCAGGTGCAGCACGGCCCGGGCCCGGGCCAGCAGCGCGCGGGCGAAGCGGTCGAAGTCGCCGTCTTCGAGGTCCTTGAGGCGCGTCAGTTCGAAGGTGGCCCGGGTCTGGGCTCCCAGGCGCGTCATGCGCGCGGCCATCTCCTCTTCGCGGTGGCCGATTTCCCGGCGCAGCAGGCGCTGGGGCCGGACCACACCTGCGATCACGGCCGCGTGGCAGGCGAGGCCGTAGCCCAGGAGCTTGGCCGTGTGCCCGACGAGATCGGGCCCTGGCCCGCGCAGCCCCAAGGCGAAAGCCGCTTCGGCCGCGGTCAGGAAGGCTAGGGCGGCGAGCAGCGGCCGCGTCGCCTCCGGGCCGAGCGCGGCGCGCTCCCGGAACAGAGGCGGGGCGGCGGCCGCGAAGAGCGCCAGAGCCGCGACATGGAGCACGGCGGCGAAGGGCTGGGCGGCCAAGACCGATTGCGGAGACGTATCCAGGGCGAAAAAAAGCCACAACGCCAGGTTGCCGCCGGTTACGATCGCGAGGATCGCGGCGGGATTGCGGCGCGGTCGCGGCGCAAGCCAGGCGCCGATGCAAAGCGAGGCCGCAAGGCCGAGGTTGCCGGTCGTGGGCAGGGCGCGCAGCAGTTCCCAGGACAGGGGAAGATGGACCAACTCGGCTGCGTGCAGGGTATGGAGCCAGACGAACACGGCCGCCGCCAGAAAGGCCGGGCCAAGGACCAGGAAATAATTCTGCTTGAGGAAATCCCGGGCATTCCAGAGCACCAGGAACGTCGCCATGCCGGCCGCCATGCAGGCGGTCTGCGTCAGGGCGTGAAACGTGGGGAAGTCGAGCAGGCCGGCGGCGGTCAGGGCGGCAGGCAGGGAAAGTCCCGTGACGACGGCGAGGCCCGGCAGGAAGGCGCGGCGCGCGGCGCCGGCTTGCGCCGCGTTTTCCGGGGCGCTCACGGGACCGCGGCAAAACGGCGTCCCTGGGGACGACGCCCGGAAAGAGATGCAAAAACGGCCTCGAAACGCTTCACCGCGACTCCTGGGGCGGGCTCGTCCGTCAAACCGGAAAGCGATTCTCCTCTACGTGCGCCGCGGGATGGCGTCAAGGGCGCTTGGCGGGGCGGCCGGCCGTTGACAGGGTCCTGGGGCGGCGCTACACGCGCGAGACGCCGGCCCTGCGATGCGGCGCGTGTCGCCGTCAGCGGGACCGTCTGGCCCGTGCGGCCGGGAGGAACCATGTCGCGATTTTTCCGGGGAAAAGCCGTTCCCGCGTTCCTTGGGCTGGCCCTTGCCCTGGCCGCCTGTCAGAAGCAGCCTTCCCCGCCGCCGGTCGCGGATACGCACCCGGCGGCGCCTTCGACCGCCACGCGCCTTGCTGCCGGGAAAAAGGCGGCCGCCGCGGGAGACTGCCGCAACGCCATGGCCGACCTGGAAGCCGCCGTCCGCGAGGACGCCAAGTCCGTCGAGGCACGGCTGTACCTCGGCATTTGCGCGGCCAAGGCCGGCGATCTGGCAAAGGCCGAAACCGTGTTGACCGAGGCCGCCTCCCTCGACGCCGCCGATCCGCGCCCCCTCGAGGCACTGGGCGTGGCCCTGTACGCGACCGGCCGTCGCGACGCGGCCGGGGAGCGCCTTGACGCCGCGGTGCGGCGCGGCTCGAAAAGCGCCCAGGTCGAGTATTACCGCGGCAATCTGGCCATGGCCGCCGGCGACTGTCGCGAAGGGCTCGCCGCCTACCGTAAGGCCATGATTCTGGACCCGACCTACGCGCCGGCCGTGGCGGAATACAAAAACGCCCGCGTGGCCTGCGCCCGGGCCGAAACGCCGCCTGCGCCGCCGGCCGAACCCAAGCCGAAGCCCAAACCCAAGCCCAAGCCTGCGACCCCGGCCGCGCCCGCGACTCCGGCCCCGGTGCCCGCGCCGACGCCGCCGGCAGGCGACGCGCCGGCTCCGACGGCCTCGCCGAACGCCCAAGCCGCCGCCAATTCCTGACGCCGGCGCTACATCTTCTCCAGGCGCACGTCCTCCATGGGACGGCCGAGGAACCGTTCGCCGATTTCGCGGAAACGCAGCGGCATGTCCGTGACGTGGAAGATGTGGCGCGGCGGCCCGTCGTTTCGGGCGAGGTTCAGTTCCGCCAGCACGGCGGCGGCGCGCGCCGCCATGGCCGTGGCCGAGTCCTGCAGCCGCACCTGCGGTCCGACGACCTGGGCGAGCAGCGGGGCGAGCAGCGGATAATGGGTGCAGCCGAGGATCAGCGTGTCCAGGTCCTCCGTCAGCATCGGGCGCAGGTACTCCTCGGCCACCATGCGCGTGGCCGGGTGGTCGAGCCAGCCTTCCTCCACCAGCGGCACGAACAGCGGACAGGCCTTGGACACGGCGTGGACGTCCGGGCCGCCGTAGAGTTCCAGGGCCTTTTCGTAGGCCCGGCTGGCCACGGTCGAGGGCGTGGCGATGATGCCGATGCGCCGGGATTTCGAGACGGCCAGGGCGCTCTTGGCCCCGGCCGAGATGACCTCGATGACGGGCACGGGCGACATGGAGGCGATGGCCGGCAGGGCCACGGCGGCCATGGTGTTGCAGGCGACGATGAGCAGCTTGACGTTTTTGGCGAGCAGGAACCGCGTGATCTGCGCGGCGTAGCGGGCCACGGTGTCCGGGGATTTCACACCGTAGGGCACGCGGGCGGTGTCGCCGAAATAGACGATACGCTCGTTTGGCAGGCGGTCCATGACGGCGCGGGCCACGGTGAGGCCGCCGACGCCGGAATCGAAGATGCCGATGGGGCAGGTTGCGTCACAGTGCACGGGATGAGGCCTTTTGGCGCGGATTGGACGCGATGGCGTCCTGCGCCAGACGGCTAAACCCCTGTCCGGGGCCGGCGTCAAGCCTTTTGTGCCGCCGCGCCGCCCAGGGCGCAGACCAGGGCGAATTCCGCGGCGGAAACGAGCATGACCGACAGGCGCGAGCCCTTGCGCAAAAGCTCCATGCCGGCAAGCCCCGGCTCCCGGCGCATGGCCGCAAGGGGCACGGGCGCGGCGAAGCGGGAACGCAGGCGCACGTCGACCATGAACCAGACGGGGTTTCCCGGCGTGGCCCTGGGGTCGAAGTGGCGGTCCTGTGGGTCCTGGGCACTAAGGTCCGGGTAGGCCTCGCGCACGATCTCCGCCACGCCCACGGCCGCGGGAGCCTTCCCGCTGTGATAAAATAGCGCCAGGTCGCCGATGGCCATTTCGCGCAGGGAGTTGCGGGCCTGATAGTTGCGCACCCCGTCCCAGCAGGTGGTCTGCCCGGGGGCGGCGGCCAGGTCGTCTATGGAAAAGCAGCCCGGCTCGGTCTTGAGCAGCCAGTGGCGCGGCATCGGGATCTCCTCGGGCGGGCCGGGCTTGCGCCACGCCCCCGAAAAAAAACGTTGCCCCTTTGCAGGAGCGACGCCGTTGGCGGAACGATTTTCGAACGAACGCGCCTCTAGCCGAAGCGGCCGACTTCCGTCTTGCAGGCGTCGTCCCATTCTAGGCAGTCGAGGTCGGTGATGGCCTCGAACCGGCCGAGGCAACGCTGGCACACGGCCTGGGCATGGGCCTTGCCGTCCGCGACGTCCTCGCGCGAAACCGTGACGCGGACCGTTTCGCCGCAGCCCGGGCAGGTGGTTTCGAAAGCGGCTTGTTCAGACGGCATCGGTATCTCCTTTGCTGATTCCCTTCTTCATACGCGTCGCGCCGCCGGGACGCAACGCCTCTCACGCGGGCGCGGTCCCGCATCTGGCCAGGGTGCGTTCGATGACTTCGGCCAGGGTGGCCGTTTCCACGGGCTTGCTCACGGCGTCGTCGATGCCGGCGGCCAGGAAGCGTTCCCGGTCCGCGGGCATGGCGTAGGCGGTGAGCGCGATGATGGGGATGTCCGGCCGGGGCGTGCCTCCGGCGCGAATGGCCCGGGTCGCCTCCAGGCCGTCCATGACCGGCATCTGGATGTCCATGAAGACGAGGTCGATGTCGCCTGCGCCGAGCCGCGCCAGGGCCTGGCTGCCGTCCACGGCCGTGGCCACCGCGTGGCCGAGCTTTTCGAGCATGCGCTTGCCGGCCAGGAGGTTGACCATGTCGTCCTCGACCAGCAGGATGCGCAGGGGTCTGCCGGGGGCGGACGCGGCCTGGGCCGGCGACTCCCGTTCGGGCCGCGCGCCGGGCAGGCCCAGGGACAGGGACAGGAAAAACGTCGCGCCCCGGCCCTCCTCGGCGTCGATGTCGAGGCACGCGTCCATGAGCCGCGCCAGCCGGCGCACGATGGAAAGTCCGAGCCCCGCCCCCTGGAAACGGCGGGTGTAGGCGCCCTCGGCCTGGACGAAGGGCTCGAAGATTTCGTGCAGCTTGTCGTCGGCGATGCCGATGCCCGTGTCCGCGACGGAAACGAGCACGCGCGCGCGGCGTTTTTCCCGTTTGAGCAGCGACGCCTCCACCCGCACCGCGCCCTTTTCCGTGAACTTGATGGCGTTGCCGACGAGGTTGAAGAGTATCTGGCGCAGCCGGACTTCGTCGCCGACGAGCGTGGCCGGCAGGTGCGGGTCCACCTCGAACGTCAGCGCAAGGCCCTTTTCCCGGGCGGCTACGGAAAAGAGGTCGAGGACCGCGGCGCGCAATCCCGCCAGGGCGAATTCGGCCTCGTGGATGACGAGCTTGCCGGCCTCGATGCGGGAGAGGTCCAGGATGTCGGATAAAAGCCGCGTCAGGCGCAGCGACGAAACCGTGGCCGCATGCACGTATTCGGCCTGCTCGTCGTCGAGGTCCGTGGTGCCGAGCAGTTGGAGCATGCCGAGCACGCCGTTTAAGGGCGTGCGGATCTCGTGGCTCATGTTGGCCAGGAATTCCGATTTGGTGCGGCTGGCGCTTTCGGCAGCCTCCTTGGCCTTGACCAGGGCCTCTTCGGCCTCCAGGCGTTCCAGTTCGCTGCCGGCGCGCGCCCCGAACATGGTCAAAAGCGATTCCGCCAGCTCGACGTCGGCCAGGGGCTTGCGCCCGATGACGGCGATCAGGCCGCTCGCCCGGCCGGCGCTGTCCCAGAGGGTGACGCCCACGTAGCTTTCGGCGTCCATCTCCTGCAGCACGGCGTCGTGGGGAAAGCGATTCCGCACGCCGCTGGGGAAGCTGCACACGGCCTTGCCCACGGCCGCGCCGCAGGGGGTGTCGGCCAGGGCGTAGGTGATGTTGTCCTCGAAATGGCCGTCGCAAAAGAGTGCGAGCGTAGTGGCGCGCAGCCCGTCGCCCTCCAGTTTGTCGATGCACACGAACGACATGTGCAGCGCCTCGGCAAGATACGCGGCCAGGGAGTGGAAGAAATCCCGCCCGTCCTGGCCGTGGCCGCAGGTGGCCAGAAACGTAAGCGAGCGTTCGAGGGCCTTGCGCCCGGTGATGTCAAGAACGATGCCCCGGTAGCGCTGGACGCGCCCCCGGGCGTCGAGCACTGGCCGGCCCACGGAGAGCAGCCAGCGTTCCTGTCCGGCCGGCCGCGCCGTACGCCATTCGATGGCGATGTCCTCGCCGTGCGCCAGCGCCTGTAGCACGGCCGCTTCCATGGCCGGCGCGTCCGCGGGATGTATGGCCTGCCGCCAGCCCTCGTAGGAGGGTTGCACGGACTTCCTGTCGAGGCCGTACAGGGACCATATCTGCTCGGACCAGACGTTCTCGTTGGTCTGGGGATCCCATTCCCAGATTCCGGCCTTGGCCGCGTTCAGGGCCATGACCAGCCTGTCCGCCCAGCGCTGCGCTTCCTCCCGTGCCACGCGCAGTTCTTCGGTGCGCTCGGCGACGCGGTGCTCGAGTTCCTCGTTGCCGCGGCGCAGCACGGCCTCCGCTTCCTTGAGCGTCGTCACATCGGCGTAGGTGAGCACCGTGCCGCCCACGGTGCCGTCCTCCTCGCGGTAGGGCAGGACGCGGCGCAGGTACATCTGGCCGTCGTCGCGCCGGACCTCATTCTCGATCATCGCCTCGCCGCGCAGGACGGCGGCCACATCCGCCAGGAGGGTCTTGTCGCGCACCTTGGACTTGATGGCCGCAAGCGGGCGGCCCACGTCCTCCACGGCGACGTGGAAGACCTCCAGGGCGGCCGGGGTGGAGCGCATGACGCGGCCTTCACGGTCGAGAAACACCGTGGCCACGTCGGCGGCGGCGAGCAGGTTCTCCACGAAGGCATGCGCCTTGCCGAGCTCCTCGATCTTGTGGGTCAGCTCCTCGTTTAAGGCCTGCAATTCCTCACGCGAGGCCTCGAGCTCCTCGTTGGCCGACTGGAGCTCCTCATTCATGCTGAGCAGTTCTTCGTTGGTGGCGCGCAGCTCCTCGTTTAGGGACTCGTCGCGCTCCACGACCTCGCGCAGGTGGTCGTGGGCGGCCTGCAATTCCGCCTCGTAGCGCAGCACGACGCCGCTTTCCGTCAGGCCCGCCAACTCCTGATAGTCGCCGGGCAGGGGAAGCGCGCGCATCGTTTCGAAGACCACGAGCAGCCGCGCGGCCTGGCCGTCTTCCCCGGGCACGGGGTCCACGGCCATGGCCACGGCGTCATCATCATCCCCAGTCAGGCGCACGGGCGGCAGGGTCGTGCCCACGCCGGTCTTGATCGCCCGGGCCAGGGCCAGACGCAGGTGGTGGCGCAGCTCCGGCCGGGCGAGCCGGACGGCGTCGAGGGTCGGTTCGCCGTCGGGAAGGCGCAGGTAGCGGCTCGTGTCGCCGTGGGCGCGCAGGATGCGTCCCTCCCGGTCGACCAGCACGGCCGGCGGGCTGTAGCGGCGGCGCAGGGCCCTGTCGAGGACGGCGTCGAGAGCTTCGTCGGGTTTGGCGGCAAGCGGGGCCCCCCAGGAGGTTTCCCGGGAAACCGGAGGGGCCGGCACGATGCGGCGCAGGTGACGACGGTCCGGGGGGGCGACGCTGCGGTAGAGCTTCCAGCGCTTGTCCACCACCTCCAGACCGCCGGTCTGGGGCCGTATGGATTCGGAGGGGCCGAGAAACAGGAATCCGCCGGGGTTGAGAGACTGATGCAGCAGGCAAAGGGCCCGTTCCTGGAGCTTGGGCGTCAGGTAGATGAGGAGGTTGCGGCACACGACCAGATCCGTGCGCAGAAACGGCGGATCGGCGAGCAGGTTGTGGCGCACCACCACGACGCGTTCGCGCAGGGACGGGACGACGATTTTTTCCCGCCGCTCCGCCTTGAAATACCGGTCGAGGCGTTCCTTCGGCATCTGTTGCAGGGCGCGCGGGGAATAGCGGCCCCTGCGCGCCGCGGCCACGGCGTCCGGATCGATGTCCGTGGCGAAGATCTTGAATTCCGCCCGGCTTCCCGTGCGCTCCAGATACTCGGTCGTGAGCATGGCCAGGGAATAGGCCTCTTCGCCTGTGGAACAGCCGGCCACCCAGAAGCGCGCCGGATCGCCGGGTTTGCGATCCCGGAAGATGGCCGGCAGGGCCCGGGCGCGCAGGACCTCGAACGCGTCGGGGTCGCGGAAAAAGGCGGTCACGCCGATGAAAAGGGTGCCCAGGAGCCTGTCGGCCTCTTCGGCGTCGTCGCGCAGGCGGTCGAGGTAGGCTTGGGGTCCGGTGGTGCCGGAGAGGAGCATGCGCTTGTGGATGCGCCGGGTCATGGTGTTGGTCCGGTAGCCGGTCAGGTCGTGGCCCGTCTGCGTTTTCACCAGTGAAAGGGCGGCGTCCACGAAGACGTCGTTTTCCGCCTCGGGACAGGAGACGTCGGCCAGCAGGCGGACCAGTTGGCGGGCCAGTTCCGCCATGGGCAGCACGGCCGTGGCCGCGCCGGCGGCGATGACGGCCTCGGGCATGCCGGCATGGGCGGCCTCGGACGGGTCCTGGACGAGGACCACGCCGCCGGCCTTGGCGATGCGGATGGCCCCCTGCATGCCGTCCGTGCCCGTGCCGGAGCAGACGACGGCCACGGCCCGGGGACCGTTGGCTGCGGCGAGGTCGGCCAGGAAGGCGTCGATGTTGTGGCGCTGCGGGCCGGCCTCGCGGCGGCGAGGCCGCAGGAGGCCGCCGGCAAAGCCCAGGTCGTCGCCGCTTGCCGGGACGTGGATCGTGCCCGGCTGCGGCGGGGTGTCTCCGGCGATCATGTGCACGGGCATGCGCGTGTGGCTGGCGAGCACGGCATCGAGGCTGCTCGGTTTGTCGGCCGGCAGGTGGGTGAGGGCGACAAGGGCGGCGGGCAGGGTCGGGGGAAGGTTTTCAAGAAGCGCGAGGATGGCTTCGAGCCCGCCGGCCGATGCGCCGATGCCGATCACGGGGCAGGGCGCGCCCGGGGCCTGGTGGGGGGATTGCGCGGTTTCCCGGGGCCGGATTTCGCCCTGGCCTGTCGCGGCGTCGTTGTCGTCCATAGGCTGGCGGCCTCCCTCCTTGCGAAACGCACGCAAACCGGGCCTGCATGGGACATCGGCATTTTAGGTGTGCGAGCATAGCATCGATAGCCGCATACAGGCAACGCCGCCGCACGGATTTTGTGCGCTCCGTGCGCCCGGCGGCCGGCCTTGACGCCCGGTTGCGGCCGGCGCATCATGGCGCAACAGGCGAACTTTCCACCCTGGAGGGAAGATGCGCGCCACGGCCAGTCTGCTCCATGTCCTTGCCGCCGAAGGCGTCCGTCACGTGTTCACGGTGGCGGGCGGCCCCGGCGAAATCCTGCCCGCCACCCTTCGGGACGCCGCTGTCGCCGTCGTCCCGGCCGCCCAGGCGGCCGGCGCGGTCTGCATGGCCGACGGCTACGCCCGGGCTTCCGGCCGGTTCGGGGCCTGCCTGT
>JAEWPX010000190.1 GCA_023399375.1 Pseudomonadota bacterium | reverse complement strand
CCGCAAAGCCGGCCAGCACGGCCGCCCCATTTCCGAGACCACGGGCGCCAGCGGCGAAGCGCCGCATTTTAAGAATGAGAAAGGGATTTCTCCTCGAAGACTCGTCGAAATGACGAGTCTTCGAGGAAAAAGCCCTTTCTTATACCTTTCAAGAGGCTTTCAAAGCAAAATTCCTTCAAACTCGCCCTGAAAGGGCGACGGCCTGGGGCCGGAATTTTTCCTGCCGAGCCTGCCGCGAAAGCGGCGGCAGCGGCAGGGGAAATTCCGGCCCCGTCTTCGTTCCGGCAACGCCAGCCTTCCTGGTGCCCGCAGCCTCCTCCGCGCCACGACGCCGGACGGGGGGACCGGGGGGAGTGCCCCCCCCCGGCGGGGTCTGGGGCGGCGCCCCCGCGGGTGCAGGGCAGAGCCCCAGCAGGGTCCCGGCGGGTTCCGGGCAGAGCCCTGATCGCCGAAGGCGTTAGTAGCCTGCTACTTGCCGGGAGCGGGCTTGTCGGGCAGCGCGGGCGGCAGATCGGGCGGCGCGGTCGGGGATGCGGGTTTTGCGCCGGCGGCGTCCGGTGCTGCGGGCGTCGGACTGTCGGGCGATGCCGGGGAAAGGGGCGCGACGGCAGCAGGGGCCGCATCCGTTGCCGGCGGCGCGGTTTTCGTGGCGTCTGCGGCAGGCACGGCTGTTGCGGGCGGGGAATCGGGTTCGGCCGGGGGCGCAACGGGAGCGGCCTCTTCCTGCGAGGACGGCGACGGAGCGGGCGCGAGGGGTTCGTCCGGGCCGGGGGGCGGGGGCGGCGGCGCGGTTTCGCGCAGGGGTTCCTGGCCGGATGCGGGAGGTTGCGCTGCCGGCTCCTGGCCGGAAGCCGTGCCACGCACGCTTTCCGAACCGGTTTCGCTGGAGAGCAGCGGCACGTCGGCGATGATGACGTCCACGCGGCGATTTTCCTGGCGGCCTTCGGGCGTGGCGTTGCTGGCCACGGGCTGGTAAAAGGCCCGGCCCATGGCGGTGAAGCGTTCCGGGGACAGGCCGCCCTGTTCGGACAGGAAGCGGATGACCGAGGACGAACGGGCGGTGGAGAGTTCCCAGTTGGAAGGGTACAGGGCCGAGTGGATGGGGTTGGCGTCGGTGTGGCCGACGACGTAGATGCTCTTGCCCTTGACCTTGTTCAGGACGCCGGCGACCTTGAGCAGGATAGTTCGGCCCCGGGGCGTGATTTCCGCGCTGCCCGAGGCGAAGAGCACCTTGTCGACGAAATTGATTTCGAGTTTTTCCCGGAACTGGCGCACGCGGATGTCCCGGCTGTCCACCTCGCCGCGCAGGTCTGCGACCAGGGCGTCGTAGGCGGTTTGCAGTTCGCCGGCCTTGCGTTCGAGTTCCACGGCCCGGGCTTCGGCCTTGCGTTCGTCTTCCTTGGAGCGAAAGAGCTGCCGGGTCAGATTTTCCAGAGCTTCGGGCACGCCCTTGCGGTGGTAGAGATTGTTGGCCAGGTAGGCCGTCAGCCCCACCGGCACGAGCACCAGCACCACCATGAGCACTTTGAGCCAACGTCCGCGCATAGCGCTCCTCCACGCCGGCCGGGCTTGCCGCCGGCGGATGCTTCGCCGTATGGTCGTTTGGTCCGCAACGCATCGTTTCGGACATGGCCATGATTATCCGCATTTCATGCAAAAGGCCACAGCCCCATGCCAAGCCCGGATACGGACAGAGCCGACCTCGACATCGTGGAAATGCCCGCCAAGGCCGTAGCGGCCTACTGGCTGTCGCTCAAAAAGCTCATGGACAGCCGCAAGGGCGCACGCGTCGTGCAGGAGGAGATGGCGGCGGTGACGGAGCCGTACATCCGGCTGCTGTTGGAGACGGCGTTCGGCTCGAACCTGCCCGAGGAGGCGGTGCGCCGGCTGTACGCGGCGGGCCGGGCGCAGGTGCTCGGCGCATTGCGCCGCGCCCTGGACTGCATGGCCGGGACCCTTGCCGCCATGGCTTCGGGGGACAACCCGCAGCGCGTGCTCTCGCTTCTGACCGCCCATTTCGCCGTGCCGCCGGCGCGCGAGGCCGTGATCATGGAGCAGGCCTACGCCATGGCGGAAAAGGCGCGTGCCGGCGACGCGCCGCCGTCCGCCGCCGACGTCCCGGCGGCCGTGGACCACGGCCTTGCGCCGGAAGTGTTGCTTGCCCGCCTGATGTACGGCCTGGTCATGGTGCGCCGCGAAGGCAAGGAGACGTGCCGGACGCTGGCCGAATCCTGTCGTTCGCTTTTTTTCGCCGAGGGGCTGGCGCTCGTGGCGGACGGTTTCGACGAGGCGTTTTTGCGGCGACGCCTGGCGCTGCATCGCCAGGCGGTGCTCGCCGACGCGGCGCGCAAGATGGTGCTGGCCGAGGAACTGTGCCTGGGGCTTCGGGCGAAGTATTCCTACGAAGACCTGTGGCGCGTGGCCCGGGCCAACCTGCCGGCCTGAACGTCCGGCCGGCTCTCGACGCCATACGGTCGATCTGCTAGGGCGTAGGGACGTTTTTTGTAAAGGAGCCTTCCATGGATCTCGAAGCCGTTTGCGGCCCGTCCGTTCCGTTTTTCAAGATGCAGGGCTGCGGCAATGATTTCGTGTGCGTGGACAACCGCGTCCTGGAATACGACCCGGAAGCGATGCCGGAGCTCGTGATGGCGGTGTGCCGCAAGGCTTTCGGCGTCGGGGCCGACGGCATGATCTTCCTCGACCACGCGCCCGAGGGGTCCGGGCTGGCCTACAAATGGCACTTCTTCAACGCCGACGGCTCCCGGGCCGAGATGTGCGGCAACGGCTCGCGCTGCGCGGCGCGGCTGGCCTGGATGCTCGGCATCGCCCCGGCGCGCCATGTCTTCGGCACCGACGCCGGCCCCATCGAGGCGGAAGTGGACGAGGACTCCAACCTCGTGACGGTGCAGCTGACCGAGCCGAAGGACCTGCGCCTGGACATGACCGTGGAGATCGAGCAGCAGCAATTTCCGCTCCATTTCGTCAACACCGGCGTGCCCCACACCGTGGTCGTGGTGGAGCACCTGGAGGCCGTGGACGTGTGGAAGCTCGGCCGGGCCATCCGCTTCCACGAGGTGTTCAAGCCTGCCGGCACCAACGTCAACTTCATCGCTCCGGACGGCGACGGGAGGTTGTCGCTGCGAACCTACGAGCGCGGCGTGGAGGACGAAACCTACGCCTGCGGCACCGGGGCCGTGGCGTCGGCGGTCATCGCCAGGGAACTGGGTCTTGCCGGCGACGAGACCGTGATCACCACCACGGGCGGCGAAGAACTGGGCGTGATTTTACGCGACGGCAAGGCGTACTTGCGCGGCGCGGCGGAGCTGGTCTTCACGGGAGCGTTTTTCCCGCAGTCCCTGGGCCTCGAGTCGTAGCCGCCGGCACGCGCCCCTTCCGGGAGAGACTCATGCGTTACACCGGCGTCAACCACCTGGCCATGGCCACGCGCGACATGGACGCGACCATCCGCTTCTGGCGCGATCTGCTGCGCATGCGCCTGGTCGCGGGCCTGGGACGTCCCGGCTACAGGCATTACTTCTTCGAGATTTCGGAAAACGACATGATCGCGTTTTTCGAGTGGCCCCATGTCGCGCCCATCGAGGAGAAGGACCATGGCGTGCCGGTTTCCGGCCCCTTTGCCTTCGACCACGTGTCCATCGGCGTACGCGACCGCGACGATTTGTGGGAGATCAAGGACGCGCTGGAGGCCGCGGGTTTCTGGGCATCGGAAATCATCGACCACGGATTTATTTTTTCGCTCTATTCCTTCGATCCCAACCACATCGCCATCGAATTCAGCTGTCCCGTGCCCGGGGTGGACATCCGTTCCCACCCGTGCAACGCGGACAAGCATCCGAGCGCCGTGGCCCTGGAAGGTCCGGAGCCCCAGCCCGGCAAATGGCCGGCCCCCGAACGCCCGACGCCTTTTGCCGAGCGGCGCATCTACCCCGGCGAAGGCCGGGAGCTGGTGCTCACCGACGACGAATAACGCCGCCGCGCCGACGCGGCGGCAGGGACATGAAAGTCGCGGGCCCGGGGGGACAAAAAAACACCC
>JAEWPX010000002.1 GCA_023399375.1 Pseudomonadota bacterium | reverse complement strand
ATGGGGCTGCCGTGCTGGCCGGCTTTGCGGCCTGCGGGGCAGCCCCATTTCCCCGACCACAGACCCCGACGCCCCGCCCAACGACCGTCCTCCCACCCGCCTTCCGCTTCCCCGCTCAGGGGGTCCGGGGGGGATGATCCCCCCCGGCCGCCGGAGGCCTCTTCTCCTCCCGTCCAGTCCCCAACAACCGCCGCACCCGTCCCGAGGGGTCGACCAACGACAGGCGTCTGGCGAAGCGGGCATCCTGGCCGGTGCGTGCGGCGGTGGCGGCGGCGAGGCGCAGTTCTTCGAGGCCGGCTTCCAGGCGGAAGCCTTTGAGGTTGGCGAGTCCCAGTTCCAGGCAGAGTGTCCAGTCGTCGGGCCGGTGCAGGGAGAGGTTGGATAAAAGGCCGATGCGTTCGGCTTCGGAGCCGGGTTGGCGGCGCAGCAGCGTTTCGAGGCGGCGTTCGATTTCCAGGTCGCCCTGGTCCAGGGCTTTGGCCGCGACAAGGCATTGGACGGCGGTTTCCGGCAGGTGCACGGCGTGATCGAAGAGCATGCCCGGCGCGCTTGTGCAGCCGACGGCTTCCAGGGCGTTGGCGAAAAAGAGCAGGTAGTCGCGGGGGGCGTGCAGGCGTGGGGCTTCGCGCCGGCCTGCGGCGGCGACGAAGGCCACGTAGGCGTGTTTGGCGGCTTCTCCCTGTCCCAGGCGCAGGGCGGCCAGGGCGCAGGCTGCGGCGCTGCGGGCGTCGCCGGCGAGTGCGGGATGGGAAAGGCAGGCGGCGAAAAGCACTTGCGCCATGTCGCGGTTGTTGTCGGCCAGGGCGAGCTGGATGCGTGCGGCCATGATTTCGGGCGTGCCGGGCGCGGCGGCGAGCCTGCGCCAGAGTTCGAAGCGCGGCGTGGCCAGTTGGCCGCAGCGGTTGAGGTGGTAGAGCGTCAGGGCCAGGGCGGCGTCGGCGGCCGGCCCTTTGGGCGGCGGAGGGGCGTCCCGGGCCAGGTCGAGCAGGGCCTTGGCCCGGTGGTCGGGCAGGTGCCGCGCGGCCACGGCCGCGTGGGCGGCCCGGCCCATGGTTGCGGCGAGGTCGGGGTGGGCCTCAAGGAAGCGGAGCCTGTCGTCGAGCTCGGCCACATCGTCGTAATAGAGGGCTTCGCGGTCCGGGGCGAAGAGTCTTTCCACACCGGCGGGAGTGCGTTCGGAAACGGGCAGGCAGGCGCTCGAGGCGGCTTCGAAGAGGCGCAGGTTCACTTCGCCGGCGATGCATTCGTTGGGGGCGGCGCGCACCGTGTCGTAGAAGGCGGCCAGTTCCGCCCCGGAGACGTCCTGGCGCGCCAGCAGGCCGAAGCGCGTCAGGTGTTCGACGAACCATTGCCGGCGTTGGCGCTGTGCGCTGACCCGACCGACGAAGGCCAGGGGGACGGTGCGTTGCGCCGGGGGAGCCAGGGGGCGGGGCTGGCCGTGCCAGGGCACCCAGTCGCAGCGCGGGCCGCCGTTTTGGGACAACGTCGCGGCCAGGTGGGGCTGGGTGGTGGCCGCCGCGGAAAGCGCGCGCACGTAGTGGCGCTGCCAGAAGTGGTTGAGGTGGGTGTCCAGGGACCAGTAGAGCACCGGGCAGGGCGCGTCGCCGCAGTCGGCGAGCACGACGAGGCGGCCGAGGTTTTCCTGGTGGATGACGCAGTCCGGGGGCTCGGGCAGGGCGGCCAGCAGTTCCGGCAGGCTGGCCACGCCATCGGGCGGCGTCAGGGACACGACCCGGCAACCCAGGCGCGAAAACGCCGGCCCGAGATGGGAATGGATCAGGCAGACGGTTCGCATCCGGCAGCCGTGGGGGATGGGACGGGGGGGAGCAGGGTTTGCGGCCGTGCCCCCTCCGACGTGGAATATCGCCGTCAGTCGGACGGGCTAGACCGTGACCACGGAATTTTCGCAGTCGCCGAAGGGCGAGAAGGCGTATTTGTCCGCTTCGGGATCGCTGATCCAGACGTCGCCGTCGATGAGATAGCGGAACTGGTATTCGCGGCCCGTGGGCAGGTCGACGGTGGTCGTGAACGAGCCGTCTTTTTGTTTGCGCATGGCCGTGTTGCCGATTTCCCAGTCATTGAACTCCCCGACCAGATGCACGTTGGCCGCGCCCTTGGCCTGTTCCTTGGCCAGGGTGAAGGTTACCTTGCAGACGGGCTTGCTTTTCAGGGGCTTTTTTTTCAGCGACATGGACGATCTCCTGGAAAAGGACTCGCGCCCGTAGCCGCGGCATGGGGCGCAAGGGATGATGGGACCATGCCCCTGGCCTAGCTGGTCTTTGTGGCGATGTAAAATCTTTTTTCAATTAATTGGGGAACACGCTCGATTAGACGAGTCCTTCCCTTTGCAGTTCCTCCACCATGGCCCGCAGGTCGATGGGTTTGGTGAAGTAGGAGGTCACCTGGCCGCGAAAGAAAGAGGTGCTGATGTTCTTGATGTCGTCGTGGCAGGTGATCATCACCGCCTTGGCTTCCTTGCCCGGGGCGATCTGGCGTTCCCGTTCCAGGTCGCGGATGGCGCACAGCGCCGTCTGGCCGTCCATGATCGGCATCTGGATGTCCATGAAGACGAGGTCGAAGGGAGCTCCGGCGTCCAGGGCCGACGTGAATCGGGACACCCCGTCGCGGCCGTTGCTCTCGCAGGTGCATTCGCCAAAACGGGATAATGTGGCGGAAAGCGCTACTTGCGACACATGGTCGTCATCGACGATGAGAATCTTCATGACTTCTCCCTTGTCCCGCGCGGCCGGGACCGTCTCAGGCGGTGTTGCCAAAAAAGGATAACCGATGCAAGCCATGCGCGACCCTGCGGTTCCCGCTGCCGAGGCTGGATTTTTTCCGCCGCCGCACCTACTATGCGAGCCGCCCGGCCAGCGACGTTGCGCCGGGTCACCGTCAACCCTGGAATTGCCCGGCATGATCCGATCCCTTTTTTTTGCCCTGTGCCTGGTCCCCGTGACCCTGTTTTTCAGCTCCCTGTGCTGGCTCTTCGCCCGCGTCGGCCGCAACGGGGCGCTTTCCCATCGCCTGGAAGGCTTCTGGGCCAGGACGCTTGTCCGGTGCGCCGGGGTACGCGTCACGGTCGATCTTTCGGCCCTGACCCCGGGCGAGACCTACGTGTTCATGGCCAACCATCAGAGCCACATGGACATCCCGATCCTTTTTTCCGTGCTTTCGGGGTTCAATTTCCGTTTTCTGGCCAAGGAAAGCCTTTTTACCATTCCGGTGTTCGGCCCGGCCATGCGCCGGGTGGGGCACGTGGCCATCGACCGGCAGAACCGTCGCAAGGCCATGGAATCCATAAAAGAGGCCACGGACCTCGTCGACCGGGGCGTGGGCCTGCTCGTCTTTCCCGAGGGCACCCGCGGCATGGACCCGTGCCGCCTGGGCCCGTTCAAGACCGGCGGCATGATCGTGGCCCTCAAGTGCCGGGCCAAGGTCGCGCCGCTGATCGTCACGGGCTCGGCCCGCATCCTGCCCAAGCACGGCAAATGGGTGCGCGCCGGACATGTGACCGTGCGCGCCCTGCCGCCGTTCAATCCCCACGACACGTACACGCTCAAGGAGCGTGAGGCCTTTAAAAACGACCTTTGGGCGCGCATGGACGCGGCCTATCAGGAGATGCGACAATGAACGCCAAATCCGCCGTGACCCTCTATCCCTTGGGGGGCCTTGGCGAAATCGGGCTCAACTGCATGGCCATGGTCAGCGGCGATTCGATGATCGTCGTGGATTGCGGCCTGATGTTCCCGGACGACTCCCTGTTCGGCATCGACGTGGTCATCCCGCGTTTCGATTTCCTCTTGGCCAACAAGGACAAGCTCAAGGGGATTCTGCTCACCCACGGCCACGAGGATCATATCGGGGCCTTGCCGTGGCTCATGCGTTCCTGCGACGCGCCGCTTTTCGGCTCGGCATTCACCCTGGCCCTGGCCGCCAAGAAGCTCGAGGAGCACAGCCTCAAGGAGTTCACGCGGTTCGAGCCCGTGAAGGGCGGCCAGACCATCACGCTCGGCGACTTCAAGGTCACATTCTTCCCGGTGTGCCATTCCATCGTCGAGGGCTTTGCGCTCGGCATCGAGACCCCGGCCGGGCGCATCGTGCACACGGGCGACTTCAAGATCGACCGCACGCCGCTCGACGGCCACGCCACGGACCTGCCGGCCATCAAGGCCTTCAGCGAGCCGGGCGTGCTGCTTTTGCTGTCCGATTCCACCAACGCCGAGCGCGAGGGTTTCGCCCTGGCCGAGCGGGAGATCAAGTCCGCCCTCGGCAACATCTTCCGGGACGCGGCCGGGCGCATCGTGGTGACGCTTTTTTCGAGCCACATCCAGCGCATGCAGGAGATCTACGACCTCGCCCACGCCTGCGGCCGCAAGGTGGCGGTCTCGGGCAAGTCGCTTTTCTCCAACATCGAGATCGCCCGGGAACTGGGGCATCTGCGCGTGCCGCCGGGAACCGAGGCCAGCCTCGACGAGTTGCCGAGCCTGCCCGACGACAAGGTGGTGCTGCTCGTGACCGGTTCCCAGGGCGAGCCGCTTTCGGCCCTGTCCCGGCTGGCCTACGGCGAGCACCGCCAGATCAAGGCGCAAAAGGGCGACACCGTCATCTTGTCCTCGCGCTTCATCCCGGGCAACATCCGCGCCATCACGCGGCTTATAAACCGCCTCTACAAGCTCGGGGCCGAGGTGCTCTACGAGAGCGTCCAGGCCATCCACGCCTCGGGCCACGCCCACGGCGACGAACTGAGCCTGATGCTCAAGACCGTCTCGCCGAAGTTTTTCATCCCCGTGCACGGCGAGTACCGCCACCTGGTCAAGCACGCACGCATCGGCGTCAGCTGCGGCGTGGCCCCGGAGCGGGCGCTCGTCATCGAGGACGGGCAGCCCGTGACCTTTTGCGACGGGCTCGTGCGCCTGGAAGACGCCATCCCGGTCGAACACATCTACGTGGACGGCAAGGGCGTGGGCGACGTGGGTGTCACGGTGCTCAAGGAACGCCAGCTGCTCGCCGGCGAGGGCCTCGTCATCGTCGTGCTCGTGGTGGACGAAAAATCCGGCGAACTGACGTTTGGCCCCAACATCCTGTCCAAGGGCTTCGTTTTCGAGCAGCATTACAGCCACGTGCTCGAAGACGCCAAATGCATCGTGCTCGACATCTTCGAAAACGTACCGCCGGGGCAATCGGATCTGCTGACGGAGCGCATCCGCTCCGCCTTGCGCCGTTTTTTCCGCAAGGTCCTGGAACGCGATCCCGTGGTGGTGCCGCTGGTCATCACCTTGTAAAAAAAGGGCTTGCCATGAAAGTGCTGCGCGTGCGCCGGGGGGACACCACCTTCTACGGCCAGTTGCTCTTCGAGGAGCGGGCCGTGCGCTGCCTGGACCCCACCCTCGGGCTGCCGGAAACGACGCCCCTGTCCGAGGTCTCGGTGCTGCCGCCGGTGGCCCCGTCCAAGGTGGTGTGCGCGCAGGGCAATTTCCGCAGCCGGCTGCGCGAACTCGGCCGCGACGACGGCGACGCGCCCATGTTGTTCTTGAAGCCCCCCTCGGCCATCATCGGCAGCGGCGATGCCATCCGCCTGCCCCGGGCCGTGAACCGGGTGGAGGCCTGGGGCGGGCTGGCGCTGGTGCTCGGCCGGGCCTGCCGCAACATCGCGCCCGAGGCCGTGCCGCGCTGCCTGTTCGGCTTTTCCTGCGCCAACGACGTCACGGCGGGCGACCTGCTCACCGACGGTCCCGTGGGCCGGGCCAAGGGCTACGACACCTTCGCCCCCATCGGTCCCTGGATCGAGACGTCCGTGGCCGATCCCACGGGGCTGCGGCTGCGCACCAGCATCAACGACGCCGTGGTCCAGGACGCGACCACCGCGGACATGGTGCTTTCGCCGTTCGCCCTGGTCAGCTTCGTCTCCACCATCATGACCCTGCTGCCCGGGGACGTGATCCTCACCGGTTCGCCGGCCGGCGGCGGCGTGCTCGCCCCGGGCGACGAGGTGCGGGTGGAGATCGACGCCGTGGGCGTGCTCATTAACGCTGCCCGGGGCGAGGCCGAGACCGGGCCGCTCCAGTAGTCTCCACTTTCGGGAGGTCCAGGAGGGGCCGTCGCCCCTCCTGGCCGCCGGAGGCATCTTCCCTCTTTTCCCCCTAAAAGCGCCGGCAGGTGCGGCCTTCGTGTTGGCCGCATTCCACGAAATGCCGGTAGGGGTCGCAGTCCGCGGCCAGCACGTCGGGATTGGCGATGAGGTAGCACAGCACGTCGAAATCGTCCGGGACCTGCGCCCGGGCCGGCGAGGCGGCGAAATGGCGGGCCTTGTGCAGGGCCAGGGCTGCGACCGAACCGGAAAAATCCCGGAAATGGGCCACGGCGTCGCCGAGCATGCCGGCGACGAGCCGTGCCAGGGGCGCGACGCCCGCCGCAAGGGCCGCCTCGGTCAGGCGGGGCGCGTCGGCGTAGGCCGCCCTGGGCCGGTCCGCGCCGTGGGCCGCGAGAAAGGCGTGGATACGCTCCTGCACCTGGGGATCGAAGAAGAAAAAGGGCTCGCGGTCCGCGTCGCCGCGAACGTACTTGTCGCACAGTTCCTGGCACAGCTTCATGTTGCCGCCGCTTGCCCGGTTGCACGCGAGGAAGGCGAAGACCTCGCCGGCCGTCAGCGACCGGTTGTACCGGGCCGGCCGCCCCTCCCCGGGCAGGGCGAGCCCCAGGGCGGCGGCGAAGGCTCCGGCGGCGTCGCCGCGGCAGGCGTCGTAATCGAGGAAAAGGGTCTCGAACGCGTCCTTGCCGAGCCCTTCCAGGACGCGGCGCGCGAGCAGCGGCCGCAGGTAGCCCTCCTCGTTGCCGGCAAGGGCCGCGTCCAGCCAGTGCGGGCAGCCGTCGCGCTTTATCGCCTGCAGCCATACGGAAAAAAACCAAGCGTACGGGTCGCGCTCGAAAACGACGCAGCGCACGGGACAGGCCGTGGCGGCGAAGCCTGCGGCGAGGGCCTGCCAGCCGGCCCGGGGCAGGGCGCACAGGGCTTCCGAGGACAGGAGCAGACGGTTGCAGCCGGCGGTTGCGGCAGCATTGATGTGCGCCGCAGCGAGTCGCGCCACGCGCGCCGCCGCGCCCGCGGGGTCGATGCCGGCCTCCGCCGCGGCCAGGGCGTAGGCGTAGGCGTTGCCCGAGGTGCGGGTGGCCGCGGCGGCCCGGGAAAATTCCGTTTCCGGCACGAACGCGCCCTGGGCGCGCAGCGCATCGGCGCTCCGGGCCAGGGCGACCTGGATCGCCGTGGTGCCGGTTTTTTTCAGTCCCGCGTGCAGCTCGATGCGCACTGTTTGCTCCTTTGGAAGGTCCCGGCTGGGTAGCCGGCGCGGGGCGGGCGTGTCAACGCGGCCGGCCGCTGCCCCCTTGCTTTTTTTTTTGAAGCGGCATACAAACCGCCGTTTCCCGAAAACACACGCTTCGCCTGTTTTTCCTGGGTGCCGGGCGGTCCGGTGGCTCGCCTGCGAAGCGGAGGAAAAACCCAAGGAGATCTTATGCCTTACGTGTCCATGAAGCAGCTGCTCGAGACCGGTGTCCACTTCGGTCACCAGACCCGCCGTTGGAATCCCAAGATGCGCACCTTCATCTTCGGGGCCAGAAACGGCATCCACATCATCGACCTCCAGCAGACCGTCAAGCTCTACCAGAAGGCCCATGACTTCGTCTCCGGCGTGGTGGCCGGCGGCGGCCGCATCATCTTCGTCGGCACCAAGCGCCAGGCGCAGGAGTCCGTGAAGAAGGAAGCCGAACGCGTGGGCCAGTTCTTCGTCACCAACCGTTGGATGGGCGGCATGCTCACCAACTTCCAGACCATCAAGAAGAGCATCGACCGCCTCAAGAACCTCGAGCGCATGTTCGGGGACGGCTCCATCAAGCGTTTTCCGAAAAAGGAAATCGTCATGATGGGCCGCGAGGTGGAAAAGCTCAACGCCACCCTCGGCGGCATCAAGGACATGGACCGCCTGCCCCAGGCCGCCTTCATCATCGATCCCAAGCGCGAGGAGATCGCGGTGCAGGAATGCCGCAAGCTCGGCATTCCCATCGTGGCCGTGGTGGACACCAACTGCGATCCCGACGTCATCGACTACGTGATCCCGGGCAACGACGACGCCATCCGGGCCATCAAGCTCTTCGCCGCGAGCATCGCCGAGGCCTGCCTCGAAGGCGCCGCCCAGAACAAGGACGTCGAACCCGTCCTCGACAAGGACGAAAAGCCCGAGCCCGCCCCGGCCTCCGTTGCCGAGGAAACCGCTTCCGAAACCACCGACGAGTAGGAGGACCTCCCCATGGCCGATATTACCGCCAGCTCCGTGAAAGCCCTGCGCGACAAGACCGGCGCGGGCATGATGGACTGCAAGAAAGCCCTGACCGAATGCTCCGGCGACGAGGAAAAAGCCGTTGCCTGGCTGCGCGAGAAAGGCCTGTCCAAGGCCCAGAAGCGCGCCGGCCGCGCCACCTCCGAAGGCGTGATCGGTTCCTATATCCACTCCAACGGCAAGCTCGGCGTCATGGTCGAGATCAAGTGCGAGACGGACTTCGTCGCCCGCTCCGAGCGCTTCCTGGAGTTCGCGAAAAACGTGGCCATGCAGATCGCCGCCGCCAACCCGGTGTGCGTGACCCCCGAGGAAGTGCCCGCCGACATGCTCGCCAAGGAGAAGGAGATCTTCAAGCACCAGGCCATGGAAGAGGGCAAGCCCGAAGCCATCGCCGAGAAGATCGTCGAGGGCCGCGTGAAAAAGTTCTACAAGGAAATCTGCCTGCTCGAGCAGCCGTTCATCAAGGACGACAAGGTCTCGATCAAGGATCTGCTCAACGACCTCGTCGGCGTGCTCGGCGAGAACGTGCAGATCGGGCGCTTCACGCGCATGGCCCTTGGCGAGGACGCCGCCTAGGCCGCCGCGCACCGACTTTGAAACGGGCCGCAAGGCCCGTTTTTTTTGCATGCTTGCCGGGGGCGGCCCTTCGCCGTCCCCCCTTCCGCCCGCAACCCAAGGGGGTTCCATGTCGAAATTGCGGTTTTCCCAGGTTTTGCTTAAGATCAGCGGCGAGGCGCTGGCCGGGGGACGGCCCTTCGGGATCGACAACCAGACCATCACCAATTTCTGCCGGGACATCGTCGATGCCGCGGCGGCCGGCGCCAGGATCTCCCTGGTCATCGGCGGCGGCAACATCTTTCGCGGCGTCTCGGACCAGGCCGCCGGCATGGACCGGGCTTCGGCCGACTACATGGGCATGCTGGCCACGGTCCTTAACGCCTTGGCCGTGCAGGAAGGGCTGGAGAAGCAGGGACTTTCCACCCGCGTCATGTCGGCCATCACCATGCGCGAGGTCTGCGAGCCCTATATCCGCCGCCGGGCCCTGCGGCATTTGGAAAAGGGCAGGGTGGTCATCTGCGCCGCCGGAACCGGCAATCCGTATTTCACCACGGATACCGCCGCGGCGCTTCGGGCCATGGAGCTCAAGGCAGAGGCCATCCTCAAGGGGACCAAGGTCGACGGCGTTTACGACAAGGACCCGGCCAAGCATGCCGACGCCGTCAAGTTCGACTCGCTGACCTACATGGACGTGCTGGGAAAAAGGCTTCGCGTCATGGACACCACGGCCATAAGCCTCGCCATGGACAACAACCTGCCCATTGTGGTCTTCAACATGTTCACGCCCGGCAATCTGGCCCGCGTGCTGGCCGGGGAACCGGTGGGCACCGTGGTCAAAGGAGACGAGTGACATGCAGGAAGTGCTCAAGGAAGCCGAAGAGCGCATGAAAAAGGCGCTTGCGTCGCTGGACAAGGAATTCGCGCGGCTGCGCACCGGGCGCGCCACCACGAGCCTGCTCGACGGCGTGCGCGTGGACTATTACGGCACGCCCACGCCGCTTGACCAGATCGCCTCCGTGTCCACCCCGGACAGCCGCACCATCACCATCCAGCCCTGGGACCGCAAGGCCTTCAACGACGTGGAAAAGGCCATCCTCAAGTCCGACCTCGGGCTCACCCCGGTCAACGACGGCAAGATCATCCGCATCTCCATCCCGCCGCTGACCGAGGACCGCCGCAAGGACCTGGCCAAGGTGGCCAAGAAATACGCCGAAGAGGCCAAGGTCGCCGTGCGCAATGTCCGTCGCGACGCCAACGAAGGCCTCAAGAAAAAGAAGAACGACAAGGCCATCAGCGAGGACGACCAGCACAAGGGCCAGGAAGACGTCCAGAAGCTCACCGACGCCTACATCGCCAAGACCGATGAGGCCCTGGCCAGGAAAGAAAAGGAAATCATGGAGATCTAGTGGCAGATTCCACGTCTCTTCCCCGGCACGTCGCCATCATCATGGACGGCAACGGCCGCTGGGCCACCTCGCGGGGGCTGCCCCGCAGCGAAGGCCACCGGGCCGGCACCGAAGCCGCCCGCGGGGTGGTCACCCGTTGCCGCGAGTTGGGCATCCGCCACCTGACGCTCTACACCTTTTCCAAGGAGAACTGGGGACGTCCGGCCGACGAGGTCAAGTTCCTCTTCGACCTGCTCGTGCGCTTCCTCAACCGGGAACTGGACACGCTGCTGCAACAGTCCATCCGCTTCCTGGTGCTCGGCGAGATGGCCGACCTGCCCCTGGCCACGCGCAAGGTGCTCTCCCACGTCATCGCCAAGACGGCCCACTGCACGGAGATGACGCTCAATCTGGCGCTCAATTATTCCGGCCGCGAAGAGGTATTGCGCGCCTGCCGCCGGCTCATCGCCCAGGGCGTGCCGCCCGAGGCCGTGACCGAGGAGCGGCTTGCCGCCGAGCTCTACACCGCCGGCCAGCCCGATCCCGACCTCATCATTCGCACCAGCGGCGAAATGCGCCTGTCCGGCTACCTGCTGTGGCAGTCCGCCTACAGCGAGTTCGCCTTCCCCGACACCCTCTGGCCGGATTTCACCCCGGCTGCGCTCGACGCGGTCCTGGCCGAGTTCACGGGCCGCACCCGCCGCTTCGGCCTCACCGGCGAACAGGTCGCCGCCGCCCGGGACGAGAAAGACGCTTCGTAGCGG
>JAEWPX010000189.1 GCA_023399375.1 Pseudomonadota bacterium | reverse complement strand
GCTTTGCGGCCTGCGGGTTGCCCTCATTTCCCCGACCACAGACCCCGACGCAACGCCCACCGGCCGTCTCACCACCCGTTTACCGCCTCCCCGCTCAGGGGGTCCGGGGGGGATGATCCCCCCGGCCGCCGGAGGCCTCTTCGCCTCCCTCTTCACCTCCCCTAACCTAGCGTCCCAAATAGACAAAATACTCCCACAACCCGCCATACGCTTTCCGGCTCTCCAGATGCACCGCAGCGAACCGCGTCTGCAACGCCGGGAGCAGTTGGTCGTCCAGGCGCACGTGGTTGACGCCCATCCAGGCGGCGAACCACGGGTGCACGGAGCAACGGAAGTCGGCCACGGCCACGATGCCGCCCGGTGCGAGATGGCCGCGCGCGGCGTCAAGGGCGGCGTCGAAGCCGGGGTTGAACATGGAGAGGCTGTAGGAAAAGACGATGCAATCGACGGAGGCGGGAGGCAGGCTTTCCGGGGAGTAGGCTTCGCAAAGGAGCCGGCAGCGAGGGACGTGGGGCGTCGTGGCCCTGGCGGCGCGGGTGATCATGGGCCGGCAGAGGTCGATGCCGGTGAGCGAGGCGACGGGAAAAAGGCGGGCGAGGCGGGCGAGGTTACGGCCTGTGCCGCAGCCGACTTCGAGGAGCGTCACGGGCGTGCGGCGGCGCGGCCCCAGGGTATCGGCGACCAGGTGCAGCAACCGGTTGCGGCCGAAGAGAAAACTCCAGCGCGTGGCGTCGTAGATGCGCGCGTGCCATTTGTAATAGCCGTGCAGGGGGTTGGCGGCGCAGGCGTTTTCCATCAGGCGACCACCGCCAGGTGCTGGCTCCCGTAGGTGCCGACGCGGTCGTCGGCATGGAGCGGTTCGGTGATTTCGGGGAAGAAGCGCAGGCGGTTGCGAGCCGCCCCCGGCACGAAGGAGACGTCGAGGCCGGCGGTGCGCATGAGGATTTTCGCGGCAGGCGCGGCGCTGTCGAAGATGCGCTCCCATTCCTCGGCCAGGGCGGCCGGGGCGTTGCTCGCCAGCCAGTCCTGATGGTCGAGCAGGATGAAGTGGCTGTAGGGGCCGGGGTGCTCTGCGAGAAAGGCGCTCAGGCTCGCGGTATGGGTGGAAAGCGCGGCGAGGCGGTCGCGGATGACCGGAAAATTGGCTTCCTTGAGGTATTCGGGGCAGCAGGCGCGGGTGTAGCGGCCGGTCAGGTAGACGCGCCAGAAGTAGTTTTCGGCCATGGGCGGGCCGGTGAAGACATGCCGGACCTTGTCGCGCACGAAGCCTTCGAGGCCGCCGGGGTGGGAGTTGCGGATCAGCTCGATCTGCGGACGCGGCACGCCGAGCAGGGCCATGATTTCCGGGCGGCCGACGAGCCAGCGGCTCATGCGATCCCAAAAGGCGGGCTCGATGGCGTCGAAGGCGCGGCGTTGCGCCTGCGGGGTCTGCGCGGCGAGGAGTTCGGGGATCAGGCGGCGCAAGCCGGGCTTCACGGCGCTTAAAAGGCGCGAGAAGGCGAAGGCCACGGCCCCGGACGCGCCGTGGTAGTAAAATGAGCGCGAGAGCCTGCCGGGCTTGAAGTAGTCGATGTTCTTGTCCCAGAACTCCCGGGCATAGTCCGGCAGGTCTCCCCGCAGGGCCTTGTAGACGGCGGCGCAGCCTGCGCCGCCGCCGTCGCCGAAAAAGAGGAACAGCTCGGCGTGGGAGGCGTGGCGGAAAAGCGCCCGCTTAAGCTCGAGCAGGGCGTTCTGGCGGAAATTGAGGTCCACGCAGGCGACGCCGGCCGGGTCGTCCAGGAGGTAGTCCAGGGCGTTGTCCCCGGCCGAGGTGATGACGACCACCTGCGCGCCGGGGGCGATGTCGAGCAGTTTCCTGTCCAGACGGGGATCTTCCCAGCAGGTGTTGTAGATGAGGCGGTTGCCGTGGACGAACCGGAAAAAGGCGTCCTGGACGCGGGAGCCGAGGGATTTTGCCATGGATGAGGTGCCTGTCGCCTGGGGCGGTAAGGGTCTGGAAGCCGCTTGTACGCGGGATGCTTTGGCGCCGTGCGACGGACGGGTGACGGAATGGAGACGATGCGGGCGGCGTTGCCCTGCGCGCGGGGCTTTGCTAGAGCGGGGCTGCCTCAAGGAGTCGCCATGTTCGAGACGCTCGCCGCCCTGCCCTTGTCGCTGAAGTCCCTCACAGCCCTCCTCAGCATCGTGGCCATCGACGTGGTCCTGGCCGGGGACAACGCCGTGGTCATCGCGCTGGCCGTACGCAACCTGCCGCCGCGCCTGCGCAACAGGGGCATCGTCATCGGCGCGGGCGCGGCCGTGGTCTTGCGCGTGGCGCTGACCTTTTTCGCGGCCAAGCTCCTCGACCTGCCCTTTCTCAAGCTCGTGGGCGGCGCGCTCGTGGCCGTGATCGCGGTCAGGCTCTTTGCCGACGGCGGCGAAGACGCGGAGGAGAAATCCTGCACGACGTTTCTCGGAGCGGTCGGCACCATCGTCGTGGCCGACCTCGTGATGTCCACGGACAATATCCTGGCCGTGGCCGGCGCGTCGCAGGGAAGCCTTCCCCTGCTCATCTTCGGCCTGGGGCTTTCCATCCCCTTCGTGGTGTTCGCCGCGGGGTTTTTGAGCCGGCTCATGGACCGCCATCCGGTCATTGTCGTCATCGGCGCGGCCGTGCTCGGCAAGGTGGCGGCGGAGATGATCCTGACCGACGCCTGGGTGGCGGGGTTGGCCAGCCCGGGCAAGGCGGGGCTCTATGCCGGCGAGGTCGTGGGCGCGATAGGCGTTGTGGTCGTGGGCAAGCTCCGGCTGCGCCTTGCAGCGGGCCGCGCGCGGCCTTAGCAATCCACTTTTCGTGGTTTCTTCGCGCCGGGGAGGCGTTTTCCGGGTCACGATCCACGATTTCTTTCCAAAGCGTGCTTCTTTCTACATTTCTGTCGCTTTCGCGCTGACAAATTTGTTTCCTACACTGGAGAATATATAATTTATACTTTATTTTCATATAGTTAAAGCATGGCACGCTCCTTGTATAATCCCGTTGACCCCGACATGTGGTGACCGGGGAAAGGAGCGTTCATGGAACAGGCCATTTTCGAGGAACGGCGGGATCAGATCCACCGCAAGGGCGAAGGGCCCTTTGAGCTCGCGTGCAACCGCGACAGCCTTGCCGGGGCGGTGTCCCAGCGGGCCTGCGTGTTCTGCGGCTCCCGTGTGGTGCTCTATCCCATCGCCGATGCCCTGCACCTGGTGCACGGGCCCATCGGCTGCGCCGTTTACACCTGGGACATCCGGGGCGCGCTGTCTTCGGGCCCGGAACTGCACCGCCTGAGCTTTTCCACCGATCTCCAGGAAAAAGACGTGATCTTCGGCGGCGAGAAGAAACTCAAGGCCGCCCTGCTCGAACTCATCGAACGCCACAAGCCCAACGCGGCTTTCGTTTACGCCACCTGCATCGTGGGCATCATCGGCGACGACGTGGGCGCAGTGTGCCGCGACGTGTCCGAACTGACGGGCATCCCGGTCATCCCGGTCCAGTCCGAAGGCTTCAAGGGCAACAAGCGCGAAGGCTACGCCGCGGCCTGCAAGGCCATGTTCACCCTGGCCGGCAGCGGCGACACCTCGGACATCAGCCCCATTTCCGTCAACATCCTCGGCGACTTCAACCTGGCCGGAGAGATCTGGATCATCCGCGAATACTTCAGGCGCATGGGTGTCGAGGTGGTGGCCAACATCACCGGCGACGGCCGCGTGGCCGACATCAAGCGTTGCCACGGCGCGGCCCTCAACGTGGTGCAGTGTTCCGGGGCCACCATGGAGCTGGCCCAGATGATGAAGGAGAAGTTCGGCACGCCGTTTCTGCGCGTGTCCTACCTCGGCATCGAGGACATGGCCGACTCGCTCTACGCCGTGGCCGACCACTTCAAGGACCGCGACCCAGGCATCGTGGAACGCACCCAGGAGCTGGTGCGCGACGAGCTGTCCAAGCTGCTGCCGGAGCTGCGCAAGTACCGCAAGGACCTCGAAGGCAAGAAGGTCGCCGTCTACGTCGGCGGCGCGTTCAAGGCCTTTTCGCTCATCAAGGCCTTCCGGCATCTCGGCATGAAGGTCGTACTCGTGGGCTCCCAGACCGGCACCAAGGAAGACTACGAGGAACTGGCCGCCATCTGCGACCCGGGCACGGTTATCGTGGACGACTCCAACCCGCTCGAGCTCTCGAAGTTCGTCAGGGAACTCGACGTGGACCTCTTCGTCGGCGGCGTCAAGGAACGGCCCATCGCCCACAAGCTCGGCGTGGGCTTTTGCGACCACAACCACGAACGCAAGGAAGCGCTGGAAGGCTTCGTCGGCATGCTCAATTTCGCCAAGGAAGTCCACGCCTCGGCCACGAGCCCGGTCTGGCGGTTCGTGCCCCGGCGCGAGGCCATGGCCAGGGAAAAGGAACAGGAAGCCGCCAAGCGCGCGGCCGGCGGAGAAGGCATATGAGCGACTCGCCCTACGTTTCCACGACCAACGCCTGCAAGCTGTGCACGCCCCTGGGCGCGGCCCTGGCCTTCCGGGGCGTCGAGGGGGCCATTCCTTTCCTGCACGGCTCCCAGGGCTGCGCTACCTACATGCGGCGCTACATCATCAGCCATTTCCGCGAGCCCATGGACATCGCCTCCTCGGCGCTGGGGGAAAAGCAGGCGGTCTTCGGCGGCGGTCCCAACCTCAAAAAGGGCATCCTCAACGTCATGTCCAAGTACGGCGCGAAGGTGGTCGGCGTGGCCACGACGTGCCTGACCGAAACCATCGGCGACGACGTCCCCCGGCTGTTGGCGGAGTTCCGCAAGGAATTCGGCGACCTGCCCCTGCCCGAGATCGTGAACGTCTCCACGCCGAGTTATTCCGGCACGCACATGGAAGGCTGGCACGCGGCCACGGCCGCCCTGGCCTCCCAGCTGGTGCGGGAAAAGGCTCCCGCGCACCGGCGCGTGAACCTGATCCCCGGCTTCGTCTCACCGGCCGACCTGCGCCACTTCAAGGAAATTCTCGCCGACTACGGCGTGGACGCGACCGTGCTGCCCGACATTTCCGAGAGCATGGACCGCCCGGCGCTGCTCGACTACGAAAAGCTCCCCGCCGGCGGCACGTCGCTCGCCGACATCCGGGCCATGTCCGGGGCGCTCGGGACCATCGAATGCGGCCGGGCCGACCACATGGCCGAAAGCGCCGGCGCGAACCTCGAACGCCGCTTCGGCGTGCAGAACCTGCGCGTGGGCATTCCGGTCGGCATCCGCGAGACCGACGCCTTCTTCGACGCCCTGGAGAGGCTCACGGGCCGGCCCATGCCGGAGAAGTACGCCAGCGAGCGCGGCAAACTCGTGGACGCCTACGTCGACGGCCACAAGTACGTGGCCGGCAAGCGCGCCATCGTCTACGGCGAGGAGGATCTCGTCATCGCCATGGTCGCCTTCCTGGCCGAAATCGGCGTCAAGCCGATCCTCGCCGCGACCGGCGCCAAGTGCCGCAACTTCAAGCAGGCCCTGGCCGAGGTCACGGAGGGCATCCTTCCCGAGCCCCCCGAGGCCCGGGAAGGCGTGGACTTCCACGACATCGCCGAACAGGCGGCCGACCTCGCCCCGGACCTTCTCGTCGGACACAGCAAAGGCTACCGCTACGCCAAGGACATGGGCGTGCCCCTTGTGCGCGTGGGCTTCCCCATCCACGACCGCTTCGGCGGCCAGCGCATGCTCCACGTGGGCTACCGCGGCACGCAGGAACTTTTCGACCGCCTGGTCAACACCATCCTCGAACGCAAGCAGGAAGACAGCGCCGTCGGATACGGCTATCTCTAAAAGGAGCCCGCCATGACCACCCAAAAGGATCTTTCCAAGCATCCCTGCTTCAACCGCGAATCCGCCGGCTCCTGCGGCCGCGTGCACCTGCCCGTGGCCCCCAAATGCAATATCATGTGCAACTTCTGCAATCGCAAGTACGATTGCGTGAGCGAATCGCGCCCCGGCGTGACCAGCGCCGTGCTCTCCCCCGAGCAGGCCGTGTCGTACATGGAAAAGGTGCTGGAAAAAGAGCCCCGCATCACCGTGGTCGGCATCGCCGGCCCTGGCGACCCCATGGCCAACCCCGAAGCCCTGGAAACCATCCGTCTGCTCAAGGACAAGTATCCGCAGATGCTTTTCTGCCTGTCCACCAACGGGCTGGCCCTGCCGGCCCATGCGGCGGAACTGGCCGAACTGGGCGTGACCCACGTGACCGTGACCGTCAACGCCGTGGACCCGAAGGTCGGGGCCAAGGTCTATGCCTGGGCCCGCGACGGCAAGGTCATCCTGCGCGGCGAGGCCGCGGCCAAGCTGCTGCTTGAACGCCAGCTCGAAGGCATCCGCATCCTCAAGGAGAAGGGCGTCATCGTCAAATCCAACACCATCGTCATTCCCGGCGTCAACGACCAGCATGTGCTGGAGATCTCCAAGACGCTGTCGGCTCTCGGGGTGGACATCCAGAACATCATGCCGCTTTTCCCGGTGGCGGACACACCCTTTGCCGACGTGCCCGCGCCCTCGGCCGAGATGATCAAGGACCTGCGCGCCACAGCCGGCGACCTCCTGCCCCAGATGAGCCATTGCAAGCGCTGCCGCGCCGACGCCGTGGGCCTTTTGTGCAACGACCGCTCGGGCGAGCTGTCGCCGCTTCTGGGCGAGTGCTCCCGCACCGCGCCCGGAGCGGACCTCGCCAAGCGGCCCTACGTGGCCGTGGCCACGCGCGAGGGCATGCTCGTCAACATGCACCTGGGCGAGGCCCACAAGTTCCAGATCTGGAAGCAGGAGGAAATCGGCTTCTCCTTCGTCGAGGAGCGCTACGCCCCGGACCCCGGGGCCGGTCCCAGGCGCTGGGAGGAACTGGCCAAGGTGCTCTCCGACTGCCGGGCCGTGCTCGTGGCCGCGTTCGGCGAAACCCCGCGCAAGGTGCTCACGGCCCACGGCGTGCTGCCCTACGAATGCTCGGGATTCCTGGAGACGGCCCTGGCCGAGGTCTACGGCGCGGGCGACCTGTCGCTTTTGAAAAGCCGCAAAAAAGGCCTGGGCAAGGCCTGTGGCTGCAGCGGCGGCAGCGGCGAAGGCTGCGGTTGACGCACACGTTTCAGGCTTCCGGCCATAATGCCGGCATACGCGGCCTGTTCCGTTGCGGAGCAGGCCGTTATTTTTTTTGACAAACCGACCGTCACTTTATATAAAGTTACAATCAATGCGGTCCGTACAGCAAAGATGCAAGCGGACGCTACTGACCGGGCGCACGTGTTCAGGCGTCCCGGCCCGGTGCAACCCGAACCCATCGCGCCACGCTCGTATCCGGTGGTCGACGATCCGCCACCACCCATGCAAGACGCGCACACCACGACAGGCACGGGCGACGAAGCCGCCGCGTCGCCATCTCTCCCGGACATGGAACAATGCCGCATTCTCGGCGTCTATTCCATGTCCAAACAGACAAAGACGGGACAGGGCGGGACAAGCCGCGCCTATGACCAGAAGACTTACTGGTTCATCCGCCGCAGTCCCGAGGGCGACTACTACGTCCAGGCGCTCAACGCCAACGCCATTCCATCAGGACCGGTCACGCCCGTCACCAAGGGCGAATTCCTGAGCAACTACCAGCCCGAAGCAGGCTACTACGAAAAACGCTGCCTGCCGTTCATCGAGTCCCTCAAAAAGAAAATCGCCGAGGCCGAAAAACACCTCGCGGAAGACGACCTGGACGGCGCGGAAAAGGAATTTCTCAAGGCCCTGCTGCTGGACGAAAAGCACCCCAAGGCCAATATCGAACTCGGCAAGATCTATCTGGACAAGGGCGACGGCAAGAAGCTGGCCGCGGCGCTGCGGCGCATTTTTTCCATCGACGTGCTGTTCATGGAGCAGGAACGGCATCTGTTCAACGAATTCGCCATCAGCCTGCGCAAGGAAAAGCGCTACGCCGAATCCGTTTCCTTTTACGAAAGGGCCCTGGAACGCAACGCCGACGACGAGAACCTCCATTTCAACGTCGCCCGCGCCCTGTCGGAATCCGGCGACGCGACCGGGGCCATGCGCCATCTCGAACAGGCCCTGGCGCTCAATCCAGGATTCGAGCAGGCGCGCCGCCTGCTCGAGCATCTCCGGAGCGCCGTCCCGCCCGAAGAAAATCAGGCGCATCCTAAGATAACGGTTCCCAAAGAGGCGACGCCGTGACCACGCCTTCCGTACCATCGCTCCACTGTCCACCCGGCACCAAGATGATCCTGGAAGTGGCGGGCATCGAGGACAAGCTGCAATCGCTTTGCGTGGGCTATCTGCGCAGCCGTTGCGTCATCACGCAGATGCCGCTTCTGGCCGAGGCCCAGCGCGAGGCGCTCTACCAGCTCCTCTATCCGGATGCGGCGGTCATCGCCCGCTACCTGCACGAGGGAACGGTCATCGGCTTCTCGGCCAAGGTCATCAAATGGATTCAGGTGCCCTTTCCCCTGATCTTCCTCACCTACCCGCCCCGCCTCGAATCCATGGACCTGCGCCGCCACAAACGCGTTTCCTGCTGTTTTCCCGGGCAGGCGCGGCTGGGCGAGGCCTCCCTCGCCGGCATGGTGCTCGACCTCAGCCTCTCCGGCTGCCAGTTCTCCACCATCGTGGACGGCCCGCCGCCCCCTATCCGTGTCGACGACGTCATGGAACTCAAGTGCGAACTTTTCGGCGCGGGCACGGACGCCCGTATCCCCTGCGCCGTCATGCGGGTTTCCGCTTCGGGCCGTCGGCTGGAAGTCGGGCTCAAATTCCGCACCTTGCCCCCCGCAGCCCGTGACAGCCTCGGCACGTATCTGGAAGCCGCCCTGTCCGTGCTCAGCTGACGCCTCCCTGCCTCGCCGGTGCGGCGACAAAAATGTCGCGCGCTCCTTCCCTTTTGCACCGCCCGATTCCGGCATGCGCAGGCTACGCCCGGCCGGACGCCGCACCGTTTCCGGACGGGGCGCGGCCCGGTGGATCACGCCGCTGCGCGGCATTTCTTTTGCATTCGAGCAAACCAACAAAGGAGGTTCCCATGCTGGCCATCCTGCTCCACTGGCTTTCGGCCCCGGCACTGGCCCCTGTCGCCGTTCCCGTCCCTGTGCGCAACCGGAGACGGGACAGGTAAACGTGAAGTCACGACATGCAATACCTCATCTTTCTCCTTTGCAACGCCAGAGGAGTGACGGTTGCCCGGAGGAGCACAAGTGACACGCGTTCCATAAAACAAGTGTGACTCTATACAGAACGGCAACCTTTCCCTATCCTTTCCAAACGCTGGAATCTGCCAGCCTGCCACGGACTCCTTTTGCAAATCGCCCGTGCATCCCGATGCAGCGATCCATGAGAGAAAAGCCCCATGCTTGACGCCGCCGTGCTGCCGCCGCTGCTCCTGACGCTCAAGGTCTCCACCCTGGCCACGGCCCTGGCGACGATCCCCGCCGTGGCCCTGGCCAGGCTGGCCCGCGTGCGCGAATTCCCGGGCCGGGACCTGACGGACGCCATCCTGACCCTGCCGATGGTGCTGCCGCCGACGGTGCTCGGCTACTACATCATCGTCCTGCTCGGCCGTCGCGGCGTTTTCGGGTCCTATCTCTGGGACACCTTCGGGATAAGCATCATGTTCACCTGGGAAGGCGCGGTGATCGCGGCTGCGGTGGTGGCGTTTCCCCTGGTGTACCGCTCGGCCCGCGCGGCGTTCGAGGGCGTGGACGAAAACCTCGAGAACGCGGCCAGGACCCTTGGCGCATCGGAGACGGTCATCTTCTTCCGGGTATCCATGCCCCTGGCCATGCGCGGCTTGGTCGCCGGCATCATGCTGGCCCTGGCCCGGGCCATGGGCGAATTCGGCGCGACGCTCATGGTCGCGGGCAACCTGCCCGGCAAGACGCAGACCCTGTCCCTGGCCGTCTACAGCGCCACCCAGGCCGGCAACGACACCCTGGCCAACGAACTCGTACTGCTGATCTCCGCGGTCTGCGTGGCCCTGCTTGTGATCGTGGCAAAAGTCATCAAACCCAAAGCGTAAAGGAAGGAGGATGCCGCAAATGAAAAAAATCCTGTTGACCCTGGCGATCGCCCTGCTGACCGCCCTGCCGGCCCAGGCCGCCGATCTGACCGTTTCCGCCGCCGCGAGCCTCACCGACGCCTTCAACACCATCAAGGCCGAGTTCGCCAAGAGCCACCCCGGGATCAACCTCGTCATGAACTACGCCGCCTCCGGCACGCTGCTCTCGCAGATGGAGAAAGGCGCGCCCGTGGACGTGTTCGCCTCGGCCGACCAGAAAACCATGGACCAGGCCGCCGAGAAAAAGCTCATCGACGTGCCGACCCGCGCCAATTTCGTGCGCAACGACCTCGTCCTGGCCGTGCCGGCGAACAACCCCGCCAAGATCAAGGACCTGACCAGCCTGACCGCCGCTGACGTCAAGCGCATCGCCATCGGCAATCCGGATTCCGTGCCCGTAGGACGTTACACCAAGGCCTCCCTGACCAAGCTCGGCCAGTGGGATCCCCTTTCCGCCAAGTTCGTGATGGCCGAATCCGTGCGCCAGGTGCTCGACTACCTCGCGCGCGGCGAGGTCGACGCCGGTTTCGTCTACGCCACCGACGCCAAGCAGGGCGGGGACAAGGTCAAGATCGTCACCGAGGTGCCCGTCGAAACCCCGGTCATCTACCCCATCGCCGTAACCTCGACCAGCGCCGACAAGAAGGCCGCCGCCGATTTCGTGGCCTACGTCGCGGGTCCCCAGGGCCAGGCGATCCTGGCCAAGTACGGCTTCAAGAAGCCCTAGCAGGCAATCCGATACGCGCGCTCCCGGGATGCTGCCCGGGAGCGCGCATAACTGTCAGCCAGGAAACGGTCCCGCCCTATGCGCATCACCGTGGACATCAAGAAAGCCTACCGCGGCGCAGCCCGGGATTTCCATCTGCATTCCACGTTTTCCACCACGGACAACCGGGTCGTGCTGTTCGGGCCTTCGGGTTCGGGCAAGACGCTCACCCTGCGCGCCATCGCGGGCCTCATGCGCCCCGACGCCGGGTGCATCACCCTGGACGGGCGCACCCTGTGCGACAGCGCCCAAAACGTGTTCGTGCCGCCGCGCGACCGCCGCATCGGCTACCTCTTCCAGGACTACGCGCTTTTTCCCCATCTGACCGTGACGCAGAACGTGGCCTTCGGCCTCACGCCCCTTTTCGGCAGGCTTTCCGCCGCCAACCGCGACCGCGTACACTCCATCATGGAGCTTTTCGGCATCGCAGGCCTGGCCGACTCGCGCCCGGCGCGCATCTCCGGCGGGCAGCGCCAGCGCGTGGCCCTGGCCCGAGCCCTGGTCAGCGACCCGAGCGCCCTGCTCCTGGACGAGCCCTTCTCCGCCCTGGACATCCCCTTGCGCCAGCGCGTGCGCGTGGAACTGGCCGGCATCCTCAACCGGCTCGACATCCCGCTTGTCATGGTCACCCACGACCCGGCGGACGTGGCCTTCTTCGGCGGCGACGTGGTGAGCTACGGCGAAGGCAAGGTGCTCGAGGTCCAGCCCGCCGAGGTCATGCGCCGCACCATGGTGCGCGTGGCCTGACAGCCCCCGCAAGCGCACGCGGGCTCCGTTGACGCGTCCGGTCCCCGGGCGTATCTTCCCAAAATGCGCACTGTGCAGATTCGCGGAGCCGCCCATGGCTAGCCTGTCCGAGTGGACCACGGTCCCGATCACTGCCGCCAATCTCGAAACCGTGCTGGCGGTGGTTTCCGACGCGGCCTACCGAGACGACGCCAGCCTCGTTTCCGGGCTTACGGCTCAGGGCCTCAGCCAGCTTGACCTCACGGGCAGCGGCACGGGCACGTACGTGGCGGGAAACGCCGCCTTCGACGCCTGGACCACTGTCGTAAACGGAGAACCGGCGGCCATCATCGCCTTTCGCGGCACCGACGACATCAATTACACTCTCGACGGCGTAAGCGCCTATCTCGGCAGCGCGGATGCGGCCTACTGGCTCGACACGAAGGGCTATTACGACCTGCTCGATAGCGGCGTCGCCGCCTTCGACGCCGCCGTTTCCGCTCTCGGCATCGAGCAGGTCTACGTGACGGGGCACAGCCTCGGCGGCGCTGCGGCCCAGGCCTACATGACCGCGCACCCGGACACCTCAGACACTTCCTACACGGCCGTGACCTTCGGCTCGCTGGGGCTTTCCGGCGACGGAACCTGGACCACGGACGGGCGCATCACGGATTTCGCCGACGCTTCGGATTTCACCAATTCCCTCGGCACGCAAACCGCCGGCCTGACCATCACCGTGAGCACGGGCGAGACGAGCCTGTCGTCCTCGGGACTCGACCTGGCGACCCTCATCAGCGACCCGGCCTCCTTCCTGGACACGCACTCCATCAATCTCTTCGCCAGCGACGCTGCCGCTTACGACGCGGCCAAGGCCGGGATCGCCGCCACGGACACGACGACCTTCTTCACGGCCAAGGCCGCCTACGACGGCGTGACGCTCGCCGTCTCCTCCTCGCTTTAGTATTGCGTCCCTAAAAGAATACGTAGGATGTTGTCCTCAAAAAAAGTATGCACTTTTTTTGAGGACACGACCTAGTCTGCGCCCTTGCCCGCTTCGCGCGGCTTGCGCCCGAACCCGATCGCCCCCGCCGGACAGACGCCCAGGCAGTCACCGCAATTGGTGCAGTTGGCCTCCTCGGGCCGGGTGGACAGTTCGCAGACCTTGTCGCACTTGCCGCAGCCGTTGCAGGCGCTGGTCTTGAAGACCTTGAAAAGCGATACGCCCTTGAGCGCCTCCAGCACCCCGCCCGTGGGACAGGCGAAACGGCACCAGGCCGCAGAAAAAACCAGCCCGAGCGCCAGGATGCCGAGCACCACGGCCGTGCGCACGAGCCACAGCAGTTGCGCGTGCTCGAAGGTGAGCGCCACGGACTCGAAAAACGCCCCCACGCGGATGGGCACGTCGGCCCGGGGCTGGTTCAGAACATAACAGACGTACAGGCACACGGCCAGGGCCAGGTACTTGCCATATCCGGCCAGATGCGCAAGCCGGCCGCCGAAACGCCGGCCCCGGGGCGCGACCTTGCCGAGCAGCTGCACGGCCAGCCCGCCCGGGCAGGCCCAGCCGCAAAACGCCCGTCCGACGACCAGCACAGACAGCGGCAACAGGAGCCAGAAGCCCCAGAACAGGGAAAAAAGCCGCCCATGGCAGGTTATGACAGGACAGTTCTGACAACTGACGTAAGGGACGACAAAGGGGCAGCGCAATACGCCGTAAAGCGACCACTGGCCCAGGATGGCCGTCCCGGCCAGCTGCGCGACGCGACGCCACGCGCGCATGCCCCGTGATGTCGCCTTGGCGGCGACGGCGAGCTCAGACATCCTTGACTCCGTACTGTTCCACCATTTTTTGCCCCTGCGCCGAAATGGCCGGAATGAACCCCTGGCGCTCGAAATGCGCCTGTCCCTGCGGGGAAATGAGGTATGCGGCATAGCGTTCGGCCAGCGCCTTGTCGCTTGCGCTTTCCATGACGCCAACGGTGAAGGTCATGGGCGGCGGCGGAAAAAACTTCGGATCAATGGGCAGGATGTCCATGCGTCCCACGAACTGCGGCAGGCGCGTGACCCGCAGCTCCACCACCGAGACGTCGCCCTTGCCGGAGACGATGTCGTCCATGGCCCGCTGCACGCAGGAGCCCTTGGCGATGTCGTTTTTCTGCGCCGCCTCGAGCACGCCGGCCTTCTTGAGCAAGGCCAGGGCGGCCGCGCCCCCCGGCGGCGAGGCCGCGGGCGCGAGCACCACCTTGACGCCCGGCTTGCCCAGGTCCTCCACGCTCTTGATGCCCGCGGGGTTGCCCGGCGGCGTGACCAGCACGTACTGGGTGAAGCACAGCGGCTTGAACCAGGACATCTTGCCCGACGCGCGCAGCTTCTTCGCGAGGTCGAGCACCCTCCCGGCAAAGACGTCGGTGGTCGCCGACGCGAGCAGCGACTTGCCGAGCGCCGCGGCAAAGGCTCCGGTATAGGCGACTTTCGCGCCGGACTGGGCCTCGAACTCCCTGTTTGCCGGCATCATGGCCTCGGCCAGCCCGCCGCAGGACCACACACGCAGCACTTCCCCGGTTTCCGCCGCCCTGGCCGGGCCGGCGCCGCAGAGCACGCCGCAGGCCGAAACCGCCGCGGCCTTGAGAAACAGCCTGCGCCCGGAAGACTCGGTCTTTTCCGCCATATCCACTCCTGTCGCCGTCAGTGACAATTTTTGTGGTTCCATAGCGCAGCAGTAGCTATAATTCCAATAGGCACAACCTATTAGATTATAACCCTTCCATCCAATCCGACTATCCCAAAACTATGAAAAAACGTGTATGCGCTGTCCGGCACAGCCAGGGCCTTGACAGCCCCGGGGTCACCGTCTATCTTGATTGAGGAGATCATCAGACGATGCCTTCCCGACTCACCCCAGTACGCCCGAAAAAGCTTGGCGACCTCGTCATCCAGCAGATCCAGGAGAAGATCTCCCTGGGTGTTTTTCCGGCGGGCAGCAAGATTCCCACCGAGCCCACGCTCATGGCGCAACTCGGCGTGGGCCGATCCACGGTGCGCGAGGCCGTCCGCGTGCTGGTCAGCGCCGGCCTGCTCGAAGTGCGGCAAGGCGACGGCACCTATGTGCTCGACCGTCGTTCGGGACACGAGCCCCTGGAATACCGCCTGCGCCGGGCCAAGGCCGAGGAAATACGGGAAGTACGCCGCATCATCGAGGTGGAAACGGCCAGGCTCGCCGCGAAAAACCGCACCCCGGCCGACCTCGCCGCCATACGCGAGCATCTGGAGAAAAAACGCGAAGCCGTCCACGCCGGCGACACCCACGGCTACGTCGCGGCCGACATCGCCTTCCACTCCGCCGTGGCCGCGGCCAGCGGCAACGGTCTGTTGGCGGACATCTACCGCAGCTTCACCATGGTTTTTCAGGACTTCCTCGACAACCTCATCGCTGATCGGGGCGTCAACCAGTACCAGGACCGCATCCACACGGGCCTGCTCGACGCCATCGCCGCTCGCGACGCCGAGAAGGCCGTGGCGTTCGCCATGGAAGCCCTGGACCGCACCAGCGACGACGCCAAGGCGCTGGGCGAGGATTAGGCCGCATGCTTTTTTATGGCTCCCAAACATCAGATGATAGGATCAACACCTGAAACGCCGCGCCGCACTGCCGTTGCCGCGGCCAAGGTGTACGTCGTTAGAAACAAGACTGGAGAAATACAACGGGTGAACGGGTATCGTGCCGCGAATGGGGCTTTCCGAACGCGTAACCGCATGATCCACGACCATCCGCAACCGGCGTCCGCCTGAATGTCTCGGATGCCACATCGCCGGAGTTCTTTTCATGCGCATGCACAAATCGGTCTTATACGTCCTGTTTCCCGCTTTTCTTTGCTATTATGCGGCCGTGGCCCATGCCTCCCTGCAAAAGGACGTCCTTTCCGGACCGGAAAGCGCTTTTTCGCAGTTGCGCCACATCATCCCGCGCCTGGCCGTGCCGGCCTGCCTGACCGACACCGTGCACCGGGCCATGGGCGAACTGCGCGAGGCCGTTGAGGCCGCGGGACTCCTGCGCGACAGCCGTCCTACCGCCGAGCAGTCCCGGCGCGATTTCGTCGCGTTGTGGAAGGACCTCGAGCCCTCCCGGCCCGCAGCCGAAGCCTCTGCCGCGTCCGATTCGGGCTACCCCTTGCTGGTTCCGGGCCAGGATTGAGTATTGTCACCCAACCCACCGATATCACGCAATATTAAGTCACCTTTCCGCATCCTTCCCTTGACACGCGCCAGTCGGATTGTTACCTCGTTTGGCACTCGGGACCCCTGAGTGCCAAACGAGGTTGCGCCATGCCCCTTCTCGAACGGGAACAAGCCGTACTGACCACCATCATCGAGGCCTATGTCGCTTCGGCCGCGCCGGTGGGTTCGCGAGCGGTGTCCAAATTGAGCCCCCTGGGCCTGTCCCCGGCCTCGATCCGCAACATCATGGCCGACCTGACCGACGCCGGCTACTTGGCCCAGCCGCACACCTCGGCCGGCCGCGTGCCCACGGCCAAGGCCTTCCGCCTCTATCTCGACACGGTCATGCGCCCCGCGCCCGTGGCCGAGGACGCCTGCCGGCGCATCGCCGACGACCTGTCCACGGCCGGCCACGACGTCGGCGACATGCTGCGCCGGGCCTCGCGCCTGCTTTCCGGCCTGTCGCTGCAGGTGGCCATGGTGGTGGCGCCCAACGAATCGGCCGCGCGTTGGAAGCGCATCGACTTTTCCCTGCTCAACGCCGGGCTCGTCATGGTCCTGCTCGTGCTCCAGGGTGGGCTCGTGCGCACCCGCATTATCGAAACCGATCCCGACGTCACGGCCGACGACCTCGTGCGCTTCGCCAATTACTTGAACCACCTCTTTACGGACATGACCGTGGCCCAGGCGCGCCTGCGCCTCGTGGCCGAGATGGAGCAGGCGCGGCGCACCCTTGACGACCTCTGCCGTCGCGCCCTCACAATGGCCCAATGCGCCTTCGAGCAGCAGCGCGAGGCGGCCTGCGAAGTCATCGTGGACGGGACGCCCAACATCCTGTCCCAGCCCGAATTCACCGACGCCGAACACGTGCGCGAACTCATGCGCGTGCTCGAAGAGCGCACGATCCTGCTCGAACTCCTGGACAAAACCGCAAATGAACTTAAAACGGTCATAACCATCGGCGACGAGTCGGACAGGGCCGTGCTCGCGGAACTGGGCGTCATCACCGCGCCCTACGGCACCGGCGGCCTCCCGTTCGGGGCCATCGGCGTCATCGGCCCCCTGCGCATGGACTACGCCAAGCTCGTGCCCGTGGTGAACTGCACGGCCGCCGCCCTGACGCGGCTTCTCGACCGGCATTTTTAACGTCAACGCCCGCGCGCCCGGCCCGGCCGGCTCAGGCCGGCCTTTTTTTCGCGCCCGGCGCGACATTGTGGAGGATGCATGGCCCCTGAAGAAAAAATACCCGATTCCGCCGCTCCCGAAACCTCCGACCCGGCCGCCGCGACGACGCCGGAAGAGGAGATCGAACGCCTGCGCGCCGAACTGGCCGCCGAGTCCGACCGCCGGCTGCGCAGCCTCGCCGAAACGGAGAATCTGAAAAAACGCCTTCTCAAGGAGAAGGAGGATTTTCAGAAATACGCCACGGAATCCCTGGTTTCGGAACTGCTGCCCGTCCTCGACCACCTCGACCTCGCCCTGACCCACGGCAAGGGCCTTGCCGCGTGCAAGGACTTCGTGGTCGGCGTGGACATGACGCGCAAGGCCTTCATGGACATCCTCGGCCGCCACGGCGTGACCGAATTCGGGGTCGAGGGCGAGCCGTTCAATCCCGAATCCCACGAGGCGCTCGGCATGGCCAGCCGGCCCGACCTACCGGCCGAAGCCGTGGCGCAAGTGGTGCAGAAGGGCTTTACCCTGCGCGGGCGGATGCTGCGCCCGGCCAAGGTGATGGTCAACAAGACCCCGGAGGCATAACGACTGGCGCCGCGTCCGCTTTTTGCCGTGGAAAGGGCGTTTTTTTCCGAAAAACCCCCTTTACTCGGGGAAATCGGGCCTTATATGTCAGCCTGTCAACGCGAAACCATCCGCCCGCCGCGGCGGGAGATCATACCGGAACCCCCAAGGAGGAAAGGCTATCATGGGTAAGATAATCGGGATCGACCTCGGGACCACCAACTCCTGCGTTTACGTCATGGAGGGCAAGGACCCGAAGTGCGTCACCAACCCCGAGGGCGGCCGCACCACCCCGTCCATCGTGGCCTTTACCAAGGAGCGGCTGGTCGGCGAAATCGCCAAACGCCAGGCCGTGACCAACCCCGAGCGCACCATTTTCGCCATCAAGCGCCTGATGGGCCGCCGTTTCGACGCCCCGGAAGTCAGCAAGTGGCTCGCGCATTGCCCGTACAAGATCGTCGAGGGCACCGGCGGCGACGCCTATGTCGAGGTCGAGGGCAAGAAATACAGCCCGGCCGAAATCTCGGCCATCATCCTCGGCAAGCTGAAAAAGGACGCCGAAGCGTACCTCGGCGAGCCCGTTTCCGAAGCCGTCATCACCGTGCCGGCCTACTTCAACGACGCGCAGCGCCAGGCCACCAAGGACGCCGGCCGCATCGCCGGCCTCGAAGTCAAGCGCATCATCAACGAGCCCACGGCCGCGTCCCTGGCCTACGGCTTCGACAAGAAGTCCAACGAGAAGATCGCCGTCTTCGACCTCGGCGGCGGCACCTTCGATATCTCCATCCTGGAAGTCGGCGACAACGTCGTCGAGGTCCGGGCCACCAACGGCGACACCTTCCTCGGCGGCGAAGACTTCGACCAGCGCGTCATCAACTACCTGGTGGAAGAATTCAAGAAGGAGACCGGCATCGACCTGGCCCAGGACCGCATGGCCCTGCAGCGCCTGAAGGAAGCCGGCGAAAAGGCGAAAAAGGAACTGTCCACGGCCATGGAGACCGAGGTCAACCTGCCGTTCATCACGGCCGACGCCTCCGGTCCCAAGCACATGATGGTCAAGCTCACCCGAGGCAAGCTGGAATCCCTGGTCCACGACCTGGTCCAACGCACCGTGGAGCCCTGCCGCAAGGCCCTGGCCGACGCCGGCCTCAAGGCCGCCGACATCGACGAGGTCGTGCTCGTCGGCGGCATGACCCGCATGCCGCTGGTCCAGAAGACCGTGCAGGAATTCTTCGGCAAGGAGCCCAACCGCTCGGTCAACCCCGACGAGGTCGTGGCCATGGGCGCGGCCATCCAAGGCGGCATCCTGGCCGGCGACGTCAAGGACGTGCTGCTGCTCGACGTGACCCCGCTGTCGCTCGGCATCGAGACCTTGGGCGGCGTGTTCACCAAGCTCATCGACCGCAACACGACCATCCCGACCCGCAAGAGCCAGGTGTTCACCACGGCGGCCGACAACCAGCCCTCGGTGTCCATCCACGTGCTCCAGGGCGAGCGGCCCATGGCCGGCGACAACATGACCCTCGGGCGCTTCGAGCTGACCGGCCTGCCGCCGGCGGCGCGCGGCATCCCGCAGATCGAGGTCACCTTCGACATCGACGCCAACGGCATCGTCAACGTCTCGGCCAAGGACACCGGCACGGGCAAGGAACAGTCGATCCGCATCACGGCCTCTTCGGGCCTGTCGGAAGCCGACATCCAGAAGCTCATCAAGGACGCCGAGTCCCACGCCGAGGACGACAAGAAGAAGCAGGCCCTGATCGAGGTGCGCAACCAGGCCGACACGCTGGTCTACACCACCGAGAAGTCCCTGGCGGAGCTCGGCGACAAGGTCGATGCGGCCACGCGCGGCGAGATCGAGTCCAAGCTCAACCACGTCAAGGAAACGCTCAAGGGCGAGGACGCCGACGCCATCAAGCGTGCCACCGATGACCTGTCCCAGGCCTCGCACAAGCTGGCGGAGAAGCTCTACCAGCAGAAGGCCGAGGCCGGCGGCCAGCCCGGCGGCCCCGAAGCCGGCGCGGCCGGCGGCGCGCAGGCCGGCAAATCCGGCTCCGACGAGGACGTGGTCGACGCCGACTACACCGAAGTGAAATAACCCGCGAACGTCCGCGGACTTGCCTTCGCGGACGTTCGCGCGTATCGGAAAGCCTGACCCGTCCTCGACGGGTCGGGCTTTTTTTCGCCCCTTGGCCACGGCGGCACGGCCGCCAAACCCGGTTCGCCCATGCACGCCATGCCTATGATACTTCGCCATGCCCCGCGTTTGATCGCGAGTCTCCTGCTGTGTTTCGTCCTGGCAGCCCTGACGGGTTGCGGCGGCCTTTTCGGCCCCTCCACCGCGCCGCCGCCTCCGCCGGCGCCGCCCGAGACGCCGCCCGCGCCGACGACGCCCACCCCCGCGCCCAAACCTGCGGCGCAAAATACCGTGGCCCTGCTCCTGCCGCTCGGCGGCCCCTTCCGCGAGCTCGGCGGCAAGGTGCAAAAGGGCGCCAAGGCCGCCCAGGACGCGCTCGCCGCCGCCGGCACGCCGCTTGAGGTGATCGTCATCGACGCCACCCAGCCCGGCTGGGCGGACAGCGTGCGCAACCTGCCGCCGGAAGTCTCCCTGGTCGGCGGCCCCATGCACCCGCTGACGCTCAAGGAGCTGCAATCCACGGGGCTGCTGCAAACCCGCGTCTTCCTCGCCTTCCTTTCCACCCTGGGCGAGGCCCGGGAAGGCATCGACGCATGGCGCTTCTTCCCCAGCGCCGCCGACGAGATCGACGCGCTCCTGCGCCTGTCGCTTTCCGACTACGGCATCAACCAGTTCGGCATCCTGCGCCCGGGCGACCGCTACGGCCAGTCCATGGGCGAGGCCTTTGGCTTAAGCGTCTCCAGGCTCGGCGGTCAGGTCACGGCCACGGGCGTCTATTCGCCGCAGGATTCCGGCAGCTGGAACACGACCGTCATGGAAATGCTCAAGACCGGCGGCGGACGCCCCGGTTTCGGCGCGGTGTTCATCCCCGACGAATTCGCCCGAGCCGACAAGGTGCTGGACAATTTCTTCAAGAACAAGGTCGAGGATCTGCTCATCCTCGGACCGCAGCTGTGGACCGAGGCGCTCTACCGCGCCGCCGCGGCCAAGACGCCCATCAACATCAACAATTACCGTCTGGCCGTATGCCCCGGAGCCTGGTGGCCGGAAAACCAGGGCAAGGCCACCCAGGACCTCATCGCGGCCATGCGCGCCGCCGGCGTCGAACACGCCGACCTCTGGGAGGCCGTGGGCTACGACTTCGTGCGCTTCGCCGCCCGTGTGGGCCGCGTGCCGCAGGGGTCCGGGCCGCAGGATGTCAGCGCCCGCCTGGCCCAGGCCGCCACGGGCATGGACTTCAGCATGGCGCCGCTGTCCTACACCCCCGACGGAAAGGCCCATGTGGCCATGTATCTGTTCCGGCCGTCCGTGGCCGGACCGGTCCTGCTCGATCCGGAGGGCTTCCGCCAGCGCTTGAATGCCATCCGGCAAAAGGCACTGGAAAATCCCGCGCCCGAAACCGAGCAGTCCTATTCGCCCAATCCCGCGCCTGCCGCGACGCAGCCCGGCGCGCCTGCGCAGCCCGTCCCGGCCGGGACCGCTCCGGTGCAGCAACCCGCGCCGATCCAGCCGGCCCCGGCGCAACCCGTCACGCCCCAGCCGGCCACGCCCGCGCCCGGACAGCAGCAGCCTGCGCCGCTTGCGCCCGTGCCCGCCCATCGGCAGGCCATGACCGCTTCGTAACCGCCAAGGAAGACGCGCCCATGAGCATCGGAATCGAGGAAGTGACCAAGGTGGCCAAGCTAGCCCGCCTGCGCCTGGAAGAAAGCGACCTGGAAGGGTTCGCCGCCCAGATGGACGGCATTCTGGCCTACATGGAGACGCTCGGCGCGGTGGACACAAACGGTGTTGAGCCGCTCTACAGCCCGGTTCTCCACGAGACGCCCCTGCGCGAGGACAAGGCGGCCAAGACCTTCTCCCGCGACAACATCCTGGCCAACGCCCCGGCCACGGACGGGCAGTTCTTCATCGTCCCCAAAATCGTGTAGCAGCATGCGGATGCGGGGTGTTGCCCCGCACCCCGCCGGGGGGCGTCATGTCCCCCCGGTTCCCCGAAAAGGGAAAGCCGCGCTGAGAAGGATTCGTCATGCCCGACATCGTCTCGCTGACCCTGACCGACGTTCGCGACAAGCTGGCCGCCCGGGAGATCAAGGCCGAGGAGGCCGTGGCCGCCTGCTTGCGCCGCATCGAGGAAACGGAGCCCAAAATCAGGGCCCTGTTGCATATGGAGGGAGACAAGGCCCTCGAACAGGCCAAGGCCATGGACGCCGCCGGCCCGGTCGCCGGCCAGCGCCTCTGGGGCGTGCCCGTCTGCATCAAGGACGCCATCTGCGTCGCCGACGCCCCCACCACCTGCGGCTCCAAGATCCTCGAGAATTTCGTGCCCTTCTACGACGCCACCTGCATCGCAAAGCTCAAGGACGCCGGCGCGATCATCCTCGGCAAGGCCAACCTGGACGAGTTCGCCATGGGCTCGTCCACGGAAAATTCCGCCTACAAGATCACGGCCAACCCCTGGGACCTCTCCCGCGTCCCGGGCGGCTCGAGCGGCGGATCGGCCGCCGCCGTGGCCGCGGGACAGTGCTTCGCGGCGCTCGGCACCGATACCGGCGGCTCCATACGCCAGCCCGCCGCCTTCTGCGGTACGGTCGGCATCAAACCCACTTACGGCCGCGTTTCACGCTTCGGTCTCGTCGCCTACGGCTCGAGCCTCGACCAGATCGGCCCCCTGGCCCGCACCGCGGACGACGCCGCCGCCGTGCTCACGGTCATCGCCGGCCACGATTCCAAGGATTCCACATCGGCTCCGCGCGAGGTCCCGGACTTCGAAGAGGCCATCGCCGACGCGGCCGACCTCAAGGGCCTGACCATCGGCCTGCCCGACCAGTACTGGGGCGAAGGCGTGGACGCGGAAGTGCGCGAATCCTGCCGCCAGGCCATGGACGCCGCCGCAAGCCTCGGGGCCAAGGTCGTGCCCGTGTCGCTTCCCCACACCCACTACGCCGTGGCCACCTACTACATCGTGGCCATGGCCGAAGCGTCCTCCAACCTTGCCCGCTTCGACGGCGTGCGCTACGGCTACCGCGCGCCCGAAGCCAAGACCCTGGAGGAACTCTACGAACTGTCGCGCTCCAAGGGCTTCGGCCCGGAGGTGCGCCGCCGCATCATCATCGGCACCTACGTGCTCTCGGCCGGCTACTACGACGCCTACTACCGCAAGGCCGCGCAAGTGCGCCGGCTCATCCGCCAGGACTTCCTCGACGCCTTCAGCAAATGCGACGTCATCTGCGGTCCGACCTCGCCCTTCGCGGCCTTCCCCATCGGCAAAATGACGGGCGATCCGCTGAAAATGTACTTGAGCGACATCTTTACCATTTCCCTCAACCTCGCCGGCCTTCCCGGCCTGTCCATGCCCGTGGGCCTGGGCAAGGATTCCGGCATGCCCATCGGCATGCAGCTCTTCGGCCCGGCCTTCGACGAGGCCGCCATCCTGCGCACGGCCAAGGTGCTCGGAGAGAACCTGCCCAAACTCCCGCTGCCGGCGGGATTGTAAGAGGGAAGATGCCTCCGGCGGCCGGGGGGGATCATCCCCCCCGGACCCCCTGGAAGGGGGGAATATGAAGATTGCGGTGGCGTTGTCCGGCGGGGCGGACAGCCTGCTGGCGCTTGGGCTGCTGCGCCGGGCCGGCCATGAGGTGATGGGCGTGCATGCCCATTTTCTGCCGCCGGACGCGGAGAAGCGCAATCTGGCCTCGGCCATTGCCGCGCAGTGCGACGCCATAGGCGTACCGTTTCACGCCGTGGACCTCTCCCGGGCGTTTCACGACCGGGTCATCGCCCCCTTCATCGCCGCCTACGCTGCGGGGCTTACGCCCAATCCCTGCGCCGCCTGCAACCGGGACATGAAATTCGGCCTGCTGCTCGCCGCCGCGCGCGACCTCGGGGCCGAAAAGCTCGCCACGGGACATTACGCCCGACTCGAGGCGACCCAAAACGGGCCGGCGCTTTTTCGCGGGGCCGACGCCACACGCGACCAAAGCTATTTCCTTTCCCTCGTTCCCGCCGCCGCCCTTGCCCAGGCGGTTTTTCCGCTGGCGAACCGGATAAAAGCCGACAACCCGGCGGTGCTGGCAACCCTTGGCCTTGCGCCGCCGCTGCCCAAAGAATCGCGTGAGGTCTGCTTCGTGCCCGGCGACGACTACCGCACCTTTTTGCAGGCAAGCGGCGCGCCGCTTTCCGGTCCCGGCCCCATCCTGCTCCCCGACGGCTCGCGCCTGGGCACGCACCAAGGCCTGTGGCGGCACACCGTGGGCCAGCGCAAGGGGCTTGGCGTGGGCTGGCGCGAGCCGCTCTATGTGCTGGCCAAGGATGCAGCGCGAAACGCCCTGCGCGTCGGTCCCAAAAGCGACCTCGCCGCAACGCGTTGCCGCGCCGGGGGCGTCAACCTGCTGGTCGCGCCGGCCGACTGGCCCGAAACCGTCCTGGCGCAAACCTGCTACCGCATGCGCCCGCGCCCGGCGCGCGCGGCCATGGACGGGGAAACCCTCGCCATCGCCTTCGCCGATCCCGTGACCCTGCCCACTGCCGGCCAGCTCGCCGTTCTCTACGACGCCGCAGGCCGCGTCCTGGCCGGCGGCGTGCTCGAAGACGCCACACCCGGCGCACCCGACGCGGCAAGCGGCGGCCTTGTCATCCCGCCGAAGCTTGGCTAAATGGCCTTTGCCCCTCCTTTTTGGGGCAAGGAAGATCGCACCCTCCATGCGCAGCGACAACACCCGACGCCTCTACGCCATCCTCCTCGCCTTGCTCCTTGCAACCAGCGCAGTGCTGCGCCTGCTGCACCTGGGCGAGCCGTCGCTGTGGTGGGACGAATGCATCACGCTCGGCATCGCCAAGCTGCCCGTGTCCCGCATGCTCCACACGCTCACCGTGGTGGGACCGTCGGACATCGGCGGCGAGTTTTTTCCGCCGCTCTACCACCTGCTCACCCACGCCGTGCTCGCCGTAAGCCGCAACGACGCTGTGCTGCGGCTTTTAAGCGTCGCCTTTGGCACGGCCACCATCGGCGTGGTCTACGCGCTCGGCGCGACGGTCTTCAGCCGCAGCGCCGGCATCTGCGCCGCCGCCCTGGCCACGTGTTCCGTCTACCAGATCCATTATTCTCGCGAGCTGCGGCCCTACAGTCTCTTCATGCTGCTCGGGCTCCTGTCTCTTCTGACGCTCTACCGCGCCCTGGCCAAGGGCGGCCTGGGGCGCTACGCCGCCTACGTCGCCGCCACAACGGCCATGTGCTACACCGCCTACACGGCCACCTCGAACATCGCGGCCGAAGGGGTTTTCACGGCCTGGTTCCTGCTGCGCGGCCTGGCCACGCGGGAGCTTTCCCCGGGGCAGGCCCTGCGCAAGGGCCTTGCCCTGGCCGGCTGCGTGGCCGTGGCGACCATCCTCTACATCCCCTGGTTTACCGCCTATAAAAACGTCTTCATCTTTCTCAAATCCGGCGGCGGCTCGCCCTCGATCCCCGGCGATTTCCTGCGTACCGTCCTGTCGGAATTCGGTTCCTACGCCGCGCCCGGGCCGGGCCTGCCCTGGCTGCCCCTGGCCCTGCTCGGCCTGCTCGGTTGCGCCCTCGCCCTACATCGGCAGCGGCGCGACGGGCTGGCGCTCCTTGCCTCGTTCGCGCTCATGCCGCTGGTTGCGTTCCTCGTCGCGGCGACCAAGCTCGAACTGAATTCCCGCTACCTCTTCAATACCTACTACGTTCTGATCGCCCTGGCCGGCCTCGGCACAGCCTGGATCGCGGACCGCATCGCCCGGCACATGGCGCTTGCGCCGCAACGCGCAGCCTGGGCCGCGCCCCTCGCCGGCGTGTTCCTGTGCCTGCTCGTCAGCATTCCCAACCTGCGTTCCCTTTCCATCTATTACCGCCGCGAGACTTCGTATTACAAGGAGCTCTCGGATTATCTGACCTGGAACAAAAACAACATCCGCACCCTGTTCTTCCAGAAAAACCGCAACGCGAAACTCGTCGCCGACTGGTACATGCCGGGCACGTTCGACACCCTGTCGCACTATGCCCCGGACGGCTACAAACGCGCCTTCTACCTCATCGAAAACGGCAAACCAGCGCCCGAAGTCCCTTTTCTCCCTGCCCGGCGCGCCGTCATCCGCGATACCGCCGTCTCCGCCATGGGCCTCGTCAGCACCGCGCCGGCGGCGCTTTTCCCAGACGCTGACGGGAACGCCGTTTATGTCGAGGATTTCAGCACCTACAAATTCTACGCGGACTGCGACGCATCGGACAATCTCGCCCCGGACAGCCTCGGCCGCACCCTCGCCCACTACGACTCAAATAAGCCCGGACATGCGGATTACCGCTTCGTGGCCGCTACAGGCTCGCGCATCAGGCGCGCGACGGTCCGCCTGGATTTCTCCGCCACCGTCTTTCTGACCTCCCTGCCGTCCGATTCCCGCGTGACGGTTTCCCTGGCTGTTGGCGACGGTCCGTGGCGGGAAGCCGGCATCGTGACCGGCAAGGACTTTTTCGGCCCCGACGGCAAGGCTCTCGCGTCCCAAAACCACCATGAATACGGCATCCACCGGGAATTTCCGGTGGACATCACAGGCAACGACGCAACGCAGGTGCGGCTGCGCATCGCCTACGGACCGGTGTTCGAGCCGGGCGTCATCGAGGTCTCGCGCATCGAGGTCAAGGCCGTCCTCGACGGCGCGCCGACCGGACCCGGCCCAGCCGAAGCCGCGCTGTGGCGCGCGGCAAGCCACAACGCCCTGGCCCGCTGGCTGCCCGGCGAGCCCCTGGATGCGGACGCGCTCTACGCCTTCCCGGCCGCGCCGGAAATCGCCCAGGGGCCGGCCAACCCGTACGCGTCGCTTGCCGCCTTTCGCCAGGCCCACCCCGGCCTCGCGCCGGTCTTCACCATCCCCGGCCCGGACGGCTCTCCGGCCTATCTCTTTTTCGACCCGGCCCTGACCGATCCTTTCGTGCGCCTCGCTCCGGGCGTCCCCGTGACCGTACGCCTGGGCCAGTCGCCGCCGCAGGAATTCGCGACGCTCAAGCTCCAGGGCGCGCTCCACCGTCCCCGCCTGGACATCGGCGGCAAAACCGTGGCCGTTCCGGTCCTCGCCCCTGCGCCGACCACCCTGCTTCTCCAGCGAAATACCGGAGTATTGCGCTTCGAGCCGAGCTTCCATAGCGAATCCGAAACCCTAGCCGCCTTTCCCCTGGCCGAAAACATCCGCAAAAACAAAAACGAGGACTGCCTTTCCTGCAAGAATCCGGGCCCCTGCGCCGTGACTGTGCCCCTGAGTTCCGCCTTTCCCCTGCGCCTGTTGCGCATCATCTCCTATCCGCGCATCTACGCGGACAAGGCCGGCAAGAACAACGTGACCGTCTCCTTTTCCACGGACGGCAAACGCTTCAAGACCCTGGACCGCCTCGCCAGCGACCGCTCCGGACTCTGGGAAGGCCTCATGACCCGGCGCGTCTCGGTGCTGCGCTTCGACAAGCCCGTGACTACCGGTTTCGTGCGCTTCGAGCTGTCCGAATCGGGCGCACAACTCTGGTCCAAGGAGGACATGCGCATGCGCATCGAGGCCGAACTCGACGCCACAATGTTCACCGGCATACCCGTCGCCGGGGAAACCCTTCCCCTGACGCTTCGCGACAATGCCGGCGCACCTTTGTCGCTTTTCCTCTCGCCCCAGCCCTTGCCCTATCTGCCGGGACTCCAGGACGACTTCTGATGCCGCCCGCCATCCGCAATGTCCTGCTCGACCGGGACGGCACCATCATCGAGGAACGCCACTACCTCTGCGACCCCGAAGGCGTGGCCCTGGTGTCGGGCGGCGGCGAGGCCCTGGCCAGGCTCGCCCAGGCGGGCATGCGGCTTTTCGCCGTCACCAACCAGTCCGGCATCGGCCGGGGCTATTACGGCACGGCCCAGTACGAAGTCGTACGCGACCGCCTGGACACGCTGCTCGCCCCATACGGCGTGCAGCTTACGGAAACGGCCCATTGCCCGCACGCTCCTGCCGACGGTTGCACCTGCCGCAAGCCGGCCACGGGCATGTTCACGGCCCTGGCCGCGCGCCACGGCCTGCTCGCCGCCGAAACGGCCGTCATTGGCGACGCCGCCTCGGACATCGCCTTCGGCCTGGCTCTGGGCTCGCCCCTGACCATCCTCGTGACCACGGGCCACGGCGCGCGCCATGCCCGGGAACTTGGCCTGCCGCTACTCCCGGACGCCGCCGCCGCCCTGACCCTTAGCGCACGCCTACCCGGTTGGCCCCACGTCCTGGCCCGGGACCTGCCCGCCGCCGTGGATCACCTTCTCGCCTGTGCCGCCCCCGGGAGCGCCCCGTGAGTCGCGCCCTGGCCAGGGCCCTCACCAGCCAATGGGCCGCAACGCTCTACGCCGCCGCCGTGTCCGTGGGACTCACTTTCCTGCTCGGCCGCGTGCTCGGCCCGGCGCAGTTCGGCCAGTATTCCTACATCCTCACCGTGGCCTCGATCTTCGCCATCCTCCAGGATGGCGGATTTTCCACCCTGATTTTCCGCGAAACCGCCAAGGCGGCCCTCACCGCCAATACCGGCCGGCCGCCGCTCATGTCCCTGGCGGTCGGGCACCTCGGCGCAACCACCCTGCTCGGGCTCGCCCTCGTGCCCCTGTTCCCGGACGCCGACAACCTCCCCCTCGGCGCGGCCGTAGCCTATTACGCGCTCTTTACCGCCGCAGCCCTGGTCTCGTCCTCGCTCAAAGGACACAACAATTTCGCCGCCGAAGGCCTGTGGCGGGCGCTTTCCCGCACTGCCACCGCGCTTGGCGTCGGCATCGCGCTCCTCTTCCCGTCGCCAGGGCCGACCGCCATCTTTCTGGGGCTCCTTGCCGGGCAGGCCGTCGCCTGCATCACCCCTTACGGCCGCGCCCTGCGCGTCCGGCCGCGCATCGCCATAAGCCGCGAGGTCTACGCCCCCTGCCTGGCGTTTCTCTGCATATCCGCCGCGACCACCATCTACTTCCGCTGCGACATCATCCTGCTGCGCCTGCTCACGGACGACCCGGCCGCCGTCGGCAACTACGCCGCCGCCTACCGCCTCATCGAAGGCGTCATCATGCTGGCCACGCCGCTCGCGCACATCTTCTTCCGCACCCTGCGCGTCTCCCTGAACGACACCGCAGCCTTCAAGCAGTCCTTCATCCGCATGCTCGGCGTCATGATCGCCCTGTCCCTCGCCGCCACCACCGGCGGCCTGCTGCTCGGCCCATTCATCCTCACCTTGGCCTTCGGCGACAAGTACGCCGACGCCATCCCGCTGCTCGCCTGGCTGCTCGGCTCGCTGCCGTTCATCCTGCCCAACTACGTCCTCACCCAGGCCCTCGTAGCGCTCGGGCGCGAGCGCGCCTACGCCCTGCTCACCGTCCTCGCCGCCGTGCTCAATATCCTCCTCAACCTGCTGCTCATCCCGCTGCTCGCCGCAAAAGGCGCAGCCCTGGCCACCATCGCCACCGAAGCAACCCTGTGCGCAGGGCTGGCGCTCTGCTTCGTCAGGGGAGGATTCGGTGCGGGCACAAGGGAGAAGGGGATGGAGAGGGGGAGAGAATGAGAAAGAGGGAGATGAAGATGCCTCCGGCGGCCAGGAGGGGGTGACCCCCTCCTGGACCTCCTCAATGGGGATGCGGGGAGTTGAGGGCCGGGTGGAAGCGTGGTCGTGGGCGGGAGTGCGTAGGCGAGGCCGGAAACGGGCCGGCGATGCCGTCGCTGCGCTCCAGGCTCGCCGGCCAAATTCCGGCCTCGTAGGCCCGTCGCCCTTTCAGGGCGAGTTTGAAGGAATTTTACTTTGAAAGCCTTATGAAAGGCAAAAACCCTTAAAGGATTTTTGCTTCCAAAGCCTCATAAAATGCGGCGCTTCGCCGCTGGCGCCCGTGGTCGCGGAAATGGGGCGGCCGTGCTGGCCGGCTTTGCGG
>JAEWPX010000144.1 GCA_023399375.1 Pseudomonadota bacterium | reverse complement strand
TTCCTGCGCCGCGGGCGCGGCTGCGGCAACGGCTTCGGGCGCGGCCGCGGTGGCTGCGTCCGCTGCCGTCTCCGGCGCGGGCGCCGGCGCGACATCGGGCTGCTGCGTCGTTGCGGCCTGCGGCGCGGCAGCCGTGGACGCGGCCGGCCCTGCCAGGGAGACCCGGCCCTGGCGTGCGAGCTCGAGCAGGGTTTGCGGCAGGGCGGAAAAGTCTCCGCCGACGACGCCGTAGCCGGCCGCGCCGGCAAGGGCGAGGCAGGCGCAGGTCGCGGCGACGCGGCGCAGCCACAGCCCCGCGCCGCCCATGGACTCGCGGGCGGCGCGGCCGACCAGGCCCCAGCCGATGCGCCGCTTGCCGAACCCGACGGCCAGCAGCATGGAAAGATGGCACAGCCGCACGATCTTGCGCGGATAGCCCTTGGTCAACCGGTGGATGCGGCGTATGGCCAGGCCCGTGAAGAGAACCGGGACGCCGCCCTCGGGCGCGCAGCGCGCCAGGCGCGTCTCGATCATGCGCCGGGTCTGCCTGCGGTCGAGCGGCAGCAGGCGGTAGCGGAAGTTCACCCGGTCGTCGAGATTGGGCCGCGCGGCCAGCACATCCTCGAACTCGGTTTGGGCGAACATGACGATTTGCAAAAGCTTGTGGGTGTTGGTCTCGAAGTTGAGCAGCTCGCGCAAAAGCTCCAGGCATTCCGGGGTGATTTTTTGCCCTTCGTCCACGATCAGCGCCACGATGCGGCTGCCGTCGGCGCTTTTGACCAGAAGCGAGGCCTTGAGCGCGTCCTTGATCGGGCCGGCGTCGCGGCCGAGCCCGGCCGCGTCCACGCCGAAAAGCCGGCACAAGGCGAGGAGGAACTCCACGGGCGTGGGGTGGTAGGGATCGTCGAGGAAATAGACCTCGATGGCGGGGTCGGCGGCGAGAATGCGCGTGAGCTCGCGACCGAGCGTGGTCTTGCCGGTGCCGACCTCGCCGAGGACGACGTTTAAGCCCCGGCGCAGGCGCACGGCGATCTCCATGTGTTGCAGGCATTCCAGGTGGGACTTGGCCCGGTACAGCAGGTCCGGGTCCGGGGAATTGGAGAACGGTTCCCGTTCCAGGCCCAAGGCGAGATAGTAGCTCATGGTCGTCCTCCTTAGGGCTTCACGACTTCGGCCGCGGCCACGGGCCCGCGCGCCAGGGCCTGCGGGTCCACCCGGTCGGCCACGGGCGGCACCGGGGCCACGGGCTTTTCCTTGAGGATCTTCGGCGTGACGAAGATGAGGATCTGTTCCCGTTCGACGGAGTTGCTCTTCGATTTGAACGCCCAGCCAAGGCCCGGGATGTCGCGCAGCAAGGGCACGCCGGACTGGCCGTCGGTGATGGTGTCGCGCGTCAGGCCCGAGATGACGATGGTGTCGCCGTCCTCGACCACCAGGGTCGAGCGGGTCTCCCGCTTGTAGATGGGCGGGTTGCCCTGCACCCAGTTGCTCTGGTTCTCGTCCACCTGATCGTCCTTGACCACGATCTTCATGCGCAGGTTGGTGCCGTCGATCACGTGGGGCAGCATTTCCAGGCGCAGGAGCGCGTCGGCGAACTGCACGTTGGTGCCGTTTTGGGACGTGGAAACATAGGGAATCTTCTTGCCGTTCTCGGTGTAGGCTTCCTTGTTCTCCATGGTCGTGATGGTCGGGCTCGAGAGGATCTTGACCTTGTTGTCCTCCGCCAGGGCGGTGAGCTGAGCCTCGAGCACGTTCTCGCCGATCTTGCCGAACAGGAAGTTGATGCCGGTGCCGGCCGCGCCGAGACCCGTGGCGGCCGCCGTCAGGTTGGCCGGGTTGTTGATGGCGAAGCCCTGGCCGGAGGTGCCGCCGCCGAAAATGGGCGACAAGGCGTTGGTCAGGTTCGAGCCGCCGGTGGTGGTGTTCGTGCCGGTGGAACTGGTCGCCAGGGTCGAACCCGCCGTGCCGCCGGTAGTCGTACTCGTCGCGGTGGTCGTACCGGTGTTGGCGGAACTGTTCGTCCCGGTGATCGTGCCCGCCTGGGCCGGCGACATCTGGAAGTTGGAATTCTTGAGCAGTCCGCCCCACTGGATGCCCAGCTGCTGCGCCGTGGTCCGGTCGGTCTGCACGATGAAGGCCTTGAGGCGGATCTGCGGGCGCGGCTGGTCGAGCTTCTCGATGAGCTGGATGATCTTTTCCGCGTCGGCGTTGGACGCCTGGATGACCAGGGAGTTGCTGTAGTGGTCGGGGATGACGAAGCCCTTGAGCAGGCCGAGCTTGTAGTCGCCGAGGGCCGGCAGAGCCGGCGTAGGCCCTTTGACGGGATCGGAGACGGCGATGTTCGTCGATCTGGCGGGATCGGTAGTTGGAGCGCCGGTGGCATTGGAACCGGTCTTGTTCCCAGCCCCCTGCCCGACCGCGCTGTTGCCGCAAAGCGAATTGAGCGTCACGGCCAGTTCGTCGAGGTCGGCGAAATTCACCTCCACCTTCCAGGTTTCGTAGGGCTCCATGGACTTGGCCCGGGCCGCCTCGGCAGCGAGCTTGTTGTCGGCTTCCTTGAGCTTGTTTTGCTGTTCCATGTCGGCCAGGGTCATGACGCGGACGATGTCGCCGTCGATGGCGTAGGTCAGACCGTTGGAGACCAGGATGCTTTTAAACGTCTCGTCCCACGGCGCATCGGCCACGTTGACGTTGATGCGAAGCCCCCCCTGGCCGCCGTTCGCGGAACCGGGGATGGAGGAGGAAAGCACCACGTTCTGGTTGGCCGCGCGAGCCATGGCCCGCACCACGGCCACGAGGTCCGTATCGTACATGCGCAGGGTCACCCGCTGCGTGGGCAGCCGCCTGACCGGCTTGGCCTCCTCCCGCACCTGCTTCGTCGTGGTGATGGCGGCCTGCTCTTTCTCGATCTTGCGCGGATGGGCCGTTGGCGTATAGCCTTCGGACTTGTTGGCCATGGTGTCCCAGTGCTTGATGAAAGCGTCCTGCTGCGGCTTCTTCACGCACCCCGGGGCGGCCAGCGACGCCGCGACGAGGGCGGCGATCACAGCCCGACCATATCTCTTTCCCTGCATGAAACGACCTCGCATACGCTTGCTCCCCGCACGCGGCTGTCCGCGCGCCCTACCCTACTGGGCGGCGTCCCGCCCCTCGTAGGGAATATCGATCCGCTGCCCGTTGGCCAGGCTCTCCAACGCCACCTGGTCCGGAGCGATGGCCACGATCTTGTAGCCGCCGCTCTCGAGGGTGTCGCCGACCTGATATTCCATGCCGTCCACCACGGCGAGGCGGCCCGAACCCAGTTCCACGTAGCCGGTGAAGTGCGGCCGCGACACCGGCTTGGCCGCCGTCTGCCCGGCAAAGGGCTTGTCGTAGAACGCCTTCTGCGGCCAGGGCGCTTCGATGGCGGCGATCATGGCCTGTTCGGCCGGGGTCAGCGCCGCGTCCTTGATGGCCGCGAGCATGCTGCCTGCCTGGGCCGCCTCCTGGCTCGCGACGGGCCCTGCCGGTTGCGGCGCGGGCTCGTTGCCGCCAAGGCCGATCCAAAGCCCGACCACGGCAACCACGCCCGTAGCAGCCAGAATGATCTTTTCCCGACGGGTCATTGTCGCCCCCGCTTGTCGCCACGCCCGCTCATTGCACGCCCAGCCAGCATTTCACCGCGTACTCGCGGCCGTCGCCGCCCACCACCGTGGAGACGGTCTCGATGCGCACAAGGGGCGCGTAACGGCCAAGAGCCAGCAGAAATTCGCGAAACTTGTCGGGCTCGCCGAGCAGCCCGAGCCGTACCGCGAGCAACCCGTCCCGCGTCACGGACGCGGGGTCCGGCGACACCCGGGTCATGCGCATGCCGCTCGGCGCGGCCAGGTCGTCCATGATCCCGGCCAGCCGGCCCACGTCGGCCAGGGCCAGCCGGCCCTGTTTCTCCGTCGCGTCCACGGTCGGCAGCGTGGAGCGGACCTTGTTCAGAGACTGCACGACAGGCAGCATCTGGCGGCGCACCTCGAGCGACGCCCGCAGTTGTCCGATCTCCACGGCCAACGCCTTGGCCTCGCGACTGTCGGGGATGATGAAAAGCGCCAGGAACGCGCCCGCGAAAAGCGCGCCCGCGACCAGATAGCCCAACGTGCGGGGGGGCAGGCGTCTTTTGAGATCGGCAAGCGTCATGGCCTATTCCCCCGCAAACGAGCACCCGATGACGAAACGCAGGCCGGACGCGCCGCCTTCAAGGGCTTCGAGTTCGCTTTTTTTCACCGACACGCCCTCGAAAAGCGGGGAGCCTTCGAGCGCCACCACATAGCTGGCCAGGGACGAATCGAACAACCTGGCGTCGCCCGTCACCATGCCCTCGATCACCAGCCGGCCGGGCGTCTGCTGCGCCGGTTGCGGCGCGCCGGCCTTGGTCGTGACGGGAGGGGGGCCGAACTCGCCCGTGACGGACCCCAGGGCCACGCCGTCCGGGGCCAGGGCCAGGGCCTGTTCGAAAAATCCCACCGCCTTGTTGCGGGCGGCGAACGTGCGCAGGCTTTCGCGTTTGGCGCGCAGTTCGGCGGTCATGCGCGCCAGGCCGCCGGGATCGGCGGCCGCGCCAAGGACGGCCAGCTCCCGCTTGATCGCCTCGCGCTCGCCGGTCAGCGCCCGGACCCGAGCCGCGGCGTCGAAGGAAAAATAAGCCATGGCCGAAAGCACCACCGCCAGGCCGACCAGGCTCCATTGCTCCACCAGGCGCGAAGTGCGCTGCGCCGCCTTGGCGACGTAGGTGAACAGGGCATTGGGGGTGATGGCCTGCTCGGAAAACGCCAGCCCCAGGGCCTGCGTCCAGGCCGGGCCGGGCGCTTCCCGTCCCCCCGGCGCGCAGGCCGGGGGCACGCGGTCGCCCATGGGGTCGAGAGCGGCGCAAGGCAGCCCGGTCTGTTCGCCGATGTAGCGCACGAACACTTCACTGGCCCCGAGCGGCCCGGAGACCGTGAGGCCCGTGACCGCGTCGTAGCCCAGGGATTCCCGGTAATGCTTGAGCGTCATTTCCACCTGGCGCACCAGGCGCGAGGCCACGGGCTCCAGCATGTTCATGACTTCGTCCGGGCCCAGGCCCGCCCCGGGATGATCGTCGGGCAGGTCGCCGCAACCGTAAATGATGCCCTCGAACGCCTCCCGGGCCTGCTCCGTCGACACCAGCGGCCGGCTCGGCGACGCCTGCGCGGGCTCGGGCGCTGCGGCCGGCCCGGCGTCGAGGTCGAGCACGAGGCCGCCCGGAACGTCATTGTTGTCCAGGTCGAGCAGCATCGGACCGGAGAGTTCCGGCGACAGGCTGAGTCCCGCCTCCCCGGACGCATCCCCGGCCATTGCCGGTTCCGCTTCCGATTCCGGTTCGCCCGGCGACGCCGCGGCCTGGGGGGAGGAATGCCGGTAGGCGTCCAGGGCCTCCTGCACGGCCTGGATCATGCCCGCCATGGAGGTCTTGATGACGCGCACGAACATCAGGTCGCCGTTGCTGAATATTTCCAGGCGGGACCAGTTCGCGCCCACGTGCAGGTTGGCCGTGGCCGCGCCGGCCCCGGACACGAGCTTGCGGCGAAAGAGATTCTGGTGCGAGAAGGGTTCCAGGGTGAGCCCGGCCAGCGGAAAGCCGGCCTTGGCGAAATCGCCGCGCACCACATTCACGGCGTCGCGGGGGGCGGTGTAGGCCATGGCCCCGATTTTCGTCGCGCCCTTTTCCGCCACTTCGCCCCGGGGCTCGAAGTCGAACACCACCGAGGCCTCGTCGAACCCCAGTTCCTTCTTGGCCGTCCAGAACACGGCGTTGTTGACCTGCCGCGACGACACCTTGGGAATGGTGACGAACTGGAGGTTGGCCCGGGAGCTTTGCACCGCGGCCCAGAGATGCGGCAACGGATCCGCGCCGCACAGCCCGGACAGGGTCTGGCGCAACAGGGCCACGAACTCCGGGGAGCCCGGCGCGACGCCCTCGGGCACGGGCACCACCGCCTTGCCGAGCAGCTCGAACGCGGCGTCGCGGCCACGGATCTTCACGCACACGAGATGGGTCTGGGAGATGTCCACGCCCACGCACGCGGCCTTGCCCCGAGGCAATAAACCAGCCAACAGCCCGCGCCGCCCGGCGGCCACGGCCTCGACAGGCCTCGCGGTCGCCCCGACGGACGCCGCCGCTGCCGCGGCGGGCTTGCGAATCAGCTCCAGGAGCCGTTGGTTCGGCGTGATGCCGGCATCCTTGCCCATGCGTCGTCCCCGTTCCCGATCGTTTCGCCGTCTAGCCCTGCAACCGCGTCAGGCGCACCACTTCGTCGTGGCTGATGCGCCAGCCGCGCCCGACCTTGACTCCGCGCAGCGACCGCCCCTTGATGAACTTGCGTACCGTCTGATCGCTGCATTTGAGCAGCCTGGCCACTTCCTGCACCGTGTAGGTCTCCTTGACCTCTTTCGAATCGTCCCGCATCGCCCTGCACTCCTTATCGCTCTTTAACGATATCTACGGTCGGCTACGGCCAAAAAAAAACCCGGCCCGGAATCCAAACACCCCGTTGGCGTTTCATTTTTTCAAGATGTGTCGTCGACCGTTTCATTTCGTTAAACTCCCGGCGATCCTGCCCATCGCCGCGCGCCCCGATGTTTCCCCGTTTCGCGGCCCCACGCGCCGCGCAGGGGGGATGCGCGCCCGGGATTCTACAAAAGCCGTGCCCAAAACGGCCGGATGCCGGGCCGACGATTCCAAAACCCCCCGCCTCCGTGCTAGGAGGAAGGCGTCGGCAACCCCCAACCTTCCCGGCGGTCCCATGGCCCAGATCGACGCCTTCTTCAAAATGCTCAAGGACACCGGCGCTTCCGACCTGCACCTGGCCAGCGGCTCCCAGCCCATGCTGCGCTTAAACGGCCGGCTGGAGCGCATCAAATACAAGGTGCTGGAAATCGAGGAGCTCAAGACGCTGCTCTACGAGATCGCGCCGGAACGGCTGATCAAGACCTTCGAGGAGACCGGGGACCTGGATTTCGCCTACGCCGCGCCGGGCATCGGCCGCATGCGCGCCAACTATTTCCGCCAGGAACGCGGCGTCTCGGCAGCGTTTCGCGCCATCCCCGAAACCGTGCCCACCCTGGCCGACCTGGGCCTGCCCGAAAACCTGGCCGAGCTCGCCATGCGCCCCAAGGGCCTCGTGCTCGTCACCGGCCCGACGGGCTCGGGCAAGTCCACCACGCTCGCAGCCATGGTGCGCCACGCCGCGGACAACCGCCGCGACCACATCATCACCATCGAGGACCCCATCGAGTTCGTGCACGCCTCCACGGGCTGTCTGGTCAACCAGCGCGAGGTCGGGCGCGACACCCGCTCCTTCGCCGCGGCCCTGCGCGGGGCGCTGCGCGAGGACCCGGACATCATCCTCGTCGGCGAAATGCGCGATCTGGAGACCATCGAACTGGCCCTGGAGGCGGCGGAAACCGGCCATCTGGTCCTTTCCACCCTGCACACCGTTTCGGCGGCCAAGACCATCGACCGCATCATCGACGTCTTTCCCGGCGACCGGCAGGCGCAGATCCGCTCGGCCCTGTCCGAATCGCTGTGCGCCGTGATTTCCCAGATGCTCTTTTCCCGCGCCGATGCGCCGGGCCGGGTTCTCGCCCAGGAGATTCTCCTGGCCAATACCGCCGTGCGCAACCTCATCCGCGAAAACAAGGTGTTTCAAATTTTCTCCGTCATGGAGACCGGGAAGGCGAACGGCATGCGCACCCTGGACGAGTCCCTGCTCGAACTCCTCGCCGCCGGGCGCATCGCCCCGGCCGACGCCTGGCGCAACGCGGTCAACAAGGCGCGCTTCGCCGCCGCGGCCCCGGCCAACGCCGAGCGGGGGACTTGAACCCCATGTCGCGCCTCGTTCTCGACACGCTCCTTGGCGCGGCCCTTGCCGCCGCGCCGTCGGCCTCGGACTACATCTTCGCCGCGGGAAGCCCGCCCATGGCCCTGGTGGACGGCGGCGCGATTCCGCTGGCCCTGCCGCAGTGCGACGGCCGGCTGACCCCCGCCCGGACCGAAGCCCTCGCCCGGGGCGTGGCCGGCGCGGACCCGCGCCTTGTCGCCGATCTGCGCGCGCGCGGCGGCTGCGACGTGAGCCTCGCCCACCCTTCGGGCGCGCGCTTTCGCGTCAACGTCTGCCGCACCGCCGACAGCCTGGAGCTGGTGCTGCGCCGGCTGCCGGACGCGCCGCCCGCGCTTGCGGCGCTCGGGCTGCCGCCGGCTTTTTCGCGCATGACCGCGCTTGCCGAAGGGCTCGTGCTCGTGGTGGGGGCCACGGGCTCGGGCAAGTCCACGACCCTTGCCGCGGTTATCGACGCCATCCTCGCCGCGCGCGCCGTGCACGTGGTCACCCTGGAAGACCCGGTCGAGTGCCTGTTTGCGCCGGGCCGGGGCATCGTCAGCCAGCGCGAGCTCGGCACGGACTTCCCCAATTTCGCCGACGGCATCCGCTCGGCCCTGCGCCAGGCGCCCCACGTCATCCTCGTCGGCGAGGCGCGCGACCGGGAAACCGTGGACGCGGCCCTTAGCGCGGCCGAGACCGGCCACCTCGTGTTCGCCACGCTGCACACCGCCGACTGCGCCGGCGCGGTGGAGCGGCTGCTGGCCTTTTTCGCGCCGGGCGAGCAGCGTCTGGCCCGCCAGCGCCTGGCCGCGAGCCTGCGCTACGTCGCGGCCCAACGCCTGCTGCCGCGCATCGGCGGCGGGCGCGCCGCCTCCGTGGAGGTGCTCGCGGCCACGCTTCGCGTGCGCGACCGCATCCTTTCCGGCGAAAGCGACGCCGCCGGCTTTGCCGACATCATCGAGCAGGGCCAGCCCCACGGCATGGTCTCCTTCGACGCGGCCACGGCCGCGCTTTACGCCGCGGGCGTGGTCAGCGAGGAGACGGCCGTTTCGCGCGCCGCGGACCGGGCCGCCCTGTCCCGGGCCCTGGACGCGATCAAGGCCGGGCGCGGCCAGCCCGTTTCGGGCATCACCGGCCTCGAATTCGAACGCCCGGCCGCGCCGGAACCCGGGGAGACGCCATGAGCCCGAACGCGGCCGCAGCCCTCGCCGTCGCCTGCCCCTGCGGCGGGCATACGCTGTCGCTTCCCCCGGACAAACCGCCGCCCGGGGCCAGGGCGGCCTTCACCTGCCCGGCCTGCGGACAGCGCCGCACGTTCACGCGCACCGAAAGCGGCGCGATCTTCGATGGTCCCGAACCGGCCCAGGCGCAGCCGGCCGCGCCGACGCCGCAGCCCGCGCCGCCCCCTGCGCCGTCCGTCGCCAATGCCGCGCCCCTGCCC
>JAEWPX010000003.1 GCA_023399375.1 Pseudomonadota bacterium | reverse complement strand
CCCGCCCTAATGGGGGGGGGGGCCGCCGGCCGGCCCGTCAGATTTTGCCCCCGCCCTTGCCCGTCGCCGCGGCGACGGCCTCCAGCATCCGGTGCATATCGACCGGCTTGGCCAAGTAGTCGTTCATGCCGCTGGCCAGGAGCTTCTCCCTGTCGCCGGCCATGGCGTAGGCGGTCATGGCGATGACCGGGATGGACGCCTTGGCCCCGCCCGCTTCGCCCGCCCGGATACGTTCGACTGCCGCGACCCCGTCCAGGACCGGCATCTGGACGTCCATGAGGACGAGATCGAAGTCCTGCCGGCGCAACGCCTCCAGGGCCTCCTCGCCGTCGCGCGCCGTAACGACTTCGTAGCCGGCTTTTTCGAGCATGTGCGCGCCGGCCAGCCGGTTTACGGCGTCGTCCTCGGCAAAGAGGATGCGCCGCGAGGCCGCTGCGGCCACGGGCGTGTCCGGTTCCGCTTCGCCTGCCGCGGCCTCCCCGTCGGCGGGGAGGCCGAAAGGCAGCGACAGATAGACTGCCGTCCCCTCTCCGGTATTGTCGATGGCGAGTTCGCCGCCCATGAGCGCCACGAGGTTCTTGACGATGGCGAGCCCGAGCCCGGCGCCCTGGAAGCTGCGGGCGTAGGTGGCGTCCGCCTGGGTGAAGGGCTCGAAGATGGTCTTGAGCACCACGTCGGAAATGCCGACGCCCGTGTCGCTGACGACGAGCAGCAGACGCGCCGTCGCGCCGTCGCGCATGCCGAGGGAGGAGACGTCCACGTCCACCCGTCCGCCGGGGGTGAACTTGACGGCGTTGCCGACCAGATTGAACAGGATCTGCCGCAACCGCGCCTCGTCCCCGACGAGCCGTGGCGGCACGCCCGGACCGATGTGAAACGTGAGCGCCACGCCTTTTTCCCGCGAGGCCGTCTCGAAAAGGTCGAGCACCGACTCCTTCTGCTTAACGAGCTCGAACGGCTCCTTGCGCAGCTCCACTTTGCCCGCATCGATGCGCGAAAGGTCGAGGATGTCCGCCAGAAGCCGCGTCAGGCGATGCGACGCCGTGACGGCGTTGCCGACATATTCCTTTTGCTCCGCATCGAGAGGGGTCAGCTGCAGCAGCTGCAGCATGCCCAACATGCCGTTGAGGGGCGTGCGCAGCTCATGGCTCATGTTGGCCAGGAACAAGCCTTTGGCCTTGTTGGCGACCTCGGCCTGCTCCTTGGCTTCCCGCAACCTGGCCTCATGCAGGACGCGTTCGGTGATGTCCTCGAATACGCCCAGCACGCCGAAGCGCTGGCCGCTGTTGTCCTGCAGGGGCAGCTTGGTCGTGTCGATCCAGATCGTCTCCTCGCCGCCCCGGGACAACGATTCGATGATATGGCGCTTCGGCCGGTTCGCTTCGAGCACGGCTTGGTCGTCGCGGCGGTAGCCTTCGACCTCGTCCGGCCGCCAGGGCAGGTCGAAGTCGCTTTTGCCGACCACGCGTTCGGGACTGTCGAGCTTGGCGTATCTGGCGAAGGCGGTGTTGCAGCCGAGATAGACGCCCTCCCTGTCCTTCCAGAAAATGGACTGGGGCACGGCGTCGAGGATGCCGCGCAGGAGTTCGTGGCTTTTGTGCAGCGCCTGCACGGCCTCGTCCCGCATGCGGTTGGCCTTGTCCATTTCCCGGCCGATGACGCGGCCGGTCATCATGACCAGGACCGTCGTCAGCAGGGCCAGCAGCACCGCCCAGACGCCGACCATGAGGGGGAAAGTGAAAAGCGGCAACGACCGCATCAGCTTGTCGCATAAGGGAAAGGCAAGGCTCAGGGCAAACATCATGACCGGGAAGACGCGCAGGAGCCTGGCCGTTGCGCCGTCTCCCGTAAACGGCCGCAACGGCAGGCTCCCGCCTCCGGCCGCCGCGAGCATGCCGGCGGCGAGGACCCAAAAGAGGATCGCCGTCGACAGGGACATCGGGATGGCGTCCGTGCCGGCCAGAAGCGGCGTCCCGTAGGCATAGGCCATCATGACGATAAGGCTTCCGATGGCGACCGCGCCGCCGAGGCAGCCTCCCGTGTCTTTCAGGCGGCCGGCGATGCGGCTTGGCCCTTGGGACGCGAAGGAGAGCGCCATTCCCGTGCCCGAGACGAAAAAGAAAAGCCCTGTCAGCGGCGACATGGAAATGTTCGGGAGGGAAAGCGCGGTTTGCACCCCGTAGGCGAACCGGTCCAGGAAATCCCAGGTGGGCTCCAAGTCGAAGACCCATTCGCAGACTTCCGTGACCCCGTAGGCGGCGATGAGCAGGAAAAGGAGTGCGCATGCGCTTGTGACGGACCGTGCGCGCGGCCTGGCGAGCAAACACAGCGCGAAGCCGCTGCTGCAAAAACACAGGGCCGTGCTGAGGGCCATGGGGACGGAAGTCGCCAGTATCCTGGTGACGCCGACCCAGCCGCTCAGGCCGGCCGCCAGTCCCAGCGCACCCGCGGCCACGACCAGCGCGCCGCAGGCATACTGTATGCCTGCGGCTGTGGCGACGCGTTTCCGCGCCGCCGAAACGTCCTGTACAGCGTGCATCGAGGCCTCGTCATGCGGCAAGAAGTACGCCCTCGGTTGTCGCCCGAATTCAGGCCATCCCCCATGCCTGCGCCAGTCGTGCCATACCCGATCGCTTCACAAGGCATCTTCGCGCGGCCGGACAGGAGGAACGGTTATTCTTGATCCAATACCCCAGGGAAGGCGTCATTGACAATGCCCGACAACGGATCGCGCCGTCCTCCCGGCCGCCTTCTCACGCAAAAGCGCCGCATCCGTATGACGCCGGCGATTGACGCCACGGTGCATCCTGCCCTAAGAGGCAAGAATGCCAAGCATCTTCCCGGAGCGTAGCATGAAAAGAATTATTCTCTGTTGTCTGCTGTCGTTTCTGGTCTTCGTCGCCGGCTGTTCCCGGGGACCAAACGAAGCGCAGGTGGAGACGGCGTACCGCGAGGCCCTGGCCAAAAACGACGTCATGGGACTTCTGAGCAACGCGGTGCAGATCGAGAAATTCCAGGTGGACAAGATCGAGAAGCGCGAGAACGGCGTCTACGAAGCCACGGTGACCATCGTCTCCGCTGCCCACGTCGGCCCGCTCTCGGTCGGCGGTGCCAGGCAGGCGACGCTCAGGTTGAAGAAGGTCGGCGAGCAGTGGGTGGTGTTGCAGTAGGCTCATTTGCCCGCCCGCTGCACCCCCAGCCCCGCCAAGATGCACACCAGCCCGACCGCGGTCGCGGGCAGGATCGCCTCGCCCACCAGGAAGTGGATCAGCACCAGCGAGAGAAAAGGCGAAAGGAAGATGAGGTTCGCCACGCGGGCGGCATTGGCCGCGCATTTGAGCGCCGTCAGCCACGTGACGAAAGCGAGCCCCATCTCGAACACGCCGACGTAGGCCGCGCCGGCAAGGCCGGCAAGCGACCCCGGCCAGGGATCGGAAAAGCACAAGACGGCGAGCAGCGTCAGCGGCAGGCTGCACAGGAAATTTGCAAGCAGCCCGACGACGGGGTCGCGGTCGTCCCTGGCGCCGCAAATCCAGTACAGCGCCCAGACCACCGTGGAGACGAGCGCCAGCACGACGCCGGACGGGCTCGCGAAACGCATACCAAGCACGTCGCCGTGCGTGGCGATGACCACCACGCCGCAGTAGCTCACCACCAGCGCGGCAAGGTCGCGCGGCCGCAACTTCTGGCCGAGCAGCGGAACGGCGAGCAGCGACAGCGTGATGGCCCAGGTGTAGTTGAGGGGTTGCGCCTCCTGGGCCGGCAGCAGGTCGTAGGCCGCGAACAGGATCGTGTAATAGAGGAAGGGATTGAGCGCGCCGAGCAAAAACGACCGCTTCCACTGCGCGCGGGTAAGCGCCGCCACCTCGCCGAGCCGCCCCTTGGCGGCAAGCACGAGCCCCAGCACGACGCACGACGCGAGGCTGGCGTAGAAAAGCAGCTGCAACGGCGTCAGGTGCGCCAGCGACAGCTTGAAGGCCGAGGCCACCGTGGACCACATGGCCACGGTGGCCAGCCCGTAGCGCGTGGCCTTTTTCTGGTCGGTCATGAAAAAACCCCGGTTTTCCGCGTCGTACCGTGCGGAAGCGGAAAAACCAAGGGTGTTTCCGACCACCCCTGTTGACAATATCCGGAAAGCCCGTATTCTTTCGGTTTGGCACTACCCGGCCAAGAGGTGATGTCCCGGCGATACGGACCCGCTGCTACTCCATCGCCCTCACCACGGACGCTCCCCCCCGGCCGCCTGCCGTTGGCCCCGATCTTCCGATCCTGACGCGGCCCGCAGCCCCCGTTTCTCGATTCCATGATCGCCGCCGCGCGACATATTTGGCGCGGCTACACGCTATTGCCAAAGGATA
>JAEWPX010000017.1 GCA_023399375.1 Pseudomonadota bacterium | reverse complement strand
AGAAGAATGCCGCCGGGGGCCAGGAGGGGCCGAGGGCCCCTCCTGGACCACCCCGAAAGGGGAAATCCATGCTTCGATGCGGCAGCTCGCGCAAGCCAGGCCGGGCGCTTTCGCGAAGGGGCAGTTGGCCGTCGCTTCACCGTACGGGATAGCTGCCGGAGCAGCCGTCGCCCTCGGCGATGCCGTCGCGCCAACGCTTGAGCGCCTCCGTGCGCTGCCTGGTCAGCGACGCGACTTCCGTGCAGTAGCAGTAGTTGTACATCGATCCGTATTCCATCTGAATATCCTCGGCCGGGTAGCGCGCGGCCATCTCGGCGTCGCGAAACGCCACCCAGGCGCGCTGCGCCGCGCGAAACTTGGCCGTGAAGCGCTTGTCCGCGGCGTTTTGCCGCAAGACGGCCTGATAGACCGCGTTGAGTTCACGATCGGCGGCGGCGGAACCGGCGCACGCCTGCGCATTGATTTCGGCCTGGGACTGGGCTCGCGCAACAGATGCAAATGCAAGCAGCATCAGGGCGCACAAAACGCATGCGCGCATAAGGCCTCCGCTCGGGCGGGACGTCGCGTCCCGGATTGCTGTTGACGCCGTGGCCGGCCGTGGGCCATCAGGGAGGAAGGACGCCCCGACCGGCGAAGCCTCCGCCGGCGAAGCAGGCACAGGAGCAGCCATGGACAGCGCACCCTCCCCTCCCCGGCCGTCGCGGGCGGCCCGCCTCCTCTGGACCACGGCCGCCGTCGTCGGCTACCCGCCGGCATTCCTTTTCGCCTATCTGCTCGATTTCGGCCTGCCCTACGGCACGATCCCCATGGAAACCAACGTCTCCATGCCGGTTTTCCCGGTCCTGGCGGCCCTGCTGGCGGCTTTCGCCTATGCGCGCTACCGGCTGTGGCGGACGCTGCGCCGCCGGTTTCGCCACGACGACGGCAAGGACGCCTGGCTGCGCTTCGGCCTGGCGCACAAGCCCGCCGCGCTATGCCTGCCGCTGACGCTCCCCTTGTGCTTCGCTCCCATGGAAGGCAACGTTTTCGGCTTCCTCTTCTTCCCGACGCTGCTCCTGCTGACGCTCGTCATCGGCGTCTGGGTCCAGCGCCGGCTCTGGCGGCGGGGCTAATCGACCTTGCCCTTTCCCTTCTTTTTCGCCTTGGCCGCAACGACGCTTTTCTTGGGCGCAAGGCCGGGATGGTCCTGCTTGAGCATGGCGTAGCGAGTCAGGATGCGCGAGACGTAGTTGCGCGTCTCGGGGATATTCGGGATGCCGCCGCAGCGGGCCACGGTCTCGGGGCCGGCGTTGTAGGCGGCGAGCGCCAGGGAGAGGTCGCCGAAGCGGCCGAGGAGCGATTGCAGGAACTTCGCCCCGGTGGCCACGTTGCGCTCGGGGTCGAAGGGGTTGGCCACGCCGTAGGTGGCCTGGGTCGCGGGCATGAGCTGCATGAGCCCGGCCGCGCCCTTGGGCGAGACGGCGCAGGCGGAAAACCGCGATTCCTGCTCGATGACCGCGTAAAGGAGCTCCGGGTCGAGGCCCGCGGCCCGGCTCTTGTCGCGCACGATGTCAAGCAGCGGCCCGGATTCGATCACGGCGGGATAGCCGCCGGGCCCGAGCGGCGCCGTGCCCATACGCACGTAGGAGCGGGTGGCCTCGAGAATCCAGCCGTCCTTGCGGTCCTTGGACACCGCGCCGAGATCTTGAATGCGCTTCCTGATGGCCGCAAACCCCATTTTCGGGTCCTTGGGGCCTTCGAAGAGCAGCACGTACTTGTCGTCGAGGGGCTCTTCACTCAGATGCACGAGGCCGTAATCGTCCTCGTAGCCGTAGAGCGTGTACGCGCCCGCATGAAGGGGGAAAAGGAGAACGGCCCCGCCAAGAAGCAGAGCCGTGAAAAGCGGATGCCGCATTGCGCCTCCAGCCGTTCTGGCCATCCTCCCATAGGACGGCCAAGCCGGCCGGTCAAGGGCCGGCTATTTGCCGAAGGGACACTTGGGATACGTGCAGGCCCGGCACGAGAGGCACATCGCGCCCTCGGCAAGCCCGGCGAGCTCCCGTCGGGTGATCGCGACCCCGGCCAGCACCCGGGGCAGCAGCAGGTCGAAGCTCGTGGTACGGTGGAAAAGCGCGCACGCCGGCACGCCGATGACATCCACGCCGCCGATGCGCCCGACGAGGGCCATGGCCCCGGGCAGCACGGGCATGCCGTGCACGGCGTCGGCGAGGCCGGCGTCGTCGAGGCCCGCGCGGGTGACGTCGTCGGGGTCCACGGAAAGCCCCGCCGTGGTGACGATGAGGTCCGCGCCGGCGGCAAGGAGCCGGCGCACGCCGTCGGCCACGGCGGCCCGGTCGTCCGGGACGGTGACCGCGGCCACAACCGAGCCGCCGAGCGCCTCGACCTTGGCGCGCACCACGGGCTCGAACTTGTCCTCGATCAGCCCCGAATGGATTTCCGTGCCCGTGACCAGCACGCCGGTTCGCGGCTTGCGCAACGGACGCACCACGAACAGCGGGCCTTCGGCCAGCACGTGCATGGCCGCGTCGAACACCCGGCGCGGCAGGTAGAGCGGAATGGCGCGGCAGCCGGCCACGGGCTTGCCGGCCTCGACCACGAGGCTGTCCTGGCGGCTGGCGCACATGACGCCTTCGATCATATTGAATTGCGTAAGCCGCGCCTTGTCCAGGGTGAAAAAGCCGTCTGCGGCGGCAAGCAGTTCCACCTTGCCTTCGCGCGGCGCCCCGGACGTGACGAGCCCGGGGCCGCACATGGCCTCGGCAAAGGCCAGGGCGGCCTCGTTTTCATGCACGAACGCGCCGCCCGGTTCGGAGAGGTCCTCCACGTAGACGCGGTTCTTGCCCATGGTCTGCAGCCGGCAAACGTCGCCGGCGGTGATGTCCGCGCCGGCGGACACGGCCACGCCCTTGGACGTGCCGGGCACGATGCGGGTCATGTCGTGCAGGGCGCGGCGGCCGGCCGCCTCGCCCACGGGCATGGCGCGAAGCCGCGGGGAATCGCCCTCGCGCAGGTACGGGGCCTCGCCGGCGCAGCCGCGGCAGATCGCGCCGTCGGCCTTGGGATAGCCCTCGCCGCAGACCGGACACACGCCGATGGCCCCCATGTGGGGCTTGGCCACGAAATCCGGGCGCACCTTCACCTTGGCCACGAGGCACAGGTCACGGCCGCCGGATTTGATCTCGGCGAAAAGCCGCGCGCGGTCCTGTTCCTTTTTCGGCTTGGTCTTGAGATACCAGGCGTGGATCTCGGGCCAGGCTTTCAAATGTTCGGGATCGAGCCAGACGCGGTAGCCCTCGCCCGTGAACTTGTCGTAGAGCGAAAGCGCGTAGCGGCCGAGGTTGCGCACCCGCATCCAGCCGTTGCCGTAGCTTGGCGGGGTGAGGATCTGCACGGCGTCGGGCAGGCACTTGTTGGTTTCGACCACGGCGTCGAAAAGCGTGCCCTCGGGCAGAAACGCCCGGGCCGCGTCCACCATGAAGCCGCCGATGATCAGCCCCGGCGCGGGATTGCCGTGGAAGGCGGCGGCGACCTCGAGGAATTCCTCGAAGGAATAGGGCCCGATGGAGCTGTCGGCCGCCACAAGTTCAGTCACTTTTGGCATAACGACCCCTGGATCGCGTCTCCGGATGCGGGACGCGGACGTGCGATGCTACGAAACGTTGGCGTAGACGCGGTTGAGCAGGCTTTTGAGGGTCTCGACCTCTTGCTTGGACAGGCCGCGGCAGGCCTGCTGGTAGCACTGCGTGCCGAGAGCGAGGAGCCGGGTCTCGAGGGCGCGTCCGGCGTCGGTGAGCACGATGTGGTGGCTGCGCCGGTCCCGGGGGTCGGGTTTCCTGGCGACGAGCTGCTTGTCCTCGAGGATCTTGAGCAGCCGCGTGACGTTGGGCTTGTCCTTGTCCGCGCGCCGGGCCAGTTCCACGGGCGTCTGCCCGTCGGCTTCCCACAGCAGGTTCAGGATGCCCCACTGGTCCACGGTGATGTCCTCGCCGGCCTCCTGCAGGATGACGTTGCCGAGCAGGCGCAGCTTGAGCGCCGTACGCACGAGCAGGAAGCCCAGCGACTGGCGCAGGGGGAAGGGACGCAGGTCCTCGGCGGCTGGCGGCATGCTTTCCATATCGATTATGTTCATAACAACAAAAGAGCTGCGGGTCAACGGTCTTTTTGAATATTCGTGACCCTTGCACGGCGGTTCCGTTACGGCTTGCCACAGAGAGGAAACGCCCGCAACGCCGGGCGTTGTGGGCGTTTCGCCTGTTTTTTCGGGACGATCAGGCCGGGGCCACCGTCACGAAATGCTCCTGCATGCACACGCCGCCGCCGCCCTTGTCCCAGTTGGCGATGCCGCCGGGCATGAGTTCGTTGTCTGCCGCGCCGCGTCCCCGAGCGCGGCTTTCCACGGGCAGGGTATGCCCGAAGCCGTGGACCATGAACACGGTTTCGGGATGGATGCCTTCGGTGACTTTCGCCTTGAGCCTGCCCGCGAAGGAGCCGTTTCGCACCTCCACCAGCGCGCCGTCGGCGATGCCGCGCTTGGCCGCCTCGGCGGCGTTGATCCACAACACGTTCTCCGGCATTTGCGCGAACAGCAGCGGATTGTTGACCGTATGGCCCTGGGTGTGCAGGCCCACGCGGCCGAAACTCACGCGGAAGGCCCCCTCCGGCGGCGCGGCCGGCGAGACGTAGGGCGCAAGGGAGGTCAGGCCGTCGGCTTCGAGCTTGGGGTTTATCATTTCGATCCGGCCCGAGGCGGTCTTGAAGGTCTTCTCGTCCACGGGGCGGTACAGCGGTCCGCCGAGGCCGACCATGCCCGTGGCCTCGAAATCGGCGATGGAAAGCCCTGTCTCCTTGAGCTGGTAGGCCCAGATGTCCTCGATCCCGGCGAAATCGAGTTCCTTGATGCCCATGACCCGGGCGAGGTCGCGGTAGATCTCCCAGTCGGCGCGGGTGTCGAAACGCGGCTCGAGCGCCCGGCGGCGCACGAAAAACGACGGCGACACGCCGCTTTTGGAGGCGATCATGGATTCGCGCTCGAGGTAGGGCGACATGGGCAGGACCACGTCGGAAAACCAGGCCGTGTCGGACCAGGAAAAGGTCACGGACACGAGCAGTTCGAGCTTTTCCCAGCGCCGTTTGAGGTCGGCGGTGTCCGGAAAGGCCATGAGCGGGTCGTGGCGGTGGGCGATGTAGGCGCGGATGGGATAGGGCTCGGCCGACTCGATGGCCTCGTAGGCCAGGTTGACGAGCCCCGGCCCGGCTTCGAAGTGCGTGCGCCCTTCCATCCAGCCCACGCCGTCCACGCGCTTGTCCTCGGGCTTGGGAAAGAGGTCCACGAGGTTTTTCAGCCCCTTCCTGCCCACGTGCGCCGGCTTGTTGACCAGCGGCAGCCCGCCCTTGGCCCCGATGGAGCCGAGCAGGGCATTGATGATGTAGGCCGAGCGGCAGACGTTGAAAGAGTCGCCGTAGCGGGCGGTCATCCAGCCCGGGTGCCAGATGACGGCCGGCGCGGCCGCGGCAAGCGCGTCGGCCAGGGCCGCGATGCGCGCGGCCGGCACGCCCGTCTCGGCGGCGGCGAAATGCGTGTCGTAGGGCGCGACAAAGGCCTTGAGCGCGTCGAGGTCCTTGATCCAGGCCGCGGCGAAGGCCTTGTCGTAGAGGTCGCGAGAGAGCAGCTCGTGGATGACGGCGAGGTTCAAGGCGTAATCCGTGCCCGGGCGCACCATGAGGAAGGTGTCGGCCTTGGCCGCCGTGACCGTCGTGCGCACGTCGATGCAGGTGATCTTGGCCCCGGCGTCCTTGGCGTCGAGCAGGTCGTTGACCTCCTTGACGTTTATCGCCTCGAGGATGTTGCGCGTCTGGAGCACCACGTGCCTGCTGTTCTTGTAGTCGTAGGCCACGTCCTTTCTGCCGAAGCCGAACAGGGACAGGGCGGCGTGCTGCACGTTGCGCGCGCAGGCGGAATCATGGTTGCAGTAGTTGGGGCTGCCGAGGGCCTTCAAAAAGGCCCGGTGCATGTCGCGGAAGGGGCCGCCGCGGTCGGAGAGCAGGATGGAGCGCGCGCCGTGAGCTTCCTTGATGCGGGCAAGCTCCCCGGCCACGTAGGCCAGCGCCTCGTCCCAGGACGCCTTGCGCCATTTGCCCTCGCCGCGCTCGCCGGCGCGGATCATGGGGAATTGCGGCCGTTCGTCGTCGGCAATGAGCGCCGCGCCTGCCGCGCCGCGGGCGCAAAGCGCCCCCTTGATGCCCGAGGCGTGGGGGTTGCCTTGCAAATGCACGACCTTGTTGCCGGACACGGTGGCCATCATGGGGCAGCGCACGGTGCACATGCCGCAGACGCTGTAGACCTTGGTGTGTTTCATGACTCGCTCCAATCGAGGCGGCGTTGCGTTTGCCGGGATGTTTTAGCATCTCACGCATTATCAAGAATTCGTGATCGTGTGCAAGGAAAAAGTGTCGTGAAATGAGGAACGTGCAGACTACGTAATCACGCTTCAAAAATAAGATGTTTGTGAACGCGGGAACTTGTGACCCGATCGTTGACACGGCGCGAAAAAAACCGTTTAGACTGGCCTAAGGCCGCTTCCGCACGCGCGGCCAAACCCATGGAGGGCAGAATCGTGACCGTAAGCAGTTTGCTGGCCGAAGCCGCCACGGGCATCAAAAGCCTGCTCGTGGGCCTCGGCATCACCGGCAAGGCCCTGACCAAACCCGCCGTCACGGTGCTCTACCCCATGGGCGAGGTGCGCAACCTCGACACCTACCGGGGCCACGTGGAGCTCATCGGCAAGGAGGACGACCCGGCCGTGCCGCGCTGCATCGCCTGCGGGGCCTGCGTGCGCGCCTGCCCGTCGTCGTGCATCGCCGTGGGCTGCTTCGTCGGCGGCGGCGCTTCCGGCCCGGCCGGCCGCGAGGCCGAGGAAATGGCCGGCGAACTCATCGCCCGCGCCGAGGCCATGGCCCCGGCCCCGCAAAAAGGCTGCAAGACGCCCGGGGCGTTCATCCTCGACTATTCGCTGTGCAGCCTGTGCGGCCAGTGCGCCCGGGCCTGCCCCGTGGATTCGCTGCGCTTTTCCCAGCATGTCTACTACGTCGGGAGCTCGCGGGCGGATTTCCGCCTCGACCTCCTGGCGCGCCTTCGCGAGCAGGCCCTGGCCGCGCCCGCCCAACCCGCCGTCGCCGCCCCGGCCGCCGACGTCAAGGAGCCCCAATGAGCAAGTACATGATCCAGCTCGACAAGAAGCGCTGCATCGCCTGCCACGCCTGCGAAGTGCACTGCCAGGTCATAAACGCCGTGCCGCCCTCGGCCAAACCGGGCAAGCTCGTCACCGTGGGGCCGGACATGGTCAAGGCCAAGCCGCGCCTTTTGAATCTCTACATGTCCTGCTTCCACTGCGAGCGCCCCTGGTGCGTGCCGGCCTGCCCCACCGGGGCCATGACCCGGCGCGAGGAAGACGGGGTCGTCTACGTGAAGGAAGAGCTGTGCGTCGGTTGCAAGGCCTGCATCCAGGCCTGCCCCTGGCGCATCCCGCAGTGGAACGAGGTCACGGGCAAGGTGGTCAAGTGCGACTACTGCCGCGACCGCATCGACGAAGGCCTCGATCCGGCCTGCGTCACGGGCTGCACCGCCCACGCCCTGCGCTTCGTGCGGCCCGGCAAGGACAACGTGGACGAACGCGACACCTACGGCAAACGCCTGCTGCTGCGCCAGATGTGAGAGAAGAGGGAAGAAATTGAAGATGCCTCCGGCGGCCGGGGGGGATAATCCCCCCCGGAACCCCTTGATGGAGGAATAGGAAAAAAATGGGACGACCCCGGGGTTCGCTGCGGCGGATTCCGGGGTCGTTGCGTCAGGAGGGGGGGAGGTCGGCCTTGGGCGAGGCCTCGGAGGGCTCCTGCGACGCGCCCTCCCCTGCTGCCGGCGCGGGAGGCGTTGCGGCGGGGGCAGCGATGTCGGCGGCGACTTCGTCGGCCTCCTCCGCTTCCGGCGTCACGGCCGGCATCTGGCGCAAAATCTCCGTGGCAAGAGGCGCGGTCTGCGCATTGGCGGCCAGGGTCTTGGCCGCGCGCACTAAAATGGCGTCCGCGAATTCGCCCTTGTCCGGATAGTGCATGGCTCCCAGGAAATCACGCACCGCGTCGAGGCTCGGACAGGCGTGCACGTATTCGTGCCGCCCCGCGATGTCCTCGCTCTCGGGATAGGACACGGCGTAATAGACCACGAACCGGCCGGCCGCGGAAAGAAGCACGCCGAGAAGCTCGACGCGCCCCGCCGCCGGCGGCATGAGGCCGTCGGGCAGGGCGTCGCGGCGGTAGTGGGCCAACAGGCGGCCCGATACGAACACGGCCGCGCCGTTGCGGCGCAGCCGGTACTTGCGCGGCTTGCCGTAGAGCTTCTCGGCAAAGTCCTTCTGGGTCTTGGGGCCAAAAAAGGGGAGCATCGGCAGGTCTCCGCAAAAAGGGCTCGCCCGGACCGGGCCCGGGGCGGGCGTGGTATACCGCGCAACCCGCCACTGGTCAAAGGGAAAACACGACTTGTCCGGTTCGTGCGCCTCCGCCCGGAATTGCGGCATGGGGCCATGCGCCCCCTTGCCAACCTCCCCGGCTTGTGCCAGAAGGAAGCCGTCCGGTCCGCAGGCCGGGGGAAGGGCTTTGCCGGGGCGGCAAGGCCCTTTTTTATGGCTTGAGATTGTGAAAAATATCACAAAGCCAAACCCCTTTTTCCGGCTCTTCCCTCCTTCTCCAGAAAAAAATTGCGAAAAACGGAACGATTGCAGTGATTCCTTGACAATTGCAAGGCGTGATGCTCTATCCTTTGACAAAGCAGTCGCCGCACCGTCACGGACGGGGGGCGCATGTCGGGAGCACTGTGCGGGAAAGGCGCGTGGAGGGAAAAATACGCGCAAAGGCCTTTCACGATCGCTTTGCAGCGGTCCGTTTTCCGCAACAGCGCCTGGAGTTGCGGCGGCAGGCATGATGTCGCCCGCTTTCTGGCTGGGGATGCGCGCCCGGCGTTCCGTAAAGCCGCGCGGCGTCCCATTGCGTAATGGACGATTTCGCCGCCAAAAAAGGAGACCACCGTGAAAAACTGGAAACTGACCCTGCCCGTGGGCCTCGTCGCCCTCGCGGTGCTGGCCCTGTGGTTCGAACCGGCTTTCGCCGACAAGCTGGCCGACGCCATCGCCAAGACCCCGGCGGGCACCGGCCCCGGCCAGATCGACCCGGCCGCGGCCAAAGGATTCCTCGGCATTCCCGGCGCACCCGAAGTCAGCCTCGGACTGGCCTTCGGCTGGGCCGTGTGGGTCGGCTGGATCTTCTCCACGGTGGGAGCCTTCGGCGGCGTCATGGCCGGCGTGGGCCACATTTCGGTTTACGGCTACGGCGCCTACGCCAAGAGCTTCAAGCAGACCGCGCCCGAGCTCAACAAGCTCGTCACGGACTCCATCCGCACCTCCAACCAGTGGCTGGTCGGTCTTTCCGCGCTCATATCCTCGTTCAACTACTGGAAGATGGGCCGCCTCGTGCTGCCGCTCGCCGCGGCGCTCGGCCTGGGCTCCATCGCCGGCAGCTGGATGTCGGTGACGCTCACCGCCGGCAAGGTGTCCTTCTCCTCCTACCAGGGCTACTTCGGCCTGTTCGTGCTCCTGCTCGGCTGCTACCTGTTCTGGGAAACCACCCCGGCCGGCCAGGCCAGCAAGAAGAAGGCCAAGGCCGCGGCCAAGGCTTTCGAGGAAACCGTCAAGCGCCAGAAGAGCGGTGAAAAGATCGACACCAAGGCTCTGGGCGTCAAGGTCACGTCCCTGGGCCTCACCCGCATCACCTTCACCTTCTACGGCGTCGAATTCGGCTTCAATCCCCTGATTCCCTTCCTCGGCGGCATCGTCATCTCGGCCCTGGCCGCGTTCCTCGGCGTCGGCGGCGGCTTCCTGCTCGTGCCCTTCCTGACCAGCGTCGCCCAGCTGCCCATGTACCTGGCCGCCGGCACCTCGGCCCTGGCCGTGCTCGTCAGCATGATCACCTCCATCGCCACCTTCATGTCCGGCGGCGTGCCCCTGCACTGGCACATGATCGGCATCGAGCTGGTCGGCGTCGTGGTCGGCTCCATCATCGGCCCGCGCACCTCCAAGTACATCCCCGACATCTGGCTCAAGCGCCTGTTCATCGTCCTGGCCCTGTACGTGGGCATCGACTACGTCCTGCGCGGCTTCTACAATATCAAGCTGTTCGGCTAACCGCCGGCACCCCTTTCCGGAGACGGCCCCGGGCCTTGCGCCCGGGGCCTTTTTTTCCGCCTCGGACCGCCTTCGCTTTCCCGCGAAGCTGGTGTAGACCAGCCCCCGAAAGCCCTGAAGCGAGGAATCGCGTGAACGAACTGCTCGACGCCGTGCTCATCCTTCCTTTTCGCCTGCCCGGTTCCGCCGTGGCCGGCTTCTACCTGGGCACGCTGCTGCTCGCCCTCGTCTGCCTGCTGCTCGGCCGGATCAGCTACGACCTCGTGTGGCTGTTCAATCGCGGCCATTACGCCCGCGAGGAAAAGGAAATGACGCGCATGCACAACCTGTCCGTGGCCGCCATCGAGGCCGGGGACAAGACCGCGTACAAGGCCGCCAACAAGGAGGCCAACGAGGCCTTCGGCAAGTCCTTTTTCGCGGGCGCGGCGCTCTTTTCCGTCTCCATCTGGCCCCTGCCCTTCGCCCTGGCCTGGCTGGCCGGCCGCTTCGACGGCGTGGACGTGCCGCTTTTCCCCGGCCATCCCGTGCGCTACAACGCCGTGTTCCTGGGCTGCTACATCCTGCTGCGCCTGGCCATGTGGCCGCTTTGGCAAAAGCTCCCCCTGCTCGGCCGCGTCGAACGGACGCGACGCGAAATGGCCTCCCGCCGCGCCAAGCTGCGCCCCTGGACCGACCTCGGCAAGCCCGACAAGGCCTGAGCCGCAACGCCCGCCCTTTCCAGCAGCCGCGAAACCGCGTATTCTCCCCCGGCACCGGGAGGAATACGCATGCGGCGACGCGACGTCCTGCGGGCCTTTTTGACCCTGCCAGCCCTGCTGGCCGGCTGCGGCGACGACGAGGACGCCGTGCGCGTCAACCTGTCGCACCGCGAGGAGCCGACCCTGCGCGTGCCGCCGCGCGCCGTCACCTACGCCTACCTCCCCCAATACGCCCACACCGTCTCCTACGAGCGCCACCGCCTGCTCCTCGAATACCTCGGCCGGGCCACCGGGCTCTCCCTGCGCCAGATCTTCCCCGACACCTTCGAGGAACACGTGCGTATGGTCGAGCGCGGCGAAATCGACATTTCCTATTCCAACCCCTTCGCCTACATCCGCATGGCCCGCTCCGGCGCGCGCGCCTTCGCCCGCATCATCGAGCCCTCGGGCAAGCCGGATTTCCGCAGCCAGATCATCTGCCGCCGCGACAACCAGGCGCTCGCCACCATCGACGACTGCCGCGGCAAGCGCTGGATGGCCGTGGATCCGTCCTCGGCCGGCGGCTACCTCTACGCGCTCGGCGAATTCCTCGACCACGGCATCAGCCGCCGCGACTTCGCCGAAGTGAGCTTCGCACCGGGCCCGGGCGGCAAGCAGGAGAAGGTCGTGCTGGCCGTATTCGCCGGCACCTGCGACGTGGGCTCCATCCGCGACGGCGCGCTCGAAATCCTGCGCGGCAAGATCGACACCGGCCAGATCCGCGTCCTGGCCGAAAGCAAGGCCTATCCCGGCTGGGTCTACGCCGCCCGGGCGGGGCTGGCTCCGGACTTGGTCGAGCGGATTGCCAAGGCCATGTTCGCCCTGTCCATGGAGCGCCCGGACGACGCCGTCATTCTCCAGACCGCGGGCATGCGCGGCATCATTCCGGCCACGGACACCGATTACGCGTCGGTGCGCGAACTGGCCGAGAAGCTCGACCTCGTCGCGGCGGAGGATACGGAATGATCCGGCTGCCGCGCCTGTCCCGCCTGAGCTTTCGCACCAAGATCAACTGCGGCATCGTGCTCATCGTCGGCCTCATCAGCATCCCCCTGGCCTACCTCACGTGGCGGGCCGCGGCGGAATCGCTACAGGCCGAAACGCGCAAGCGCGGCCTCGTGCTCTCGGAAAACCTGGCCATGCGCGTCTCGGACGCCATGCTTTCCATGGACCTGCTGCGCCTTAAAAACATGGTGGACGAGCTCAAGAAGGTGGACGACATCGTCTACGCCTTCATCCTCGACCGCGACGGCAACGTGCTGGTCCACACCTTCAAGGGCGGCTTTCCCGTGGAGCTGCGCACGGTCAACGCACCCAAGGACGGCAGGCCGCACATCCAGCTCCTCGACACCGGGCGGGAGTTGATCGACGACTTCGCCGCGCCCGTGGTCATCGTGGGCACGCCCTTCGGCACGGCGCGCATCGGGTTGTCGCGCACCAAGGCCGAAGCCGCGGCCGACAGCCTGGCGCTCATGATCGTCTTCTATTCCGCCGCGGCCATGATCGCCGCCCTGGCTCCTTCGACGCTCTTCGCCCGGCGCGTCACCGAACGCATCAACAGGCTGCGCGCCCATGCCGAGGAGGTGGTCAAGGGCAACCTGGACCAGCGGGCCGGGCCGCGCGCGCTCTTCGCCTGCTCCTCCATCCTTTCCTGCGACAAGACCGCCTGCCCGGCCCACGGCGACCGCGACCGCCGCTGCTGGCTCACGGCCTCGCCCAACCAGCGCGACGGCGGGCCGGAGTCCTGCCAGGGCTGCCCGGTTTACGGCGAACAGAAAGGCGACGAGATCCAGGACCTCGCCGAAACCTTCGACGTCATGGCCGTGTCGCTCAAAACCCACCTCGACGAGCTGCGCCGGGCCGAGCGCGTGCTCTCGCGCCAGGAACGCCAGCTGCGCACCATCCTCGACGCCAACCCGGACCTCGTCTGCCTGCTCGACGAAAACCTCGCCTACCTGGCCGTCAACAAGGCCTTCGCCGCCTTCGTCGGCCTCGACCCTCACGCCATCGTCGGCGCAAGCGACCGCGACGTCTTCCCCGAGGACGAAGGCGCGGCCATGCACGACGAAAACGCCCTTGTCCTCGGCGCGGCCCGGCCGAGCGACCGCGAAGTTTCCCTGCGCCGCGACGGGACCACCACCTGGCTGCACGTGGTGCGCGTGCCCATCGCCGATTCCAGGGGCCGGGCCATCGGCATCCTGCGCACGGCCCGCGACGTGACCCAGCTCAAACAGTTCCAGGAACAGCTCATCCAGTCGCAAAAAATGGAATCGCTCGGAAAACTCGCCGGAGGCGTGGCCCATGAGATCAATACGCCCCTAGGCGTCATCCTCGGCTACGCCCAGCTCCTGCAGGAGGACGTGCCCGCGGACAGCCAGATCCGTTGCGATTTGCAAACCATCGAGAAACAGGCCAAGGTCTGCCGGAAAATCGTGGCCGACCTGCTCGGGTTTTCCCGCCAGGCCGAGAGCGCCAAGATCGAAATGTGTTTCAACAACTCGCTGATGGAGGCCGTCACCCTGGTGCGCCATGCCTTTTCCCTGGAGCGGACCGCAATCGCCACGGACCTCGACGAGCGCATGCCGATCATCTACGGCGACCCGGAAAAGCTCAAACAGGTCTGGATCAACCTGCTCTCCAACGCCCGCGACGCCATGGGCGCGCGCGGCGGGACGCTGCTCGTGCGTTCGCGCCTGTTTGCCGCCCAGCAGAAGGTCACGGCCTGGTTCGCCGACACCGGCCCCGGCATCGCTCCGGAAAACCAGTCCCGCATCTTCGACCCCTTCTTCACCACCAAGCCCGTGGGCCAGGGCACCGGCCTCGGACTTTCCGTCTCCTTCGGCATCATCAAGGACCATGGCGGCGCGATCACGGCGCAAAGCCCCGTGCCCCCGGGATTTTTCGACGACATGAACCTGGGCGACGCGCCCGGGCCCGGAACCGTCTTCGTCGTGGACCTGCCCCTCGATCACGAAGAAACCCTCGGCATCTGCCTGGGCGCCGAGGCCACGGAGCACTAACCATGGCCGACATCATCGTGCTGGACGACGTCATCGACGCCGGCGTGGTCATCAAGCGCATCCTCGAACGCAAAGGCCACAGCGTCGGCGTCTTCACCGAAGAGGAAGAGGCCCTCGCCCATGTGGCGAAAAAAAAGCCCGACCTCGCCATCCTCGACATGAAGCTCAAGAAAATGAGCGGCGTGGAAGTGCTCGAGGAAATAAGGAAACGCTCCCCCGACACCCGGGTCATCATGCTCACGGGCTACCCGACCCTCGAGACCGCCCGCGAATCCGTGCGCCTGGGAGCCTGCGAATACTGCGTCAAGCCCATCGACAAGGAAGAGCTCGAACGCAAGGTGGAGGAGGCGCTCGCCGCGTCGCAGGGCGGTTGAGCGGGGATCGCGCGTGTTTTCCAAGGAACTCTTTCGCCGCTGGACCTACCAGGTCTTTGCCCCGGGCGTGCTGCTGCGGGAAAAGTACAACGCCTTCCGGGAGCTGTTGCGCTTCGACGACCTGTGCCTGGAGCTCATCGCCGCCGTGGAAGACGTCCACTACGGCGCGGCCGTGGCGGACTGGGCCAGGGTCGCCCACCTGACCAGGCGGCTGCGCCTGTCGGTGTCGGAAATGGTCGCGCGCCTGGGGCGGCTCTCGCCGAGCAGGCACCTGGACCTGGCCGAATACGCCAAGAAGGTGGACTTCTACGTCCAGATGGCCCTGGACGTGCCTGCCGGGGACATGGCCGCGCCCTTCGTGCGGCCCCTGGAGACGCTGGCCGGCGACGCGGACGCGGCCGGCGGCAAGGCCGCCAACCTGGCCCGGGCCGCCGCGGCGGGCGTTCCCGTGCCCCCGGGCTTCACCGTGACCACGGGCGCGTTCCGCTACTTCCTGGAAGCCTGCGAACTGCGTCCCAAGATCAACCGCCACCTGCGCCGCGTGGACCTTTCCCGGCCGGACGACGTGGCCGAGGCCGCGGCCGCCATCCGCGAACTCGTGCTCGGCGCGGCCCTGCCCGAGGAAATCGCCGGCCCCTTAAGCGACGCGGCCAAGGCCCTGGCCGCCAATCCAGGAGGCGAACCGCTGCTGCTGGCCGCGCGCAGCTCGGCCGTGGCCGAGGACGGCCGCGCCTCCTTCGCCGGGCAGTATGAAAGCCTGCTCCATGTCGCGCCGGACGACGCCGCGAAAGCCTATAAGCGTGTGGTCGCGGGCAAGTACGCGGCCAAGGCCATCACCTACCGGGTGCTTACCGGCTACGCCGACGAGGAAACGCCCATGGCGGTCCTGTACCTGCCCATGGTGCCGGCCGCGGCCTCGGGCGTGCTCTACACGCGCGACAGCGGCGACCCGGGCGCGCCCATGGCCGTCTACGCCGTGCCGGGCCTCGGCGGCGCGCTGGTCGAGGGCGCGACCAGCCCCGAACGCCTGGTGCTCTCCCACGACCCGCCGCATTTTCTTCTCGACCGCGCCAGCCTCGACGGCGAGGTCCTCGCCGAAAAACAGGCCACGCGCCTGGCCGGCCTCGGACTCGCCTTGGAAAAGGCCTTTGGCGCGCCCCAGGACATCGAATGGGTGCAAACGCCCGGGGACGAACTGTTCGTCGTGCAATCCCGGCCCATGGCCGTCGAATCCGAGGAAGAGACCGCGCCGCAGGCCGCGCCACGGGAGCGCCCGGGCATCGCACCCCTGGTCTCCGGCGGCCAGCGGGCCTCGGGCGGTGCGGCCGCCGGCACGGTGGTTTTCGCCGCCACGGTCCTCGACGTGGATGCCATCGCCCCGGGCACGGTGCTGGTCACGCCCACGCTGCCGACCACGCTCGCCCGGGTCGTGGACAGGCTGGCCGCGGTGGTCGCGCTTTCGGGCAGCCGCGCCGGGCATTTCGCCTCCGTGGCCCGGGAATTCGGCGTGCCGGTGCTGACGGGCGTGGCGGACGCCTTCGAGGCCCTGCGCGAAGGCGAGGTCGCGACCGTGGACGCCGACGCCGGGACCGTTTACCGCGGCCGCGTGGAAGGGCTGCTCACCCGGCCGCGCCAGGGCCGCGCCGACGCCGGGTCGCCTGTTGCCGCGCGCCTGGCCCGCCTCGTGCCGCTGCTCGCCTCCCTGACCCTGACCGACCCTGCCTCCCCGGATTTCACCCCGGCCAAGGTCCGCTCGCTGCACGACGTCGTGCGCTTTGCCCACGAAAAGGCCGTGACCGAGATGTTCTCCCTGGTCGGCGACGACGCGCGCGGCATGGCCTCGGCGCGCAAGCTCAAAAGCGGGCTGCCCATGAGCATGTACGTGCTCGACCTCGGCGGCGGCGTGTTCGAGTCCGCGGCGGCGGACAAGGAGCTGCGCCCGGACCAGATCCGGAGCGCGCCCATGTGGGCGCTGTGGGCGGGGCTCGCGGCCGAGGACGCGCCCTGGCCCGAGGGACCGCCCATCGCCGACGACGCCGCGCTCGACCGCATGAGCGCCGGCATCTTTCTCGGCGAGGACCGGCACTTGGCCAGCTACGCCGTCATTTCCGACCTCTACGCCCACGTCATGCTGCGCTTCGGCTACCATTTCACCGTGGTGGACGCGCTGTGCGGCCCCAAGGAGAACCAGAACTTCGTCCATTTCCGCTTCAAGGGCGGCGGGGCGGACATCGCCCGCCGGGCGCTCAGGCTTTCCTGCGTGCGCCGGGTGCTCGCCCATTTCGGCTTCGAGGTCCGCGTCACGGGCGACCTGCTCGACGCGACGCTGGCGCGCATTCCGGAGCACGTGGCGCAAAAACGCCTGGCCATGCTCGGCTGCCTGCTCGCGGCCACACGCCTGCTCGACATCCGGCTGGCGGACACGGCCGCGGGCGACGCCTGGGTGGACGCCTTCATCGAACGCACCGACCGTTGACGCCATGACCGCAAAACCCGCCGCGCACGCCTATCCCCTGACCTGGGTCACGGACCATCTGGCTGTCGGCGGCGCGCCCATGTCCCACGAACAGCTCGCGTCGCTCAAGGAACAGGGCATCACGGCCATCCTCAACCTGTGCGCGGAATTCTGCGACCTGCACGACATCGAGGCCGCCGCCGGCTTCGAGGTCCGCTACCTGCCTGTCGCCGACGAGCAGGCCCCGGACCTCGCCGCCCTGGAATCCGCCCTGGCCTGGCTCGACGAGGCCATCTACCTCGGCAAGAAGGTGCTCATCCACTGCCGCCACGGCATCGGCCGCACGGGCACGGTCCTAAACGCCTACCTGCTGCGCCGGGGCCTGGGGCACAAGCTGGCCGCAAGGGTCCTCAAGCCCCTGCGCTCCAAGCCCACGAACTTCGACCAGTGGTGGACCATCCGCCGCTACGGCAAGGCGGCGGGCAAGCTCACCATCCGCGAGCCGCGCCTGGAATGCGGCCACCTCGTGGACCTGCATCCCTTCCTGGCCGATTACGCCGCCCTGGTGGCCGCCGCGCGCATGGCCGCGAAAAACCTTCCCCGCTGCGGCCGCGACCACGCCCGCTGCTGCCGTCGGCCCCTGTCCCTGTCGCTGATCGAGGCCGTGCACGTGAGCAACCGCATCAACGTCGGCCTTTCCAGCGAAACACGACTGGCCGTGATCGAAGAGGCGGCCGCGGCCTCGCACGAGATGGAAGACCTCGCCCGGCGCTACGGCGCGGGCAGCGCGCACTGCCTGTCCTCCTGGACGCGGCTGTGCCCCCTTTCCCGCGAGGGCGTGTGCCTGATCTTCGCCCACCGCCCCATCGCCTGCATGCTCTCGGGCATGGACCCTGCGGCCGAGGCGGCGCTGTGGGAGACGACCCTGGAGCCCGGGCTTTCCCGCTTGTCGGGACAGGTGTTCCTGGCCCTGGCCGGCTCGCTCGGCGACGCTGGCCTGCCCCGCTTCCCCCTGCCCGACGTGGTCTCCGGGCGCTACGTGTCCGCGGTATTTAAGTACATGCTGGCGCAGGCGGGAAACGCCGGGCGTTGACCGCGCCCGCTCCCCCGGGCTACAAGCCCCGGACGTCTCGCCAAGGAGGTCACATGGCCGAGGATTTCAGGACGCTGCTGATGGAGTCGGATCGTCTTGAGGACGGGGACCGCTGGTTCGGCGACATCCAGATCGGCGGCTGGTTCTATTTTTCCGCCCAGGCCGGCCCGTTCCACGAAAGCCGCCCCAAGACCCTGCAGGGGCCCATGGGCTACGAATCCTTCGAGCTGCGCCTGCAGTCCGTCAGCGGCGTCATCAGCTACGGCCGCCACGGGTCCTGGGAGGAGCTTGCCGCCAAGCCCTGGGCGTCGCTTTTCGTCCAGGACGGCCCCACGGTCATGCGCGCCCCGGACGTGCCCGTGGCCACCTGCCAACAAATCTACGAAGACCTGCTGGAATACGCGCGCACGCACCCGCTGCCGTAGGCGCGGCCACCCCGCGCGCCGGCTCCGCCGGCTCCCCTCGCATGCGAAAGCAGTTCGCCGGCGACGCCCCTGCGCCACCGGCGCGGTGCGTCTTGTCCTTTCGATAGATATTTTCTATGAAAATTGGCAGGAGGCATCGGCAATGCAAATACTGATCATCCTTTCCAGCCCGGACCCGGAAATCAAATGGAACGCCGTGCGGCTCGGCAATTTCCTGCTCAACAAGGGCGAAGAGGTCACCATCTTCCTGAACGGACCGGCCGTGGACCTGCTGGCCGGCGACAGCGAGGCCCTGCCCATCGCGGCCGAGACCAAGCTGTTCGGCCTCAGCGAAGGCCGGCTCGCCGCCTGAGGGAAATGCCTGGGCATCCACGGTGTGGAAGCCGAAGCGCCGGTTTCGTTGTCCAACATGCAGTTCCTCTATGACCAGATGCGGATTGCGGACAAGATCCTGTCGTATTGAACAGAAAATCGGTATGCGGCCGTCCGCGTTGCCAACGCCGGCGGCCCGCGCTATAGCCCGGAAATGAACGGTTCCAAGCGGCTTCCCGGGCGTTTCGCGGTCCTTTTTTGCGTGCTTGCAGTCCTTTTCGGCCTTTCCGGCTGCGCCGGCGTCGAGACGCCGGCTCCCGAAACGCCCAAGCCCCGCGCCGCCGCGCCGACGCCGCCGCCGACCGGGCTTTTGAGCCAAGCCGCGCCGGCCACCCCCTGGAACACGCGCATCTCCCCGTCCAGCCAGCAGATCACGAGCTTCGCCGCCCTGGCCCCGGCCGTGGACCGCTCCATCGCCTACACCGCCCGCAAGCCCGCCGGAGCCGTGGCCGTGGACCGTCCCGGCGCGACCATGACCTGGGGCCAGCTCAACCAGACGCTGGTCACGTTCCGCCGCATCCTGCCCGAACTCGACCGCGACCCTTCGCTTCTTTCCAAATATTTCAAATGGGTGCCCCTCGATTCCGACACGCTGCTCACCGGCTACTACGAGCCCGAGATCGAGGTTTCGCGCACCGCCCACGGCCCCTACGTCTGGCCCATCTACCGCAACCCCGGGGCGCTGGCCAAAAAGCACAGCCGCGAGGCCATCGACTACCACGGCGCGCTGCGCGGCCGGGGGCTCGAAATCGGCTGGGCCAAGGACCCCATCGCGGTCTTTTTCCTGCACGTCCAGGGCTCGGGCAAGCTGCGCTTCGTCGAGGACGGATCCACGGTCTACGCGCTTTTCGGCGGCAACAACGGCCACCGCTACGTGGGCGTGGGCCGGGTGATGGTCAACCGCGGCTGCTTTCCCGAGGAAGAGATGAGCATGCAGCGCATCCGGCGCTACCTCGAGGAGCATCCCTCGGAAATGCGGGAATACCTGACGTCCAACCCGAGCTACATCTTTTTCAAGGAATCGCAGAGCCCGCCCGTGGGGGCCATGGGCGTGCCGGTCACGCCCCACGCCAGCGTGGCCGTGGACCCGGGTTTCGTGCCCTACGGCACCCTGCTCGCCGTGGACGGCGACCTGCCCGGCTTTCCCGGGCCCGCGCCGGAACGCTTCACGGGCTTCGTCATGGCCCAGGACACGGGCTGCATGCGCGGCAACCACTTCGACCTCTACCTCGGACCGGGAGCCAAGGCCGCCCACCAGGCCGGACTCATGAAGGGCACGGCCAAGGCCTACGTCCTCATGCTCCGCTAGGCCGCGCCATGCCCTGCGTGCTCATCGCCGACGACAACCCCCTGTTTCGCGAACTGCTCAAGCGGCACGTGGCCGAGACGTTCGGCTACGAAACCGTGGAGGCGCAGGACGGGGCCGAAGCCGTGGCGCTCGCGCCGCAGGTGCGCCCTGACATGATCCTGCTCGACCTCATGATGCCGGGCACCGACGGCATCGAGGCCACACGGCGCATCCGGGAGCTGCCCGGGTTTGGCGACGTGCCCATCGTGCTGCTTTCGGCCGAGCCCGACCGCCGCAAATGGGCCGAGGCGCTGGCGGCCGGGGCCAACGATTTCGTGTCCAAGCCATACCACCCCGGGGAACTGGCGGCCCGGCTGGCGCTGCACCTCAAAGTCTCCCAGCTCGGGCGCGAACTGCGCAGCCAAAACGCCCTTTTTTCCCGGGAACGCTACCTGGCCGGCTGCGTGCAGCGACAGCTCTTGCCCAAGGACATGGATTTCGAGGGATTCGCATCGGCCGCGGTGTATCAGGCCCAGGAACAGGTCGGCGGGGATTTCTACGAGGCCTGGGACGACGGCTCGGGCGTGTACATGCTCATGGCCGACATCTCCGGCCACGGGGCCTCGGCGGCCATGCTCATGGCCGTGTGCAAGGGGCTTTTCCTGTCGCTCAAGGCAGGCAGGCTCGGCCCGGCCCAGATCGTTTCGCGACTCAACAGGCTGTTGTGCGACCTGCTCGAAGGCGGCGACCTGGACATGTTCGTGACCATGGTCCTGTGCCGCATCGACCGCGCCGCGCCCGTGCTGGAGGCTGTCTCCGCCGGGCATGTCCCGGCCTTCGTCATCGGGGAACGGGGTTTGACCGAGATCGTGTCCACCGGCCCGGCGCTCGGCATCATCCCGGATTTCGAATGGACCGGGACGGTGACGCCGTTTCGTCCCGGCGAAACGCTTTTCCACTACACCGACGGCCTGACGGAACTGCGCTCGCCCGAGGGCGAATTTTTCGGCGACGCGCGCCTGCGCGCCCTGCTGCGGCCGGACCGTTCGCCCAAGGACCTCATCGGCGAAATCATCGAGGCGGCCCTGCCCTTTTGCAAGGGCACGCTGCACGACGACCTGGCCATGACCGCGCTGCGCCGGCTGTAGCGCCGGCAAGCGCTTAGCCGCACAGCCGCGCCATGGCCGTTTCCCGGTCGGGGAACGTCTCGAAGAGGGTGCCGAGCGTCACCACGCGGATGATCTTCTCCACGTGCGGGTGCAGGTTGCACACGCCGAGCCGGCCGCCCCGGCCGACCGCCGCCTTGCGCATGGTCACCATCGCGCCGATGGCCTTGCTGTCCAGAAACGTCACCCGGTCGAGGTCCAGAATCAGTTCCCGGGCCTTGGCGGCCTCGTAGCGCATGAGCACCGCGTCCTTGAATTCCTCGCTCACCGTATGATCCACTTCCGCGGCGAGCACGGTCACCACCAGGCACGCGCCTTCCTGGGTCACGGACAGTTCCATCGGACACCTCGCGGGGTTTCGCCCAAAACGCAAGACGGTTTTCGGAAAAGGGACACGTCAGGCCGCGCGGCGTCACGCCTCCTGCGCGTCCTCGCCGCGGGTCACGACCGCCGCGCAGGCCTCGCGCCACGCCGGCAGCCGGTCGGACAGCCCGGATGCCGCCAGGTACAGCTCGTCCAGGGAGTTGATGGCGTACCCCCGGTGGATGATCACCAGTTCGTGCTCGAGCCGGTTGGCCACATGCACGGCCAGAAGCGGCGAAAACCCCGCGCGGCGGTCGCGGCCGGGTTCGTGGTGCAGGTAGACCGCGCGCACCACGGCGTCCTCCACGCCCCACAACCCGAGCAGATAGGCTCCGACCTCGGCGTGGGACGCGCCGAAGACGCGCTGCTCCATCTCGAGGATCGTCCCCTGCCCTTCCTGGCAGGCGGTGATGACTTCCCGGTAGGCGCCGGGGAAGTTGGTGGCCATGACGAGCTTGCCGACGTCATGAAGCAGCCCGGCGATGTAGCAGTGCTCCCGCTCGGCCGCGGACGCGCCCTCCACCTCGGCGATCTCCCGCGCCAGCCGGCCCGTGCCGAAGCTGTGGCCCCACAGCTTCTCCAGGTCGAAATCCCGGAAGGATTCCTTGTCGAAGCGGTCGAAGAGCCCGATGCCGAGCACCAGCGCCTTGACGATCTCGAGGCCCAGGAGGTTGACGGCGTGGACGGGGCTGGCGACGTGGGTGCGCAGGCCGAAAAAGGCCGAATTGACGAGTTTGAGGATACCGGCGGACATGCCCACGTCCTGGGCGATGAGCCCGGCCACCTCGCGTATGGACGGCTCCTCCCGGGACAGGGCGTCGAGCAAGGCCGCGTACAGGCGCGGCACCGTGGGCAGCCGGTCGAGCCTCGCCACCACGTTTTTCACCCGGTCGTCCAGGAACACCTCGCGCAGCGCGAGCCCCCGGGCGATGACCGCCTTGAGTTCCGCCGGCTGGCAGGGCTTGGGCAGGAACTGGTGGGCCGGGCGCACGGTCTGCAACACCATGTCGCGGTCGGAATGGCCCGAGAGCACGATGCGGATGGCCCCGGGGTTGGCCGCCTGGGCCTCGCGCAGGAACATGGCCCCGTCCATGCCCGGCATGCGCATGTCCGCAACGACCACGTCGAAGGGTTGCTCCGCGATCATGGCCAGCCCGGACGGGCCGTCCGTGGCGAAAGCTATCTCCCATTCGCCGCGCATGTCGTGGAACATGCGCCGCAAGGCCGAAAGCACGTTGGGCTCGTCGTCGACGAACAGAATGCGGGTCTTCACGACGTTTCTCCGATGGGCGTCGCGCGGCTGTCGCCGTCGCCGAAAGGCACGCGCACGACGAACGTGGTCCCCACGCCCGGCTCGCTCTCGAAATCGATGGAGCCGCCGTGCTTGGCCACCACGATGTTGTGCGTGATGGCCAATCCCTGTCCCGTGCCCTTGCCCACCTCTTTGGTGGTGAAAAAGGGGTCGAAAATCTTGGGCCGGTTCGCCTCGCTGATGCCCATGCCGGTGTCGGTCACGGAGAGCTTGAAGAAATCGCCGTCGGCCTCGGTGCGGATGACGATGCGCCCCTTGTCCGTGGTGCCTTTGACCTTTTCGCCCACGGCGTGGGCGGCGTTGACGAGAATGTTGAGGAGGACCTGGTTGAAGTCCCCGGGCAGGCACATGACCGGCGGCAGGGTCCGGTCGAGTTCAAGATCCACGTCGGCCACGTATTTCCATTCGTTTTTCGCCACGATGACGGTATTTTCCACGGCGGCGTTGACGTCCACGGCGGTCTTCTCCTCGCCGCCCGGGTGGGAGAACTTCTTCATGGCCGAGACGATGGCCGTGACCCGGCCCACGCCCTCCACGGACTGCTCCAGGGCGTGGGGCGCCTCCTCCAGCAGAAAGTCCACGTCCGCGCCGGTCCTGGCCGCGTCGATGTCCGCCAGGGCCTGCGCGTCGCCGGAGGCTGCGGCCAGCCGTCTGGCCACGGCCTCGACCCCGGCCAGGGCCTCCTTGAGCCCGGTAAAGGCCGTGGAGAGAAAATGCAGGTTGTCGCCGATGTACTGGGTGGGCGTGTTGATCTCGTGGGCGATGCCGGCGGCCAGTTCGCCCACGGATTCGAGCTTTTGCGCGATCGCCAACTGGCGTTCCAGGGCCTTGCGGTCGCTGATGTCGAAGACGATCTCGAACAGGCGCAACTCGCCGCGCCGCTTGGCCGTGACCACGGTCTTGATGATGGGCACGATGCGCCCGTCCGAACGCATCAGGCGCATCTCCTCGTTGACCAGGTTGCGCTCGGCCAGGATGCAGTCCGAAAACTCCCGGCCGTCGGCATAGCGCCAGCCGATATCCTTGCACGTGTGGCCGATGAGTTCGTCGCGCGAGCGGCCGCACAGTTCCTCGGCCACGGGGTTGACGTCCTCGATGCGCATGGCCCTCGGCTCGATGACGAAAATGCCGGCGCGGATGCCCGCGAGGATGCGCCGCAGCACGTCCTGCTCGTCGCGCAGGGCCTTTTCCACGAGCTTGCTGTCGGTTACGTCCGTGGCCACGCCCACGATGCCCTGCGGCCGGCCGTCGGCATCGTCGAAACGGGCGCGG
>JAEWPX010000013.1 GCA_023399375.1 Pseudomonadota bacterium | reverse complement strand
TGCGTGTCCCTGACCCCGGCAAGCGGCGCGGAGGAAGGGTTCTGCCTGCGCGACGTGGGCCTGCCCGTCAACAAGCGCCAGTCCCTGGCCGACGCCTTCGCCCGCCACGCCGAGGAGACCGCGTTCGCCGCCATGCTGGCCCAGGCGGCCACGGCGCGAAAGCTCGTCACGGAATTGCAGGAGGAGCAGCACACGATCAATCTCGCGCCGTTGTGGCTGCACCTGTGGCCGGGGCTTGTCTGGCACGACGTGTTCGACCTGCCGCTTGCTCCCAAGCGTGCGGCGCTGCTGCGGCTTTTCCTGCTAGAGGCCGGCAAGGATTCGCCGGTCAAGGCGGCGCTGGAAGCGCGCCTCGCCGCTGAAACCGCGCGCCGCGTGGCCGAGCCGGACCCGGACTGGCAGCAGCTCGCGCGCCTTGTGCAGCGCGCCGTGGACTTGCAGTTGCACCCCGACTGGTGGGCGGCGCAAAACGCCCTGTGGGAGCGCCGCCCCTTCGCCGGCGGCACCGCCACCCTGGCCAAGGCGCTCGGGTTTGGGATCTGAGCCGGGACGCTGCGCCCCGGCTTGACGGTCCGAAAAGCCCTTTGTTATATACTACGCTGGGAATTTCCACGTATTCGCCGTGAAGCGTGCGATCCCGTCCGTCACCTGTCTTCGACAAGGGAGCCACACGCATGGATGAAACCAAAGGGAGCCTCACGGCCGTGGCCACGGCTTTCATGCGAGCCTATCACGCAGCAAACCATTCGCCCAAGATCTTTGACGATTTCATCGCCAAGGAACTCTTCACCGCGGAGGAAGACCGCCTTATGCGCAAGGGGTTGGCCCAGTGCCTCCCCATTTTCGAACCGCAATGCGCGGCGGAAGGCCTGGACGAAGAAACGGCACTGGACAGGGTCATGCGGCATCAGATGTCCACAGTCCTTTGTCGGTCGCGTTATGCCGAGGACTGCCTGGAGGAGGCAGTAGCCGCTGGAACGGAACAATACGTGATCCTTGGCGCGGGCATGGAGACGTACGCCCTGCGCCGGCCGGACATGGCCGCGCGGCTTACCATTTTCGAGGTGGACCATCCGGCCACGCAAACCGCCAAAAGAAACCGTTTCGCCCAATTGGGCTGGGCCATTCCCGACCACCTGCGCTTCGTGCCCTTCGACTTCACCGAACAGCCTCTCGCCGAGGCCCTGGCGCAAGCCGCCTACGTCCCGCATCGCGCGAGCTTCTTCAGCCTGCTCGGCGTCTCGTATTACCTGTCCCGGGAAAACCTGTTTGGCACACTGCGTACCGTAGCCGAAAACGCCACGCCGGGGAGTGCGATCGTATTCGATTATTTCCACGAAGATGCGTTTTGTCCGGAGAAGGCGGACACGCGCATGCAGGCGCTGCAAATGCTTGTCCGGCATACCGGGGAACCGATGCAGACCGGGCTCCACCCGGTGTCCCTGGTCGCGGAGCTCTCCGCTGCGGGATTCGCGCTACAGGAAAACCTCGGCCCGGAGGAACTGTCTCGCCGCTACTTTCAGGACCGCACGGACGGGCTGCACGCCTATGCCCATGTCCACCTCGCCAGGGCGGTCGTGGTCTGATGCGAGGGCCTCCGGCTCGCCGGAAGAAGGCCAATATCTGAGGGAGGACACCACATGCAACCGATCCAGACCCCCATTACCGGGGAGGAAGCCCAAGGCGACTTGACCCGCCCCACCGAGGCGCTCACGCAGTTCTACTTCGGGTTCAACCACCGTGACCTCGGCACGCTGGCCGACAACTGGAGCCAAACCGAGGAGGCGGCCATGGACAACCCCTTAGGCGGCGTCATGCGGGGTTGGGAGGCCATCCGATCCGTCTACGAGCGGATCATGCGCGGTCCGTCGCAGGTGTTCGTGGAATTTTACGATTATACGATCCACGAAACAGCCGAAATGTTTTACGCCGTCGGCCGGGAGCGGGGTTTTCTGCGCGGACCGCAGGGCGAACTCCGCCTGTCGATCCGCACCACGCGCCTCTTCCGCAAATACGACGACCGTTGGAAACAGGCGCACCATCACGGCTCCATCGAGGATCCGGAGCTTCTGCGCCGCTACCAAGCCATGGTGCGCGGCGAAACGGCATAACATCCCGGGCGCACGGCCGGAAGGATTCCCTCGTGTCTCAGGCGCATCCCGTCTGTTTGACGGCGTTCAATTCCTATCGCGTGGAAGCCTATGCGGCCTGCTGCCTGTTTCCGCGAAACGTGGAAGAACTGCGCGCGGCCCTGCGGCCGCAGGCGGGGCAGACCGTGCATCTGCTCGGGCACGGCTGCAACGTGATCCTGGCCCGGAAGTTCTACGACGCGTCGCACCGGTTCGTATGCACGCGGCAGCTGGAGACGGGCATCGTGGTCGATGGCAACGCGGTGCGCGCCGGTGCCGGGGCGCGGCTGCGCGACCTGTGTCGCATCGCGGCCAGGGCCGGGCTTTCGGGGTTGGAGCGCTTATGGGACATCCCGGGCAGTATCGGCGGCGCGGCGTTCATGAACGCCGGGGCCTACGGCGCGTCGTTCTACGACGCGGTCGCGGACGTGACGGTCTACGAGCCCGGCGCGGACGCGGTGCGCACGCTCCCCCGCGAGGCCTGCCAGCCGTCCTACCGCCTCACGGCGTTCCAGGGCGGGGACGCGGTGCTCCTGTCCGTGCGGCTGCGCCTCGCCCCTGCCGCCCCGGCGGCGATCCTTGCCGAGATGGGCCGCATCGGCAAGCTGCGGCGCTCGAAACTCCCTTACGACAAGCCGAGCGCCGGCAGCGTCTTCCGCCGCCCCGAGGGCGCTCCCCCGGTCGGGGTCATCATGGAAGAGGCGGGGCTCAAGGGGTCGCGCATCGGCGGCGCGCAGATCTCCCCCCGCCACGCCGGCATCATCGTCAACGCCGGCGGCGCGACGGGCGAGGATATCCTGGCGGTCGTCGCGGTCATGCAGAAGGCGGCGCGGGAGCGCTACGGAGTGGAACTGCGACTGGAGCAAGTCCCCATCACGTAGGTTCAGGCCACGTGCGACGCCCTGCTCTTCATGCCGTAGGCGACGAGGCCGAGCAGCGCGAGCAGGCTGCATCCCGCTATGATCAAACCGATGCGCAGCGACTGCGGCGCATAGTCCAGCAGCAGTCTGCCGCTTTGTCCCGGCGGAATGACCACGGCGGGCAGCAGCATATCGGCATGGACAAGGGGCAATTCCCTGTCGTTAAAAAACACCCGGTACCCGGGGTACCAGGCCCGTTTGAACACGATCAGTCCCGGCGTCTCCTGCGAGGCGTTCGCGATATCGGCGGCAACGGAATTCCGTTTTGCCACGAGATGCTCGATGGAGACCGGCGCGAACGCCGCGTCCCGGGAAGGCTGGCCGCCGTCCGCGTCGAGCAGCACATGCCGGCGCGCGCCATCGCTTTTCTCGCGCAGCGCCCGCACCACGTCCGCGTCGGATTTCTCGTACGTGGCGAGCAGCGCGGACTCGATATGCATATCGTTGCGGCGCGCCCTATGCAGGATCACGCCGCCCGGCCCCTCGCTCACGACATTCCACCCTTCCTTGACCGCCTGTCCTGCCCGTTCGCGCTGACTGAACCCGAGCACGACGCCGTCGATCCCGAGCAGATCGAACATCCCCCCCGTGGCAAAGGCATGCTTGCATGTGGCGTCCATGAGCTCCTGCGGCATGGCGCTCGAGTACTCGAACCCGAACAAGTGACTTATCTTCCCAGGCATCATGGACGCATACCCAGTCACGCAATGCACTTTCGCCAGCATGGGCGTATTGCCAGGGAGAACCGTATCTACTGCATCCTGGGACAGGAAGTCTTTCTGTGTAAGCAATGAAAAATATCGAATATTCGAATCAAAATGTAAGTTTGAAGATTCAAAATGATCTAAGCCTTGCCATTTTGGCACGACCCGCTCACCGACAGGAATGACGCACGCAACTCCAAGCAGTACAATTGTTAACACCACAGGAAGAAATTGAACAACTTTTTTATACTTCTCTGTTCTTTTTTGCAAGATACTCCACAGAAGGAAACTGGACATCACACCAACGGCATACAAGCCACGATTTTCCGTTAATCCTCCATAACCCATGACGAAATACTGGTAAACAAATAACGCCATACATCCAGCTGTACACAGAATCATCGCTGACATACGAAATCCAAAAATGTTGACATCGTATGCACCATCCTGTCTCCTTTCGAGAATATCAAAGGTCTTTGCCGTAACAAGCGCCATAACGAGGCTATACAACGGCAACCACCGAAAGCTCCACCGATAGCCAACCCTGCCGGACGGGAGAATCAGAAGGAGACTTGTCGCCGCCAAAAGCAACAGCTCAAACCCCAACTGGGACCTTTTGCGCAAAGTCGGACTCAATGCGAGCAGCAGCAATGCGACGGGAGGGACAATGCCGCAGAAGAGCTCGAAGGAATAATATCTATAAAACGAACCCCATACATTCCAGATAGAAACGTACAAAGGATTCAACAATCCCCAGAAGGCCTCCGGCGGGATCGTCCATATGGTGCTCAAGCCCTCCGCTCCGCCCATTCTCGCCGAATGCGTGTAATATTCGACGAACAGTAAAATCGAGGGCATGGAGAGCCCCACTCCCAGCACCCAGGCAAGCGCCATCCAGGCGATTGGGATCCAGTTTTCTTTATTCCGAATGCAGCGCAGACACAGCCACAGCGTCACCAGAGCGAGCATCACCGCCGTGTACGGATATCCAGCCGATACGACGCAATATATTCCCAATCCGGACAATACGGTCCAACGGACCTTGTTTTCAGAAGCGACTTTGGCAAGCGCGACCCAACACCACGGGAGCCATGCGAAGCTGGCATATCCGACAGCCCAGTCAAATCCTGACCAATACAGCACAAAATAGTTCATCGAGCCTATGCCGATTGCTAGCACCTTGCTCCAGACCGACAGTCGATAGCTGTCCGAGAGTACCGCGATACCGAGGCAGAGCATAAAGAAAAATATCAATGTAAAACATTTCGCAAAGGATATGGGATCGAGCCCTGCCTTATAAAGGACGTACATGATCGCGACATGAGGAACATCAAAAACACCGAGCTGAAAGCTGCCCGCCAGCGCTCCACCGACCCAGGAGTACGGACTCACCAACGGATATTCGCCGCTCTCCAGGGAACGGCCGATATCCATACAGGCAGGCACAAAAAAACTTTGATAATCATCCATATAAAAGTCAGATGCATTCTCTATCATTCCCCAGAGCAGCATCGTCAAAGCCAAGCATATCGCAATATTTGACAATACCGTTCTTTTCTGTCCGCCAAACATAGTACCCCGCTTCGCCGTGAGAGCAGCCCCCTCGGTCTCCGCAAAAAAATCTAAAATCCATCGTCGGGTTCAGGTTCGCGCAATGCAAACCGTCAGAGCGTCATCTCAAAAATGCGCCCGCTCCACCAGGAAAATATATTTGCTTGGAAATGGCGGACAGGAAAGCCGCGAGAGTCCGTTATCAGAGACAGACGGACGAGAGGCACAGGCGGCATCTCCCTGCACCGCGCCGCAAGAAGTATACTGCCTACTCGTTACCCTGTTGTTGCAGACAACGGCGGCGGCTCACGATGTTCTCCCGTCGCGCCCGCATCATCGTCCATGTCGGCGCGACGGGAAAGGCTATTCTGGCTTGAATCGAGAGGATGTTACAGATAGCGCGCGGCGATCGGGGAGGAAATTGTGGTTGGTCCCGGCCCGGTTCAGCCGGCCATCCACGCCTCCCACGCCTTCGTTGCCCGCTCCGGATAGGCCATCTTCCGGTTCGCCTTCTTCATGCGCTCCTCAAGGGGAGGCGTCAGGCCGAAGTTGACGTTGCTCGGCTGGAACTTCTTGGCCGGCGTGCGCAGATGATGCAGCAGCGCGCCGAGCGCCGTGACCTGCGGCGGCGGCGCGAGTTCCAGCCCCTTGGCGATGCGCGCGCCAAGCTGCGTGCCCAGCCACAAGCCGCAGGCCGCGGACTCCACATAGCCCTCCACGCCCGTGATCTGGCCGGCAAGGTACGTCCCCGGCCGGGCAACGAGCTCCAGGCGTTCGCTTAACACCTTGGGCGCGTTGACGAACGTGTTGCGGTGGATGCTGCCCAGGCGCGTGAACTCCGCCGCGTGCAGCGCCGGGATCAGGCGAAACACCCGCTCCTGCTCGCCATACGCCAGCTTGGTCTGGAAACCGACGAGGTTCATGGTCGAGCGCGCCGCGTTTTCCGGCCGCAACTGCACGACCGCATAGGGTCGCCGGCCCGTTTTCGGGTCGGTCAGGCCCACGGGCTTCATGGGACCGAAGGTCAGCGTGCGCTCGCCGCGCTCGGCCATGGCCTCGATGGGCAGGCAGCCCTCGAAATGCAGTTCCTTTTCGAACTCGCGGCTCGGCACCTTGCGCGCCGCGAGCAGCGCCTCCAGAAACGCCTTGTACTCCGCCTCGTCCAGGGGGCAGTTGAGATAGTCCCCCTCCCCCTCCTGCCAGCGCGAGGCCCAGAAGGCGCGCGCCATGTCCACGGACTCCGTGGTTACGATGGGCGCGATGGCGTCGTAGAAATACAGGCTCTCGTCCCCGATGGCCTCGCGCAGGCTCGCCGCCAGCCGGTCGCTCGCCAGGGGGCCGGCGGCCACGACCACGGCCTCGAACCCGGCCAGCGCCGGATCGGACAGGCTCATGATTTCGCGGCGCACGAGCGCAACCAACGGCTCGGCCTCGATGCGCGCCGTCATGGCCGCGGAAAAAAGCTCGCGGTCCACGGCCAGCGCCTTGCCCGCGGGCACGGCCGTCTCCCGCGCCGCGGCGATGACCGCGCTTCCGAGCGCCGCCATTTCGACCTTGAGTAGGCCTACGGCCGTGACCGGCTCGTCGGAGCGCAGCGAATTGGAGCAGACCAGCTCGGCCAGCCCCGGACTCACGTGGGCCGGGGAATAGAGCGCCGGCTTGCACTCGAAAACGGTGGAAGAAACGCCCGCCCGGGCCAACGCCAGCGCGCACTCGCACCCGGCCAATCCGCCGCCGATGATCGCTATGGACATGATGGAGACTCCGAAGATGCGGGGAGGGAACCTTTCCTATTGCTGCGGGCCGCGTGGCCCGAAGGTTTCCTCCCCGCGCCCCTCCTTCCAAGAAACTTTCAAAGGGGGGATCAGGTTAATTTATGCGTTGTCGCCGGCGCGTGCAGGACGTGCCGGTTCTGGCTGTTCCAGAGGTCGCGGTAGACCGCGCAGCGCGCGAGCAGCTCGCCGTGCGTTCCATAATCGGCCACGCGGCCCGCGTCGAGCACGAGGATGGCGTCCGCGCCGGCCAGCATGGACAGGCGGTGGCTGATGACGATGGTCGTGCGCTCCCGGCCGATGCGCACCATGTTGTCCTGCACGATGGCTTCCGACTCCGCGTCCAGGGCGCTGGTGGCCTCGTCCAGGATGAGCACGCGCGGGTTGGTCAAAAGCGCCCGGGCGATGGCCAGGCGCTGGCGCTGGCCGCCGGAGAGATTGGAGCCGTTTTCCTCGAGCTCGGTGTCGTAGCCGCGCGGCAGGCGGCGAATGAACTCCTCGGCCCCGGACAGCCGCGCCGCCCAGACCACCTCGTCCATGGACGCGCCCGGCCGGGCCATGGCGATGTTGTCGCGCACCGTGCCGGTAAAAAGGAAGCTGTCCTGGAGCACCACCCCGATCTGCCGGCGCACGTGGGCCATGTCGCACTCGCGCATGTCGTGGCCGTCCAGGCGCAGGCTGCCTTCGCTGGGGACGTAGAGCCCCTGGATGAGCCGGGCGAGCGTGGATTTGCCCGAGCCGCTGCGCCCGGCCACGCCGATCATCTTGCCGGCCGGAAAGCGCACCGTCACCCCGGACAGCGCGGCCGGGGCGTCGCCGCCCGGCGCGTAGCGGAAGGTCACGGCGTCGAAGACGATTTCGCCGGCCAGTTTCGGCCGCACGCCTTCGCCCGATCCGGCGCGCTCGGGCGGCTCGTTCATGATCGCGGCCAGCATTTTCACGGCCAGCCCCTTTTCCTGGTACTCCTGCACCAGGGACACGATCTGCACGAGCGGCTGGGTGACGCGCCCGGCCAGCATCTGGAAGGCGATGAGCGCGCCGACCGTCAGCCCGCCGTCGAAGACGAGGTAGACGCCGATCCAGGGGATGCACAGCGTCATGACCTTTTCCAGAAACCCCACCGCCGCAGTGGCCGCGTTGCCGATGCGCCCGACGCCGAAACGCAGGGACACGGCCCGGGCCGCCGTGTCCTCGAAGCCGCGCCGGCGCGAAGGTTCGAGCGAAAGCGCCTTGACCGTCTCCATGCCGCGGATGGTTTCGACGAGGAAGGACTGGCGCTCGCCCTCGGCCTTGTAAAGCGTGAGGAGCTTGCCGCGAAGCAGCGGCACGATGACGGCGAGAAAGACGCCGAGCGCGAGACTCAGGCCCAGGACCAGGCAGGTCAGCGGCACGCTGTAGAAAAAGAGAACCGGGATGAAAACAACAAGCGCCATGCCGTCGAGCAGCGTGAAAAAGAGCTTGCCGCTTAAAAATTCCCGGATCTTATCCGCCTGCTGCATGTGCTGGATGAGCACGCCCACGCGGCTTTGGCCGAAAAACCGTAGAGGCAGGGAGGTGAGCTTGGCGAATGTGCGCCCGGCCACGCGCATGTCGATGCGCGCCGCGGCGTGCAATACCAAGATGCCGCGCAGGTACGTGAACCCGGCCTCGAAGGCCAGGGCTACGAGCATGCCGCAGCTTAAGACCTGCAAGGTGGAAAACCCCTTGTGGGTGAGCACCTTGTCGATGACGATCTGGAAATAGATCGGCATGGCCAGCGCCAGCACGTAGAGCATGACCGCGGCCACGGCTGCGTCGGTGAATTCCTTGCGGTGGCGCAGGATCTCCGGGACGAACCAGCGCATGCCGAAGGGCTGGTTGACGTCGGTCAGCTTGTAGGCGCGGCGCAGCAGGATGGCCCGGCCGTCCCAGTCGCGGAAAAATGCGGCCAGGGGCATGGTCTCCCGCGCCGGCGGCAGGCGCACGGGATCGACCACGTCCACCATGAGCCCAGTCGCGTCCCGGCGGCAGCCGGCCAGGATCACGACCTCGCCGTCAGCGCGCACGGCGAGCACGGGATAGGCGCCGCCAAGGGCCGGCAGGTCGTCCGGGGAGAGAACGCGCGCTTCGGCTTTGAGCCCTTCCTTGGCGGCCATGGCCACGAGCGCGTCCGGCGTCGGCTCGGCCGCGTCGAAGCCGTGCGCATGGGCCAGGGATTCGTGGGAAAGGGGCAGGCCGTGGTGGCGGCCGACCATGGCCAGGGCGCGCAGGCCCGAACGGGAAAGCCGCGGTGCGGCGAGCAGCACCTCGCCGGCGTGGCTGCGGGCGAAGCCCTCCTCGTCCACCTCGAAGGAGCCGGACGTCGCGGCCAGGGGATCGGCCACGCGCACGCGCAGGGTCTCCGCGTCCTCGCGCACGCCGAGCACCACCACGCTGTTGCCGTTGGCCAGGCGGGCGATGAGCGGGAAGCGGCCATGCTCGGCCATCTGCCGCACGTCCATCACGGCGGGTTCGGCGCGAAGCCCTATGGAGGCGGCCATGGCCTGGAGGGTGTCGGCATCGGGCTCGCCGCCGGAGGAAAGGCCGAAGCGGTCGGCGAGCGAGGCCGGATCGCAGGGCAGGCCGTAGGCGTCGGCCACGGCCTTCATGCAGGTTACGGCCGTGGACACGGCGCGCCCCCCGGTGCGAACCCGCCCCGACAGCCAGGGGAAATCTTCCGCGATCCCTTTGTGTTGTCCCGCAAGGCGCGCTCCTCCCTCGTGTTGCCTTAGGGCAAATCCCCCGGCCGGGCAAGGCGGATGCCCTTGCCCTTTGCCCATGGTGCGCGTAGAAAATGGAGCGTCGCCAACTTCTACCGGAGCACGGGCTTATGAATGTGCTGATCGTCTATTATTCGCTCTACGGCCACGTGGCCGCCATGGCCCAGGCCGTGGCCGAAGGCGTGCATCAGGTGCCGGGCGTGACCGCGACGCTGCGCCGCGTCCCGGAGACGCTCACGGACGATATCCTCGAAAAGATGCATGCGACCGAGGCGCAAAAGACCCTGTCCACGGTGCCGGTGTGCACCCTGGAAGAGCTCGAGCACGCCGACGCCATCATTTTCGGCACCCCGACCCGTTTCGGCAACATGTGCGGCCAGATGCGCCAGTTCCTGGACGCCACCGGCCAGATCTGGATGCGCGGGGGCCTCGTCGGCAAGCCGGGCGGCGTGTTCTGTTCCACGGCCACCCAGCACGGCGGCCAGGAAACCACGCTCATGTCCTTCATCCAGACCCTGCTGCACCAGGGCATGATCGTGATCGGCCTGCCGTATGCCTACGCGCCGCAGATGCGCATCGACGAGATCGTGGGCGGCAGCCCCTACGGCGCAACCACCATCGCCGGCGGCGACGGGTCGCGCATGCCGACCGAGTCCGAACTGGACGGCGCGCGCTACCAGGGCCGCCACATCGCCGAGATTACCAAGAAGCTCGGAGGCTAGCGCCCCTTTCGCGACACCCGGCGCATCCCCCTTCGGGGAGGGTCCGGGAGGGGATCATCCCCTCCCGGCCGCCGGAGGCGTTTCCCCGTTTCCTCCTACTGCACGCCCGACGCCGTGATGCGGCCGTCGAGTTCGATCTTAAGCGGCGAATGGGCCTTGATCCAGGCGGCGGCGAGGTCCGCCGTGGGATCGCCGTCCCCGTCCACGTCCCGCGCCTTTTTCCCGAACATCGCGTAGCCGTCCCCGCCCCGGAACATGAAGTCCGTCAGCGCCAGCCGGTAGTCGGCCTTGGGATCGAGCAACGCGAACCGGCCGTCGGCGTCGGCCACTTCCACGGCCGTGACGCGCTTGCCCACGGGCCGCGTCAGGTCGTAGGCGAAACGGATGCCCGCCACCTGGGGAAAACGGCCGCTGCCTTCGTGCAGCCCCACGGCCGAGACGCCGTGTTCGAGCACGGCGCGCAGATCCTCGCCGGAAAGCGTCGCCACCACCAGCGTATTGGGAAAGGGAAAGGCCGTGAGCACGTCGCCAAGGGTGATCTCGCCCGGAGCGATGCCCGCGCGCACGCCGCCGCCGTTGTAGAGTCCGGCCACGGCCCCGCGCGAACGGCCGCCGGCGAGCAGGGCCTCAGCCATGAGGTCGCCGCCGGCGCATTCCTCCTGGCGGCACATGGATGCGCCCACGGGCGTCTCGGCGCGGCCGATCACCGTCTTGCGGTAGGCGGCCAGCGGCGCGGCGAAGCGCTCCACCTCAGCCAGGGTGGCCGGCTCCTCGGGCACGGACGCGTCCAGGGGCACGGGATTGCCGGAGGCCTTGGCCACATGGCCGGCCGCGTCGAAATCCACATGCAGCACGCCGAGGTAGCGGCCCCAGTAGCCGGCGGTGACGATGTACGCCTTGCCGCCGTCCGGGCCGTTCACCACGAGCGGGCACGGCCCCACGGCCTCGGGATAGCCGTTGCCCAAAAGCACGTGGCTGTGGCCGCCGACGATGACGTCGATGCCGGGCACGGACGCGGCCAGCTTCTTGTCGCCGGAAAGGCCCGCGTGGCTGAGCGCGATGACTACGTCCACGCCCTGTGACTTGAGCGCTTCCACGGCCCTTTGCATGGCGGGCAGGAAGGCCGGGAAGGAGACATTGGGGCCGGGGCTCGAGATGCGGTCGGCCTTGGGCTGGGTCGCGCCGATGATCCCGACCTTGTGCCCGGCCACTTCCCGAACGACGTACGGCGCGACAAGCCCTTTGAGTTCCGGGGAATGTTCCACATCGACATTGGCGGCGAGCAATGGGAACTTGAGGGACCGAATAAAATTCGCCAAAGTACCCGGACCGTCGTCGAACTCGTGGTTGCCGAGCGCCATGGCGTCGTAGCCCAGGCGGTTCATGAAAAAGGCGCAGGCCTCGCCCTTGTATTTGGTGAAAAAGAGCGTGCCCTGGAACTGGTCCCCGGCGTCGAGCAGCAGGAAGTTGCCGCCCTTGGCGCGTTCCCGGGCCACGGCCGTGGCCAGCCGGGCCGCGCCGCCCTGGCATTTGCCGGCCGCGTCCTTTTCCTTGGGGCAAAACGCCCCGTACGCGTCGAAGGAGGCCAGATGGGCGTGGATGTCGTTGGTGTGCAGGATGGTGAGGGAAAATTCCCCGCCTGCCAGGGCCGTCCCCGCCGCGAACAACAGCAGCAGGAACGCCGCCGCAACCTGTCGGAACCGGGCCATGTTTCCGCCTTTCCTGTTTTTGCGCCCGCAACCGGGCAAAACCGAAGAAACCACTTGACAACCGCAGCCAAATCGAATTTTTAACTCAACATCAGGAGTTTTTAAGAATGATCGACGAAATCGACCGTCGTATTCTGATGATCCTTCAGGGCAACGCCCGCACCTCCAACGCCGACATCGCCCGGGCCGTGTCCATGGCGCCCTCGGCCGTGCTCGAGCGCGTGCGCAAGCTCGAACGCAAGGGCGTCATCACGGGCTACGAGGCCCGCATCGACCCGGCGGCCGTGGAACTTGACCTCACGGCCTTCACCTTCGTCAAGACCGAGGAACCCGTGGGCGCCATCGACACCGGCCAGCAGCTGGCGTCGGTGCCGGGCGTCCAGGAAGTGCACTACGTGGCCGGCTCGGCCGCCTACCTGATCAAGGTGCGCGTGCCCGACACCCGGTCCCTGGCCGAACTGCTCAAGGTCATCGGCCGCCTTTCCACCGTGCGCGACACCAATACCACGGTGGTGCTGCAAACCGTCAAGGAAACAGGGGCCCTGCCCCTCGGCGTCACCCCAGAACCCGGAGAGGAAGAATGAATCCCCAGCTCGACGAGGCCATCCGCCAGCGCGGCAAGGCCTTTTTCGCCAGCATCCGCGGCGAATCCCCATCCATTTTCAACAAGGGCTTCTGGACCGGCAAGGTCATGGACTGGGCCATGCAGAACGAGGCCTTCAAGGTCCAGCTGTTTCGGTTCGTGGACGTTCTGCCCTACCTGACCACCTCGGACAACCTGTCGCGCCACATCGAGGAATACTTCACGGGCGGCGACGCCGGCGACATTCCGGCCGTGCTCAAGTGGGGCGCGGAGAAATCCGGCATGTTCGGGGGCGTGGCCGCCAAGCTCATGGGCAAGGCCATCCGCTCCAACATCGAGGGCATGGCGCGGCAGTTCATCGTGGGCGAGCAGACCAAGGAAGCTGTCAAAAATTTAAGCAAAATCCGCAAGGACGGCTTCGCCTTCACCGTGGACCTGCTCGGCGAGGCCACGGTGTCCGAGATCGAGTCCGACGCCTACCGCGACGGCTACCTCGAGGTTCTCAATGCCATCGAGGCGGAACAGAAGTCCTGGAAGCCCTTCGGCGCGGGCGAGGGCGGCCTCGACTGGGGCAGCGCGCCCAGGGTCAACGCCTCCATCAAGCCCTCGGCCCTCTTCTCCCAGGCCAGGCCCATGGATTTCGAGGGTTCCGTCGAAGGCATCCTCGCGCGCATGCGCCCGGTCTACCGCAAGATCAGGGCCATGGGCGGGGCGCTTTGCATCGACATGGAGCAGCTCAAGTACAAGGACATCACCATCGAGCTGTTCAAGCGCCTGCGCAGCGAAGCGGAATTTCGCGACTACCCCTATCTTTCCATCGTGCTCCAGGCCTACCTGCGCGAGACCGAGCACGACGCGGCCGAACTCATCAAGTGGGGACGCGCCGAGGGCCTGCCCTTCGGCATTCGCCTGGTCAAGGGCGCGTACTGGGACTACGAGACGGTCATCGCCAAGCAGATGGGCTGGCCCGTGCCGGTCTGGACGCGCAAGCCCGAATCGGACATCGCCCACGAGAAGATCGCCCGGCTGATCCTCGAAAATAACGACCTCGTCTACTTCCAGTGCGCCAGCCACAACATCCGCACCATCTCGAACGTGATGGAAACCGCGGCGCAGCTCGGCGTCCCCGAGAACCGCTACGAATTCCAGGCGCTCTACGGCATGGCCGAGCCCGTGCGCAAGGGCCTGCTCAAGGTCGCCGGCCGCGTGCGCCTCTACTGCCCCTACGGCGAGCTGCTGCCCGGCATGGCCTACCTCGTGCGCCGTCTGCTGGAAAATACGGCCAACGAATCGTTTCTGCGCTTGAGCTTCGCCGACGGCGAGGCCGAGGACATCCTGCTCGAAAATCCGCACAAGACCCTGGAACGGGAGATCGAGAAGAATCCGCCCAAGGCCCCGGCCGCGCCGGCCGTGATCGACGGCCTGACCGCATTTCGCGACGAGCCCCTGGCCGACTTCACCGTGGCCGAACTGCGCAGGGCCTTCCCCGAGGCCATCGCCGCCGTGCGCGCCAAGGCCGGCCGCGTGCTGCCGCTCGTCATCGGCGGCAAGGCGGTCGAGACCGCGGACCGCATCCCCACGGTCAACCCGGCCGACCCGACCGAGACCCTGGCTGTGGTCTGCCAGGCGGGGGTGGCCGAGGTGGACGCGGCCATCGACGCCGCCGAGGCGGCCTTCGCCGCCTGGCGCGACAAGACGCCCCGCGAGCGCGCCGACGTGCTGCTTAAAGCCGCGGCCATCGCCCGGCGCGACATCGTGGCCCTTTCCGCGACGCAGGTGCTCGAGGTCGGCAAGCAGTGGGACCAGGCCTACAACGACGTGGGCGAGGCCATCGACTTTCTGGAGTTCTACGCCCGCGAGGCCGTGCGCCTGGGCGCGCCGCGCCGCATGGGCCGCGAACCCGGCGAGAAGAACCACCTCTTCTACGAGCCCAAGGGCGTGTGCGCGGTCATCGCGCCCTGGAACTTCCCGCTGGCCATTTCCGTGGGCATGACGTCCGCGGCCATCGTCACGGGCAACACGGTCGTGTACAAGCCCTCGGGCCTGTCCTCGCTTACCGGCTACGGCATGGCGGACATCTTCAAGGAAGCGGGGCTCCCGGACGGCGTGTTCAACTACTGCCCGGGCCGCGGCTCGGTCATGGGCGATCATCTCGTCGCACACCCGAAAGTGAGCACCATCGCCTTCACCGGCTCCATGGAGACGGGCCTGCGCATCCAGGAAAAGGCGGCCAAGGTGCATCCCGGCCAGGCTTACTGCAAGAAGGTCATCGCCGAGATGGGCGGCAAGAACGCCATCATCGTGGACGACGACGCGGACCTCGACGAGGCGATCCTCGGCGTCGTGTACTCGGCCTTCGGCTTCCAGGGCCAGAAGTGCTCGGCCTGCTCGCGCGTCATCGTGGTCGATTCCATCTACGAAAAATTCATCGCGCGCCTCACCGAAGCCTGCCAGTCCCTCAAGATCGGTCCGGCCGAGGAGCCGGAAAACGCCATGGGCCCGGTGGTCGATCCTTCGCAGCAGGCCAAGGTGAAGGAATACCTCGAGATCGCGCGCCAGGAAGGCCAGGTGCTTGTGGAACGCCAGGCCTCGGGCCAGGGCTGCTATGCGCCGCTTGTGGTCGTGGCCGGCATCCGGCCCGAACACCGGCTCGCCCAGGAAGAGGTCTTCGGCCCGATTCTCGCCGTCATGAAGGCCGCGAACTTCGACGAGGCCATCGCCTGGGCCATGAGCACGCGCTTTGCGCTGACAGGCGGCGTCTACTCGCGCAGCCCGCGCCATCTGGAAAAGGCGCGCAAGGAGTTCCGCGTCGGCAACCTCTACCTCAACCGCAACTGCGTCGGGGCCATGGTCGGCCGCCAGCCCTTCGGCGGCTCCAAGATGTCGGGCGTGGGCTCGAAATCCGGCGGCCCGGACTACCTGCTCCAGTTCCTCGACCCGCGCGTGGTCACGGAAAACACGATCCGCAGGGGATTTACGCCGATCGACGAGGACGACGAATGGTTTGACTAGGGGAGGCCAAGAGAAAGGCGCCTCCGGCGGCCAGGAGGGGCGACGGCCCCTCCTGGACCTCCAGAA
>JAEWPX010000181.1 GCA_023399375.1 Pseudomonadota bacterium | reverse complement strand
GTCATGGGAATGCTCATGTCGCCTCACCGTTTCCTAGGGTTGCCGTTTCGTCCCTGCGCGGGGAGACCAGTTCCACCCGGCAGGAAATCCCGTGCAGGATCTGTTTGAGGGACTGGTCGTCCCGCTGCGCGCCGCGCCCGTCCCCGTCGCCGGATTCCAGGACGAGCAGGGTGATCCGGTGTTCGCGGGCGAACCGGATCACCTCCTCTTCGTAAGCGCCCTCGGTCATGAAGCTCTCGACGCCCACGCCCTCCTGGGCCGCCTGCTGGGCGAGCAGGCGCAACCGGCGCTGCTCGGCCAGGGCCTTGTCGTCGGGCCGTCCGGAAGGGGCGCTCCCTTCCGGTGGGGCGACGAAAAGGACGTGGACCCGGGCCTCGATGCGTTTGGCCAGGGAAATCGCGCGCGTCAGCGCCGACAGGGCTCCGTGCCGCGGAGAGGTGCCTACGAGTATGCGTTCCATGGTGTGTCCCGCCTGCCCCGGTAGCAACCGGCGGGCCAGTTCGGAGACTTTTTGCAACACGCTGAAAACAAGGGCGAATTGCGGCATGGTTGCGCCGGACGGGCGTTGTCGGCGTTTCAGATTGAAATGCGCGGGCCGCCATGGAAAGGTGTTTGTTCCAGAGTGGAACAAGCGTGGCGCGGCTGGTTTTGAGCTGCTAATGATTCAAGGCGGTTGGCATTGGAACAGGGGTTGCTTGGGAGGGGCAGGCCTGGCCACGACGCCGATCCCCTTTCCCCGGGCGGGGAAAACGGGTAGCGTCCGCACGTTTTCCGACGGGGATACTGGGGATGTTGCGCACCATTCGTTCCAAAATGCTCTTCGTTTTCGCCGCGAGCCTGTTCGCGGTGCTCACCCTCGCCGCGCTGCACGTGGCGAGCCTGTCCGCCCTGCGCGAACGCTACCTGGTCAGCGAGCGCATCGAGGACCTGCTTAACGACATCCTGGAAGTGCGGCGCTTCGAAAAGAACTACCTGCTCTACCACGACGCGGCGAGCCTGCGCGAGGGGCTCGACTACCTCGACGCCGTGGACCGGCTGGCCGGGGGGCTGGCCGGCGGCGCGGACAAGGAGCTCGGCGAGGCGGATTCCCGGGAGTTCCTGGACGAGCTGGCGGCCTACCGCCTGGCCCTGTCGCGCCTGCCGGCGGCGGACGCCGCCGACGCCGGGGCGACCGAGGCCGTGCGCGCCAAGGGCAAGGCGCTCACCGATTTCGCCACGCGCCTGCTTTCGGCCAGACGGCAGCGCATCCACGAGACCATCCGCCATTCGCTCGCCGTGCCCTTCGCCTTTGCCGGCGTGTTCCTGTTCGTGACCATCGCCGTGGTCGCGCTGGTTTCGACGCGGGTGCTGCGGCCGTTGGCGCTTTTGCGAGAGACCACGCGGCGCGTGGGCGAGGGCGACTACCGGCCCGTGCCGGTCCGGGCGGGGCTTTCCGACGAGATTTCCGGGCTTGTGGGGGCGTTCAACCACATGGCCCACCAGATCGAGGCCAACCAGGAGCATCTGCTCCAGGCGCGCAAGATGGCGGCGCTCGGCACGTTCACCGCGGGCGTGGCCCATGAGCTCAACAACCCCATCAACAACATCACGCTCACGGTCGACGCCCTGCGCGAGGACCATGCCGCCTCCCTCGACGATGACGGACGCGAGCTCGTGGACGACATCGCCGGCCAGGCCGACCGGGCCGCGGACATCGTGCGCAACCTCCTCGATTTTTCGCGCACCGAGCGCCCGACGCTGACGCCGCTGGCCCCGGCCGAGGTCGCGGCCTCGTGCGCCGCGCTCGTCAAAAACCAGATGCAGGCCGCGGGCGTGGCCTTCCGCATGGACGTGGCACGGGACCTGCCGCTCGTGCGCGGCGACCTGCGCAGCCTGCAACAGGTGTTCGTCAACATCCTGCTCAACGCCGTCCAGGCCACGCCACGCGGCGGCAGCGTAACGCTTTCCGTCGCGCCGCATCCGGGTGGGGGCGTCGATTTCCGCGTGGCCGACACCGGCCCCGGGGTCGATCCCGAGGTGCGCCAGCACATTTTCGAGCCTTTTTACACCACCAAGGGCGTGGGCAACGGCACGGGCCTGGGGCTGGCCGTGGCCTACTCCCTCGTCAAGCGCCACGGCGGGCGCATCGAGGTGGAAAATCCCGAAACGGGCGGCGCGGCCTTCACCGTGCGCCTGCCTGCGGGCGAGACGGCCGCGCCGGCCGCAAAGGAGGGCCCGTCATGACCACCCGCATCGCCGTGGTGGACGACGAGACCATCGTGTGCAGCCGCCTCAGCCGCGCCCTGGGCAAGGACGGGGCCGTCGTCGAGGCCTTCACCGAGGGGGGGGCGTTTCTCGCCCGCCACGCCGAGGTGCCCTTCGACCTGGTCTTTCTGGACGTCAACCTGCCCGACGGCGACGGCATCGCCCATATCCCGGCCATAAAGGCCGCCTCGCCCGCGACCGAAGTCATTGTCGTCACGGGCTACGGCTCCATCGAGTCGGCCATCGCGGCGGTCAAGGCCGGGGCCTTCCACTACGTGCAAAAGCCGGTCAAGCTGGCCGAGGTGCGCCATCTCGCCCGTTCGGCCCTGGAGCGCGCGGCGCTGCGGCGCGAAAACCGGGAGCTCAGGCAGGCGCTGCGCGAGGCCGACGGCGAAAAGCCCATCATCGGCAGCGCGCCGTCCATCCGCCGGGTCTTCGCCATGATCGACAAGGTGGCCCCGGTGGACTGCAATGTGCTTATTCTCGGGGCCAGCGGCACGGGCAAGGAGCTCGTCGCCCGGGCCCTCCACAGGCAGAGCGGGCGGGCCGAGCGGCCGTTCGTGTCGTTCAATTGCGGCGGGTTCTCGGAAGAGCTCATCAGCAGCGAACTGTTCGGCTACGAAAAGGGGGCCTTCACCGGGGCCGGTGCGACCAAGATCGGGCTGCTCGAAGCGGCGGCCGGGGGCACGGTCTTTCTGGACGAGATCGGCGAGATGCCGCTGGCCATGCAGGTGAAGCTGCTGCGCGCCATCCAGGAGCGGCGCATCCTGCGCGTGGGGGGCGTGACTCCCATCGACCTCGACATCCGCATCGTGGCCGCCACCAACAAGGACCTCAAGCACGAGGCCGCGGTGGGCGCGTTTCGCGAGGACCTCTTTTTCCGCCTCAACGTGGTGACCATCCACCTGCCGCGCCTGGACGAGCGCCGCGAGGACATCGCGCCCCTGGCCATGCACTTCCTGACCAAGTACGGCGCGGCCTTCCGCAAGGCCGTGACCGCCATCGACCCCGAGGCCATGGCCATCCTCGCCAACTACAGCTATCCGGGCAACGTGCGCGAGCTCGAGAACATCATCGAGCGCGGCGTGGCCCTGGCCGACGGCGACACCCTGCGCGTGCGCGATCTGCCCTCGGACCTGCGCCAGCTCTCTTTCGACTCCATGGAAGGCGAGGGCCTGGCCTCGCTCGAAGACATGGAACGCCGCTACATCGCCAAGGTCCTGGAGCGCACCGGCTACAACAAGGGCCTGGCTTCGAAGATCCTCGACATTCCGCGCACGACGCTGTGGCGCAAGATCAAGCAGTACGGCCTGGAATAGTGATTCTCTCTCGCGTCGTCCCCACGGCGGAGGGGCTGCGTACGCGGGCTTGAAAGCGGAAGGAGGCGGCAGGACGGAACGCGAGGTTCGGTCCTGCCGCTGCGGCGCGGCAATGCCGGAAGACGGTTTTTGCCGCGCCGCTCTCAGGCGCGGCCGAAGCGCTGCCTGTCCAGATGGCGCTGCGTGTCGAGGTCGTACGCATAGGGCGTGCGCAACCGGTCGAGAAAGAGGTCGAGGCCGTCCGCGTCGCTAAGGCACAAGGCGACGGGGCTGCCGGAAAAGCGCACGAAGCACAGCCCGTCGTTTTCCTCGACGACGTAGCCCTCCTGCCTTTCGCCGATCCGCAGCACCGCCTGCTCGATGCAGTACGCGTCATGGGAGTTTCTCGGGCCGCACTCCCGCAGCCAGGCTTCGACATCCATCGTGTAGCTGTCCATAGGCACTCCTTTGCGGCCTCCCGCGGATCGACGGGGATGCCGCGTTTTTCGTCAGGGCAGGCGCAGCAGGTCCCGCACCTGCGCGTCGCTGAGCGCGTGGCCGAAGAAGTCCGCGTAGAAGCGACGCGTTTCGGCCGGCATGTCGAGGTCCGCGAAGCGCTCGGGATAGAGCGTCTTGCCCATCCACAAAATGGCCAGGATCTGTTCGGGCGTGAAGTGGGTGAAGCCGTGCATGCCGAAAGGCACGGCGACCACCGCGCCCCGCCGCACCGCCGAGAGCCCGGAAAAGCGCGGGTCGGCCAGCACCGAGGCGACTTCCTTGGGGTTAAAGACCAGCAGCACGTCGGGGTTCCAGGCCAGGAGCTGTTCCGGGCTGATGCGCGGATGCTCCAGGGACAGGTCGGGCGGGGCGGCGTAGACGCCGCCGGCCTGCTCGACGAGAAACCGCGCCGTCGCGACCATGGGGAGCATCAGGCCGTCGACCCGGATGTAGAGGGCCTTCACCCGTTTGTCCGGAGGGATGTCCGCCGTGGCCCGGGCCACGCGTTCCTTGTTGGCGGCAAAGGCCGCAAGCAGGCGCGCGGCCTGCTCCTTGGCCCCCATGACGTCGCCGAGGCGCGTGATGGTCTCGGTTACCGCGTCCGGGTCGCGCCAGGACAGGCAGTAGGCGTTGATGCCCCGCGCGGCCAGCATGTCGGCCGTGGCCGCGGACTCCACCAGCACGAGGTCGCTTGGCAGCGCCATGAGCGCTTCGAGATCGGGCGTCCAGGCCGGCCCCATGGCGGAGACCACGGGCGCGTTTTCCACCTGCGGCGCGAACACGCCCTGGAACTTCCATTGCCCGCCGTGCAGGCCCTGGGGCAGGCCGTTGACGATGGCGTCCCCCTTGCCCAGGGCGCACAGGAAGGCGTTGAGGGACGGCGTGCCGCCGGCCGTGACCACCCGCGCCACGGCGTCGGGGATGTCCACGCTGCGGCCGCAGCCGTCCTCGGCCTGCCTGGCCGGGGCGGTCCCCGGCCAGGCGAGCAGCAGTGCAAGGAGCGTCCCGGCCGCCCCGGCGGCGGCGCGGCGCGGGGCGCGGAAGTGCGAAGTGCGGCGCATGCGGCGGGTACTCCTAGAACTTCACGGTGATGCCGGCGACCACGGTCAGGGGCGCGCCGGGGTAGTAGTTGGCCGAAGCGGTCTGGGCGTCGTCGGAGGCGTTGCGGATGATGGCGATGTAGCGCTCGTCGAAGAGGTTGAGCACGTCGAGGGTCAGCGTGCACGCGTTGTTGCGGAAAACCGGGGGCAGGTCGTAGCTGAAGGAGAGGTCCACGATGTTGTAGGGCCGGATGTATTCGTGGTTTTGCACGTCGCCGTAGCGCGCGTCCACGTAGCGGTAAAGGGCCGTGCCCTTGAGCTTGTCCCAGGTCGCGGTCGCGCCGACCTTGCCGAGCCATAGGGGGACGTCCGGCACCTGGTTGTTTTTCACGCGCAGCGTGGTGCCGAGGGAGGAATTGATGTTTTTCGTGAACTGGAAGTTGTTGTAGGAACCCGCGCCGAAAAGCGTGAGCCAGGACAGCGGTTTCCAGGAGGCTTCCAGTTCCGCGCCGAAGGAGCGGGCCTCGGCCCCGGGCTGGAGGTAGCTCGCGCCGACGGGTGCGTCGTAGGCCGTGACCTGCTTGTCGTGGTAGTAGGCGTAGAAGAGCGTCGGCGCGAGGGAAAACGTGCCGTCGTTGTAGCGCAGGCCGACGTCGACGTTGTCCGAGGTTTCGAGCTTCGCCTCGTTCCAGAGGTGCTGCAGGGTGACGCCGTTGGCCAGAAACGTGCTCGCGGCGCTGCTGAAGGCGCTATAGAGCGGCCCCTGGAGCGGGTAGGCGTAGTTGCGGCCGTACATGGCGCGCAGCGTGAGGTTCCCGGTCAGGTCGTAGCTTGCGCCGAAGTTGGGCAGCCAGGCGTGTTGTTCGCTCGAACCGGCGGATTTGCCCGAGACGATGCCGGAGCTGTAGTCGAAGGCGTCGGCGTAGGAGACGTTGGGCACGCCGGACGGGTCGTAGCTGCGCACGCGGGGCATGGTCGCGCTCAGGTACTTGAGGCCTGCCGTGGCGTGCCAGGGGCCGAAATCGCCCGAAGCCTGGAGGAAGGGGGCCATAAACAGGCGCTCGCCCACCTTGTTGAGCATTTTCCAGCCGCCGAAGGAATTGCCCCAGGTTTCGAGCGTGTAGAAGCGCTGTCCGGCCACGGGCGGCGGAAAACAGCTGATGTCCTGGTACCAGAAGCCGGCCTTGACCTTCACCGGATCGAACTTCTGTTCGACGTGCGTCACGAAGCCCCACTGGCTCTCTTCCATCTCGTTGAGGTTGAACCCGATCTGGTTGGCCTTGGTCGGCGTGGTCGTGATGTTGGTGAAACGGCGGTTGCCCCCGTCGCCGGCGTAGTAGGGTTTGAAAACGAAGGTCGCATCGGTCCAGAGGTCGGCCTCCAGTTTGCCGAAGACCGTCCACTCCTGCATATTCTGGTAGTTGTAGCCGTAGTAGGCGTAGTCCGTGGACGTGTTGCCGGTCAGCTCGCCGGTGAAGTCGAAGCCGCGGTAGAGCGCGTTGTTTTGCGTCTGGGCGTAGGAAAAGGGCCGGTACTCGTCCTGGTGGTATTGGTTGTAGATGCCGTAGGCCTCCAGACGGACGCGGCCGTAGAACAGCGGCTGGGCGACGCCGGCCATGACGTTGGTGCGGTCGGTGTAGCCCTTGCCCCGCCACTTGTCGTCCTGGCTGTAGGAGGCCGAGCCGAAGAAGCGGGTGCCGGTCAGGGGCGCTTCACCGCTGTCCGCGCGGGCGAAGGTGCGGGTGAAGCCGAAGGAGCCGTACTGTTCGGACAGGGTCGCGCCGGTCTTGGCCGAGGGCTTGAGGATCTCCATGTCCAGCGCGCCGGCCGAGTTGCCGAACCCGAATCCCTTGTCCGCGGCGATGGGGCCGCGCCCGAGGCTGAGGCTCGAGACGTTCTCCATGTCCAGGAAGTTGCCCATGCTGCCGTTGCCGACGTTGACGCCTATGGGCAGCCCGTCGATGCTGCGCGACAGCCGGCCGTAGGTGTTGGCGGCCTGGCCGCGGATGCGCAGCGAGTTCTGGTCCTGGACCAGCCCGTAGGGGTCCGTGCCTTCGGCGTTGACCGAGGGCAGGAGATTGAGGGCCTTGTAGGGGTTGGTCCGGCCCGGGCCGGTGAAGGTGGTCACGGCGTCCTTGTCGAGCACGGTTTCCGTGGCCGGCTGGGACTGCTCCTCCTGGAGGGGGCCGGGGGTCTTTTTGCCGCTGACCACGGTTTCGCCCAGGGAATAGACGGAGCCGTCCCCGGACGGGGCCTGGTCCTGGTTTTCGGCCAGGGCCGCGCCGCCGGACAACAGGCAGGACAGGACGAGAAAGGTTTGCGCGGCGAGACGGGCGCTTCGCATCTCAAGACTCCTCGATGGTTCCATGTTTCGCGATCGGCGGCGGCATGACCCGCCACATCCCCTCGACAAAGGCCAGTTTGACGGCGACGCCGTACATCGCTTCCAGGTTCTCGGGCGTGATCACTTCCGCGGCGGGGCCCGCGGCCAGGACCCGGCCGTGCGCCAGCAGCACGGCCCTGTCGGCCACGGCCAGGGCGTGCTCGGGCAGGTGGGTGGAAAACACGCAGCTGCGCCCGCCGTCCGCCAGGGCGGCGATGCGCGCGAGCAGCCGGCGCTGGTTGCCGAAGTCCAGGGAGGATTCGGGTTCGTCCATGACGGCGACGTCCGCGCCCTGGACCAGGGCCCGGGCCAGGAGCGTAAGCTGGCGCTCGCCGCCGCTTATGGCGGTGTAGGGCCGCCCGGCCAGGGCTGCGAGGCCCAGTTCCGCGAGGCGTCCCGCGACGCGCCGGCGGTCGTCCGGGGTGTAGGGCGCGAGCGGACCGCGCCGGGCGAGCAGGCCCATGCGCGCCACTTCCTCCACGGTGTAGGGAAAGACCGGACGGTGCTGCTGGGGCAGGTAGGCGATGCGGCGCGCCAGGTCGCGGCGGGAATATGCGCGCAGGTCGCGGCCGCGGAAGCGGACGTCGCCCGCGCGGGGGGGCAGGAGCCCGAGCAGGGCGCGCAGCAGCGTGGTCTTGCCCGAGCCGTTGGGGCCGAGCAGCGCGGTCACGCCGCCCTCCTTGAGTTCGAGGTCCAGCCCGCGCAGCACCGTGTCCCGCCCGTGTGCGAGGTCCACGCCGCAAAGCGCGAAGAGCGTGCTCACGAGAATCCCCCGCGCCGGGCGCGCAGCAGCGCGATGAAGCAGGGGATGCCGCAAAGGGCCGTCAGAATGCCGACCGGCGCTTCCACGGGAAAGGCGGTGCGGGCCAGGGTGTCCATGGCGAGCAGGTACGTCGCGCCGGCCAGGGCCGAGGCCGGCAGCAGCCGGGGTAGGGACGGGCCGATGAGCCGCCGTGCCAGATGCGGCGCGATGAGCCCGACCCAGCCGATGACGCCGCCGAGGACCACGGTCAGCGCCGCGGCCAGGGTGGCCAGGAAGATGACCCAGCCCCGCACGCGCCCGACGCGTACGCCGAGGCAGGCGGCTTCGTCGTCGCCCATGGCCATGGCGTCCAGGGGCCGGGCCAGGAGCAGCAGTCCGGCCATGGCGGCGAGCATGGGGACGCAGGCCCAGAGCGTGGTGCGCGCATCGACCAGGGCAAGGGACCCCATGAGGAAAAAGACGATGGCCGGGAGCTGGTTGTAGGGATCGGCCACGTATTTGACCAGGGAGAGCAGGGCCGTGAAGAACGCGCCGCTGATGACGCCGCCGAGCACGATGGCCGTGGCCGCTTTTTCGCCCTGGAAAAAGGCCAGCAGCACGGCCAGGCCCGCGGCGGCCAGGCCGAAGCCGAAAGCCAGCGACTGGACCCCGACCATGGGCCAGGAAAAAAGCAGTCCCAGCGCCGCGCCGAAGGAGGCTCCGGCCAGGACGCCGAGGATGCCCGGCGAAACCAGGGGGTTGACGAGCAGGGCCTGGTAGGCGGCCCCGGAAACGGCCAGGGCCGCGCCTGCGGACAGCGCGGCAAGGATACGCGGCCAGCGGATCTGCCACAACAGGTTGCCGAGCGCCGCCTGGCGGCCGGCGTCCAGGCCGCCCTGGAAGTAGCGGCGCAATTCGTCCGGGGAAACGGGCATCTTGCCGAGGCAAAGGGCCACGGCCGCAAGGACGGGCGGCAAAAGGAGCAACGCGCCCCAGACGAGGACCGCCCGCCGGCGGTTCATGCCGGCGTTTCGCTGCGGCCGGCCTCGAACAGGTCGGACGCGCGCCGGCGCAGCGCGGCGAGGTCGTTTTGCCGGATGTAGTCCCAGCCGAGCCAGGACAGGTGCGCCGTTTGCGGCAGGGGGCAGGGCACGTCCGGGTGCAGCGCGGGGAAATACGCGCCGGAACAGACCCGTCCCACCTCGGGGCCTTCGAGATGCGCGGCGAAGCGTTCGAGGCTTTCCGGGCCGCCCCGTTTGATGAGCTGGAAAAAGGGCATGGCCACGGCCCCGTCGCGGGGCCAGACCACCGTGGCCGGCCGGCGGATGTCCGCGAGGCGGGCGAAGAACCAGGGCATGACGGCCACGGCCGGGCTCGAGGGATGGCCCGTGCCGAGGTGCTTGATGACCTGGGAGGGGTGCATGCCGGCGCGCACGTTGCGCCCGAGCCCGCGCACGGCGTCGTCCCCGAACCGGGCCTGGACGTGCAGCATGAGCGAGCCGCTGACCTTGTCTCCCATGCCGCACACGGCCACGTCCCGGGAAAAGGCGGGGGCAAGGAGCGCCTCCCAGCTGTCCGGGGCGGCGCGGCCGCGCGTCAGGGCCGGGTCCACGACGAAGACGAACACGTTGATCCCGATGACGCGGTAGATACCCAGGGGATCGGCGAAGCCGTAAGGCGCGAGCGCGGCGTTGACCGTGGGGCGCACCCGCGCGGCGAAATGTTCGGCCGTGGCCAGGCGGCGCAGGAAGGCGTGGTCGAGCAGGGTGTTGTAGCCGGCGGCCATGGTCAGGTCGGGCATGGCGTCCGGGCTTTCGAGGGTTGCGCCCTGGTTTATGATAGCGGAAGCGTTTTCGGATTGCACGACGATCCGCGGCGGGACCCCGCCATTGCCGCACGTCTCGCCGGCCTGCCCAAAGGCGATTTCGAGCGGCGCCTTGAGGGCGCAGGGCACGTTGGCCTCGATCCAAAGCGGCGGGCATGCGGCGTCCGGGGCGTTTTCCTGCGCGCCGAGGAGCCGCAGGAACGCCTCCGGGTCCGCGCCGCACTGCTGCAGGCGGCTGCGCAGGGTAAGGTAGGCGGCGATGGGGTCGTCCGCTTCCACGGCGGCGGGCAGGTCGAGGCCCATGCGCTCCAGCAGGCGGCGGCCGCCGGGATGCTGCCGCAGGAATTGATCCACGGTGCAGTCGAGGGGATCTGTGGCGAGTGCTGGCATAGTGCAGGGCGTGGTGCGGCAAGAGCCGGAATGACGTTGTGTTGTTGGTTTCGCGATGCGGTCCGTTCGGTGACGAAAAATCTCTTGTCCGACGCGGTGTGGAGCGGCGTCAATTGTTTGCGATCGATATGGAAAAGTGAAAACGAATGTTGTTTTCTAACATCGATTGACAAAAATGCAAGAGTGTCACGAAATAAACTGTTCAAGTGATATGGCAAAGAGGCAATCACGCTTTATAGTAAAAGAATGATCGGTATGTATTGCAGAGTGCAAGGGAGGCCGGGATGCTGCAGGCGCGCGTGCGGACAGGACGTGTCGTGCGCCGGCCCGAGGGGACGCAGCTTCGCGTCGCCCCGGCAGGGGGGCGCAGGGGCGACGCGTCGCGAAAACGCAGGCGGGTTGGCGGCGGGCTACCAGATGTTGCGGGAGAGAAGCGGCAGCAGCTTGAGCTGCGGCTCGCCGGCGGGCACGGGCAGGAGGCGGCCGAGGTTGCCCGCGCCGGCCTCGGGCGTGGTCAGGATGCCCACCGTGAAGGCCGGGACGTCGGCAGGGGGCGCGCCCGGGGTGATGATGCGGCCGTAGCCCTTGTCGCGAAGGCGCGCAAGCGGCGCGGCAGGCGTCGTCGGCCGCACGTACACGGAATTGGGAATGTCGAAGACCTCTTTCAGGTACACGGCCGGGCTGACGGCGAGTTCGTCGTTTTCCGTGTCGCCGACGACCAGGACCAGGGGCTTTTTCGGCTCTTTGGCCGCCGCCGCGGCCACCCGCTCGAGGGACGCGACGTAGGTCGCGTTTTTTTCGCACAGGATGCGGATGATGTCCTTGGCGAAGGACGGGGTGGCGAGCACGTTGCAGCAGCAGAGAAACCCGAGCAGCATGCGCGCGGCCAGCTCCGCGCGGGGCCTGCCCAGGCGCGACGCGGCCTGAAGGAAGAGCCGGCCCGCCGTGAGCCACAACAGGGCCGGAATCGCCGTGAGCGGGATGGAATAGTGCTGGTTGTCGACGTCGCCCTGGTAGAAGACGTACTGCGAGAGGGCGAAGAGCAGCATGAAGGCGATGAGGCCGAAGCTGATCCGGACGCTCTTGACGGCGGCCGCCGCCGGGGTGCGCCCGCGAAACGGCAGGAGGTTGGCGCAGGCGAGGACGGCCAGCGCCCCGGCGTACCACGGCCAGGCGAGCCGCCGGCCGAAGTCGCCGAGGTAGGCGGCGAGGTCGCCAAGGAGCGCTGCATACCCCGCCTGTCCGTCGGAGGCTTCCGCGCCGAGCGCGGCCAGGGCGGCCACGATGCCGACCAGGACGTAGAGGCAAAGGCCCAGGTTGACGACGCCGAAGGCGACGGCCTTGCGGCGTTCCCCGCCGTCGCGCGAAAACGCGCGGCCGAAAAAGAAGCCCAGGGGCAGCAGCGCGGCCGGAGCGAAGGTCTCCTTGGTGCCGATCATGAGAAAGCCGCCGAGCGTCGCCAGCAGGCAGGCCCTCACGGGCACGACCTCGCGGGAGCGGTTGCGGGCGATGACCCAGGCCGTAAGCGAAAGCCCGAGCAGGCCGTAGACTTCCACCACGCCGGTGTCGCGAAAAAGCCAGTACCAATGCAGGTGCGTGAAGATGACGCAGCCGGCCAGGACGGCCGTGACGCCGTCGAAGCAGCGCCGCAGGGCGAACAGCGTCAGCACGACGCTCGCCAGGAACAGCCCGCCGTACAGCATGTACCACAACCGGATATGGTCGCCGAAGAGGAAGGTGTTGACGGCGTACATGAAGACGAAGACCGGCTGGAACCGGCCGGACGTGTTGTCGAAGACGACGCCGAGCGATTGCGAGACGCCGAGGTGCGAGACGAGGTCGCCGAAATCCATGCGCCCGGATTTGTCGAGCATCATCGGGATGATGTAGTCGTCGGCCACGGCCCAGGCGCCGTGCGCCAGGGGCAGGCAGGCCAGCAGCACGGCAAGGCAGACGCCGGCCAGGCCCAGCCGGAAATACGGCTTGTCGTCGCCGGCCTTTGCCGCCGCCAGGGAGGGAAACGTCGCCAGCAGCAGCGCAATGAGGACGGCATACTGGGTGCTGATGTAGTAATCCCTGCTGTACAGCAGGAAAAAAACGGCGACGGAGAAAAGACAGGCGCAAAGCAAGTTGCGTATACTGTCTTTGCGCGACACGCGCTTTTGCGTCTCTGTTGCCGCAACAATCGATCCGGACATCGACAACTATCCTCGCGGTTGATCGTCACGGTGTCCGCAAAAGGCGTGTTCCTCGAAAAATAGCGGCCTCAGCCGGGGATACGGCACACCGTGCGCGGCAGCAATACCCGGACTTGCGCCCAACGGCAAGGCCGGGACGCGGCGGTGCGGCCGTTGCAGGCTGCGGCGTCCGATGGTCGCAACATACTACCCTGGGCGCGTCGGCGTCCAGAGCGGGGTGCTGCGTGCGCGAGGCGACGGATGCGGCGGGAGCGCAAACGCGCCGTCCGGGCAGGCCGGGCGGTGCGGGTCGGGCGTGGGGGCGCTTAGGGAAAAAGTCCGGGATCGACGACCAGCCGGTTGTCGCGGGGGATGGGGCGCAGGCGGTGCCGCCGGGCGAGCTGCTGCGTCCACCAGCCCCGGTAGTCCGCGACGGCCTGGACGTCGAGGGCTTCGTAGTCCACGGCGCAGGCGGTCTTCAGGTAGACGTCGAGATTGGCGAGGTCCGGCCGCGGCAGCCGGCCTTCCCGGCAGGCGCGCCACATCTGCGCGTAATGTCCTTCCAGGCCGCGCACGAGGCCCGGCATGTCGAACAGCGCGGCCTGTCCGCGTCCCTCTTCCAGGCGTCGGCGCAGGGCGGCGAGGGCTTCCCGGTCGTTGCCCAGTTCCACGGCGCGCGCGACGTAGGCTTCGGGCGTCTCGCACACGAGCTCCGGCAACCCGGCCGCGCGCACGAGGCTGCCGCACACGCGCGAGGCGAACGAACGGCCGCTGGCGGTGAGTACCGGCACCCCGGACCACAGCGCGTCCGAAGCCGTGGTGTGCGCGCCGTAGGGCGTGGTGTCGAGAAACAGGTCGGCCAGGGGGTAGCGCGCCAGGTGCACGGGGTTGGCGGCCTTGTCCGCGAACACGAGGCGTTCCCCGGTGATGCCGTGGGCCTTGGCGTGCTCCCGCAGGCGGTTGACCGTGGCCTCGGGCCCGCCGAGCAGCCAGAGTACGCTGTCCGGCACCCGGGCGAGGATCGCCAGCCAGCGGTCGAAGGTCTGGCGGTGGATCTTGTGGCTGCCGTTGAAGCAGCAATAGACCATGGCGTCTTCGGGCAGGCCGGCGTCGGCGCGCGTGGGGCGCTGCGGAGCGACGACGCGGTTGCGGTTGCTCGGCTGGTAGCAGGGCAGGCGCAGCACCTTTTCCGAAAAATAGGCTTCGTGCGCCTCGGGAACGATCCAGTCGTCGGCGATCAGGTAGTGGTGGTAGGGACTGGCCATGGTGCCGGGATAGCCCAGCCAGTTGACGATGACCGGGGCCGGGCGCAGGGCCACGAGGGAAAGGCGCGCGTCGCGGGTATAGCCGTTTAAATCCACCAGGATTTGAATGCCGTCGTCGGCGATGCGGCGGGCGGCGTCCGCGTCGCTTACGTCCGTGATCACGGTGAAGTGGTCGGCCGTGTCCCTGAAATGGGCGTGCAGGGCGTCGGTTGCGGGAATGCCGCAGTAGTAGGCGTGGACTGCGACCTTGTCCCGGTCGTGGAGCCCGAACACCTCGGTCATGAGGTAGCCCACGGCGTGCTCGCGCAGGTCCGAGGACAGGTAGCCGACGCGAAGCGGCCCCTCATGCGCCATGGCGGCCGGCCAGGCGGTCAGCGCGCCTTCGGGCGTGCCCACGTCGCGGCGGTTGTAGCGGTCGGCCAGTGCCAGCTGCATGAGCGGATCGTCGGCGTGGGCCGCGGCGGAAAGCGGCGACATGTCCATGAAAAGCGTTTCCCGGCTGACGCGCTCGCTTGGCAGCAGCACGGGCCATTCGCACTGCCGTTGGCGCAAGGCGACCAGGTGCTGCACCACCTCGCGCTGGTCCCGGTCGAGCTCCAGGCTCTCACGCAGCATCTTTTCCGCGGCCTCGTCCTGGTTCACCGCTTCCAGGGCCCGGGCGCTCTGGTTGAGCGCCGTGGTCTTGTGCAGGACCGCCTGGCCGTTTACCGCCGCCATGCGCGCCAAAGCCGCGGACCACTGGATGATGGCCAGGCCGATCTTGCCCTGGCGTTCGAGGATGCGCCCGAGGTTGATGTAGGCCGGCATGAAGTCGGCGTTGAGGGCGATGGCGCGCTCCAGGCACTGCTGCGCCGCGTCCAGCTTGCCCGTGTCGGAGAGCGCGATGGAGTAGTTGAAAAGCACCGCGTAGAGCAGCGGATCCTCGGGATTGGCCTGCACCCAGGCCGCGTAGGCCGCCTCGATGGACGCCGTCTGGCCGCTCTGCTTGAAGGTTTCCGTGGTCCGGATCAGGTCGGCGACGCTCAAATGCCCCACCATGGAGGCGATCAGTGCCGGGGAGAGGATGTCGGTGGCCATGGCGTTGGGCGTGCCCTCCTTTCAAACGGCTCAAGGATTGCGGCGGCCGGCCTCTTGGTGGCGGCCGGCCGGCGTCAGGCGTCGGCAAACGCCCTTTGCGCGCGGGTTACGCCAGCGCGTTGGCCAGGGCGCTCAACTGGGCCGTGGTCATACCGGCCAACTGCGTCGTTGTAAATGCGCCGATCTGCGTGGCGTTCAAGGCTTCCAGTTCCGTCGTGGTCAGGCCGGCGATGGTCGTTGCGGAAAGGGCCGCGACCGTGGTCGTGGTCAGGCCCGCCAGCTGCGTGGCCTCGATGCCGCCGAGCTGCGTCGCGCTGAACAGTCCGATCTGCGTGGCCGTCAGCGCGGCGAACTGCGTGGAGGAGATGGCCAGGAACTGGGTGGTGGTCAGGGCGCGCAGCTCCGTGCCGGTCAGGCTCGCCACCTGCGTCCCGCTCAAGGACCCGATTTGCGTGGCCGACAGCGCGGCGAACTGCGCCTCGCTGAGGGCCCGGATCTGCATCCGCTCGAGTCCGCCGATCTGCGTCGTGGTCAGGGCCGCGATCTGCGTGGCGGAGAGGTCGCCGATCTCGTCCGTGGTCAGGGCGCCGATCTGCGTGGCAGTCAGTCCCGCCAGCTGCGTCAGGGTCATGCGCCCGAGCTGCGTTTCCGTAAGCCCCCGCACGCCGTCCGAGGACAGGGCCGCGATCTGGGTGGAGCTTAGCGCCTCGAACTGCGCGCCGCTTAAGGCCGCCACCTGGCTTGCGGTCAGGCCGCTGAGGCTCGTCGTACTCAATTGCTGGATCTGCGCCGTGGTGAGGCCCGCCAGCTGGGTCGCGGTCAGGCCCGCCACGCCCGTGGCCGACAGGCTCCTAAACTGCGTGGTGGTCAGGCCGGACAGCTCCGTGGCGGTCATGCCCGAGATGCCCGAGGCGGAAAGGGCGCTGATTTGCGTGGCGGTCAGGGCCGCAAGCTGCGTCGTGGTGAGCGCGGCGACCTGCGTCGCGGTCAGGCCGGACACGGCGGAGGTGGACAGCGCGGCCATCTGCGTCCGGGTCAGGGCCGCGATCTGCGTCGTTCCCAGGGCCGCGGCCTGGGACGTGGTCAGCCCGCCGAGTTCCGTGGCCGAGAGCACGCCGAGTTGCGTGGTGGTCAGGGCGGCGACGACTTCCGTGGAAAGCGCGCCCATGCCCGTGGCGGAAAGCTGCGCCAGCTGCGTGACGGACAGCGCGGCCACGTCGTCGGCCGTCAGCCCGGACAGGGCCGTGGTGGACAGCGCCGCCATCTCGGTGGCCGTCAGCGCGCCGATCTGGGTCGAGGACAGGCTCGTGATCTGGCTGGCCGAAAGCCCGGAGACGCCGGTGGCGGACAGCGCCGCGACCTGCGAGGTGGAAAGCGCGGCGAGCTGCGTGGCGGAAAGGGTGGACAGCGCCGTGGACGTGAGGCCCGCAACCTGCGTGGTGGAAAGCGCCGCGAGCTGCGTGGCGGTCAGGTCGGCCGCCTGCGTCGTGGAGAGCGCGCCGATCTGCGTGGCGTTAAGCGCGGCCAGCTGGCGCGAGGTCAGGGCCGCGAACTGCGTCGTGGTCAGCCCGGGCACGGCCGTGGTCGAGAGATGGGCGACCTGCGTGGTGGTCATGGCCGCAAGCTGCGTGACGGTGAGCCCCGCCGCCTGCGTGGAGGTGAGTCCGGCCACCTGCGTATTGGTCAGGCCGGCGATCTGCGTCGCGGAGAGCGCCGCGGTCTGAACGGCGGTCAGCGCGCCGATCTGCGTGGCGGTCAGTCCGGCGAACTGGGTCGCGGTCAGCGCGCCCAGGCGCGTGGAGGAAAGGGCCTGAAGCTGCGTGGTGGAAAGCGCCGCAAGCTCCGTGGCGGACAGCGCCGCGAACTGCGTCGTGGAAAGCGTTTCCAGCTGCGTGGCGGTCAGACCCTTGACGGCGCTTGCCGAGAGCGCGCCGATTTGCGTCCGGCTCAGCGCCTCGAGCTGGGACACGGACAGGGCCGCCACCTGCGTTTCGGTCAGGCCGCCGATTTCCGTGACGGTGAGCAGCCCGAGCTGGGTGCTCGTCAGGGCCGCCGCCTGGGTGGCGGTCAGCGCGCCGATCTGCGTGGCGGTCAGGGCCGTCAGCTGCCTGGTGGACAGCGCGGCGATTTCCGTGGCGGTCAGCCCCGTGACGGCCGTCGTGGACAGGGCGGCGATCTGCGTGGTCGCAAGCGCCCCCAACTGGGCGACGGTCAGGGCGGAAACCGCGGTGCTCGTCAGCGACCCCATCTGCGTGGCGTCGAATGCGCCGAGCTGCGCGGCGTCAAGCGCGGCCAGCTGCGTCGTGGACAGGGACTCGATTTCCGTGTGCGTCAGGCCGGCGACCTGCGTCGTGGTCAGCTGCCCGATGCGCGTGGCGGAAAGCGCCGCGAACTGCGTGGTGGTCAGGTCGCCGATCTGGTCCGGGGTCAGCTGCCGGAACTGGGTTTCGCTCAGGTTCGCGAGCTGGGTGGCGCTGAGGCCCTGGATGCCGGTCTCGGTCAGTGCGGCGAGCTGCGTGGCACTGAGCGCGGCGAGCTGCGAGTCGGTCAGAAGCGCCACCTGCGTTTCGGTCAGGCCGCTTATCTCCGTCGTGGTCAGCACGCCGATCTGCGCCGTGGTCAGGGCCGCGAGCTGTGTGGCGGAGAGCGCCCCGAACTGGGTGGCGTTAAGCGCCCCGAGCTGGCGGGTGGTCAGGGCCGCAAGCTCGGTCGTGGTCAGCCCGGCCACGGCCGTGGTGGACAGGGCGGCGATCTGCGTCGTGGTCAGCGCGGCCAGCTGGGCGTTGCCGAGGCTTTGCACTTCGGTCGCGGTGAGCGCGCCCATCTGCGTCGTGGTCAGGTTCGCGATCTGCGTGGGGGAAAGCGCCGCGACCTGGGTCGCAGTCAGGGCGGCGAGGCCGGTCGTGGTGATGGCCCGCAACTGCGTCGTGGACAAGGCGGCGAGTTGGGTTTCGTTCAGGGCCGCAAGCTGCGTTTCATTGAACGACGCCATTTGCGTGGCGGAAAGCGCCGCGATCTGGGTGGTGGTGAGGCCCCTGATGGCCGTGGCGTCGAACCCGTTCACGCCGGCCACGGACAGGGCGGCCAGCTGGTCGGCGGACAGGGCCGCGAGTTGGTCGGCGGAGAGCGCGTCGATCTGCGTCGCATGCAGGCCGCCGAGCTGGGTGGCGCTAAGCGCCGCCAGCCGCGTCGTGGCGAGTGCGGCCACCTGCGTTTCCGTCAGTGCGCCGATCTGGCCGGCGGTCAGGGCCGCGAACTGATCGGGGGAAAGTCCGGCCAGTTCCGTCACGGCCATGCCGGCCACGGCGGTCGCGGACAGGGCCGCGATCTGCGTCGTGGTCAGGGCGGAAAGCTGCGTCCGGGACAGGGCCGCGACCTGCGTGCTGTCAAGCGCCGCGACGTCCGTGGCGGACAGGGCGGCGATTTGCGTCGCGGACAGGGCGGCGATGCCGGTTTGCGTGAGGCCCTTGACGGCCGTGGCGGACAGGGCGGCGATCTGCGTCGTGGACAGCGCGGCAAGCTGGCTGGCGTTAAGCGCCGCGACCTGCGTGTCCGTGAGCCCCTGGATTTCCGTCGTGGTCAGGGCCGCCCACTGGGTGTCGGCCAGGGCCGCGAGCTGCGTCGTTCCCAGGGCCGCGATCTGGTCGGCGGTCAGGGCCGCGATCTGGCGCGTGGACAGGGCGGCCATGGCCGTGGCGGTCAGGCCGGCCACGGCGGTGGTGGTGAGGCTCGCGAGCTGCGTCGTTCCCAGGGCGGCCAGTTGCGTGGCGTCGAGGCTGGCCACCTGCGTCGCGGTGAGGCTGGCCATGCCGTCGGTCGAAAATGCGGCGAGCTGTGTGGTGGTCAGGGCGTCGATCTGCCCGGGGCTCAGGTCGGCGACCTGCGTCGCGGTCAGGGCGCGCAGCTGTGTGGTGGTCAGGCTCTGGATCTGGGTCGCGGACAGTGCGGCGATCTGGCTGTCGCTCAAGGCCCGGATTTCCGTCGCGTTCATGGCCGCGATCTGGCTCGGGGACAGGGCCGCGACCTGCGTGGTGGTCAGGCCCTTGACGGCCGCGGCGGACAGGGCCGCCACCTGGCTTGTGGACAGGTCGGCGAGCTGGGTGGTCGTCAGGGAGCCGAGCTGCACCGCGTCGAGGCCGGCCAGTGCGGTGGTGGAGAGCGCCGCCAGCGCGGTCGCGTCCAGGGCGGCGAGCTGCCGGGTGGAGAACGCGCCGAGCTGTCCGGCGTCCAGGCCGCCGAGCTGGGTCGTGGAAAGTTCCGTCAGCTGCGTTTCGCTCAGGCCCTTGATCGCGGTTTCGGGAAGCGCCGCGATCTGGGTACGGTCAAGCGCCGCCAGCTGCGTTTCGGACAGGGCGGCGGCTTCCGTGGCGGTCAGGCCCGCCAGGGTCGTCGCGGCCAGCGCGCCGATCTGCGTGGTGGACAGGGCGGCGATCTGCGTTTCGGAAAGCGCCCCAAGGGCGGTCGCGGTCAGTCCCCGCACCTGCGTCGTGGACAGCAGGGCGATCTGTCCGGGGGTCAGCCCGGCCACGGCCGTTTCGCTCATGGCCGCGAACTGGGCGGCGGTCAGGGCGGCGAATTGCGCCTCGGTCAGTTCGCCGACGTCGGTCGCGGTCAGCCCGGCGATCTGCGTCGCGGTCAGGGCCCGGATCTGCGTGGTGGTCATGGCCGCGATCTGCGTGGCGGAAAGCGCGCTGACGCTTGCGTCGTCGAGCCCCTTGATCTGGGCGGCGGACAGGGCGGCGAGTTGCGTGGCGTCGAGCGCGGCCACGGCGGTGCTGGTGAGGCCGGCGATCTGCGCCGCGCCGAGGCTGCGCAGCTGGGTCGTGGTCAGCGCCGCGGCCTGGGTCGCGCCGAGGCTGCCGAGCGCGGTGGCGGTGAGCGCCGCGATCTGTCTGCCGGTAAGCGCCGACAGTTGCGTGGTGGAAAGGCTCGCGAGCTGGTCGCCGCTCAAGCCCGCCAGGGCGTTGGTGGAGAGCGCGGCGATCTGCGTCGCGCTCAGCGCGTCGAGCTGGCTCTCGTCAAGGGCGGCCAGGGACGTGCCGGGCAGTCCCTTCAGCTGGGTGGCGGACAGCGACGCGATCTGGGTGGCGGAGAGTCCTTCCAGGGCCGTGGCGGTCAGGGCCGCGATCTGGGTGGCGGACAGGGCCGCGAGCTCCGTCAGGGTCAGTTCGGCGACGTCGGTGGCGGTGAGGCCCTTGAGCTGGGTGGCGGTGAGCGCGGCGAGCTGCGTGGCGGAAAGCGCGGCCATTTGCGTGGCGGAAAGCGCGCTGACGTCGCTGCCGGAAAGCCCCTTGATCTGGGCGGCGGACAGGGCGGCGAGCTGGGTGGCGGACAGGGCGGCTGCGGCCGTGTCGGACAGGGCCGCGATCTGGGTCGCGGCGAGCCCCGAAAGCTGCGTGGTCGAAAGCGCCGCCAGTTGTTCTTCCGTCAGGCCGGACAGGCCCGAGGCCGACAGGGCCTTGACCTGGGTCGCGGACAGGGCGGCGAGCTGCGTGGCGGAAAGCGTGGCCACGGCCGTCGCGCCGAGGCCGCCGACGGCGGTTGCGGACAGGGCGGCGAGCTGCGTGGCGGAAAGCGCCTGGAGCTGTTCCGTGGTCAGGGCCGCGCCCTGGGCGCGGGTCATGGCCGCAAGCTGGGTCGCGGCCAGGGCCGAGGCCTGCTCGGCGGACAGTCCCTGCAGGGCGGTCGGCGACAAGGCGGCGATCTGGGTCGCGGACAGGACCGCCAGTTCGGTCCGGCTCATTTCACCGAGGTCGGTGGCGGTCAGCGCGGCGAGTTGGGTGCTGGTCAGTGCGGCGAGCTGGGTGCTGGTCAGAGCGGCCATCTGGGTGGCGGACAGCGCGCTGACGGAAGCGCCGGCCAGGGCGCGCATCTGGGCCAGGGAGAGCGCCCCCAGCTGGGTTTCGCTCAGGCCGGCAGCCGCGTCCGACGTCAGTGCGGCGAGCTGCGTCGTGGCCAGGCGCGCGACTTGCGTGGTGGCAAGGCTCGCCACCTGGGTGTCGCTGAGGCTTGCGATCTGCGCCTTGGTCAGAGCGGAAATCTGTGTCGTGTCCAGGGCCGCGATCTGGGCCTCGGTGAGGCTTGCGATCTGCGTCGCGGTCAGGCCGCTGACGGCCGTGGCGGACAAGGCCGCGAACTGGGTCCGGTCCAGGGCGGCGAGCTGGGTGTCGGCCAGCCCTTTGATCGCGGAGGCGGACAGGGCGCGCACCTGCGTGGTGGAAAGGTGCGCCAGCTGCTCCTCGGTCAGGCCCGGGGAGCCGGCGGCGGTCAGGGCGGCGATCTGCGCGGCCGAGAGGGCGCTTACGACCGCTACGGGCAGTTCGCCGAGGTCGGTGCTCGAAAGCCCGCGCAGTTGCGTCGTGGTGATGGCGGCGATCTGGGCGTCGGACAGGCCCGCGAGCTGTTCGGTGGTCAGTTCGCCGAGGCTGGTGCTGGTCAGGCCCTTGATCTGGGCGGTGCTCATGGCGGCCAGCTGCGTGGACGACAGGGCGTCCACGGCCGTGGTGGTCAGGGCCGCGATCTGGCTGGCGGTCAGGGCGGCCAGTTGCGTGGCGCTTAAGGAGGCGACGAGGTCCGGTGTCAGGCCTTTGATCTGCGCGGCGGAGAGGCTCGAAAGTTGCGTGGCGGACAGGGCGGCGAACTGGGTCGTGGACAGGGAGCCGACGGCGGCGCCGGCGAGTTGCTGCAGCTGGCTGGTCCCCAGGGCCGCGATCTGCGTGACGGACATGGCGGCCAGTTGCGTGTCGGCCAGACCGGCCACGCTCGTCGTGGCCAGGGCGGCGATCTGCGTCGTGCTGAGCACGGCGATCTGGTCCCGGCTGAGGCCGGCCACGGCCGACCGGCTCAGGGCCCCGATCTGCGTCCGGCTGAGGCAGGCCAGTTCCGTCAGGCTCAGTTCGGAGACGTCGGTGCTCGTGAGGGCCTTGAGCTGGGTGGTGGTCAGGGCGGCGATCTGCGCCGCGTCCAGCACCGAAAACTGGGTCACGCTCAGGCTGCTGACGGCCGCGCCGGAAAGCCACGCGATCTGCGTGGGCGAAAGCGTGTCGAGCTGTTCGGCGGTCAGCGCGGCGGCGGCGGTGCTGCTTAAAACCGAAAGCTGCGTGGTGGAAAGGACCTTGATTTGGCTTGTGGACAGCTGGGGGATCTGGTCCCCGGTGAGCCCCTTGATTTGCGTGGCGGTCAGCGCGGCGATTTGCGTGGTGGTCAGGGCGGCGAGCTGGGTTTGGGTCAGGATGCCGATTTCCCCGGCGCTTATGCCCTGCAGGGCCGTGACGGACAGGGCGGCGATCTGCGTGGCGGTCAGGGCGGCGATCTGCGTTTCCACCATGGGGATGACCGCCGTCGCGGTCAGGGCGGCGATCTGGTCCGCGCGAAGCGAGGCGACCTGCTCCTCGGTCAGTCCCTGGGTCTGCGTGCCGGTGAGGGCGGCGATTTGCGTGGCGGTCAGGGCGGCCAGGGCGGTCAGGGTGAGTTCGCCGACGTCGGTGCTGCTGAGGCAGCGCAGCTGCGACGTGGTCAGGGCCTGGATTTGCGTGGTGGACAGCGAAGCGGCCTGCGTCTCGTCGAGGGTGTGGATGAACGTGTTGCCGAGCGCGGTGATCTGCGTTTCGGTGAGGGTGTCGAGCTGCGTCTCGGACAGTGCGCCGATGCCGGTCGTGGAGAGCGCGCCGAGCTGCGTGCCGGTCATGGCCGCAAGCTGCGTCTCGGACAGCGCCGCGACCTGCCCGCCTTCGAGGTTGTGAAGCTGTATGGCCGTCATGGCCGCGATCTGGGTCGTGGCGAGGCCCGCGAGCTGGCCCGTGGTCAGGCCGGCGATGGAAAAACGGTTTATGGCCGCGATCTGCGTGGCGTTCATGGTCGCCAGTTGCGCGGCGGACAGGCAGGAGATCTGGGTCGTGGACAGCGCCCCGATGCCGGTCGTGGTCAAGGCGGCGATCTGGGCCGTTCCCAGGGCGGCGAGCTGTTCTGCGGAGAGCGCCCGAATCTGGAGCGCTCCCAGGGCGGCGAGCTGGGTGTTGGTCAGTGCGGCGACCTGGGTCGTTGTCAGGGCGGCCATGCCGGTCGGGGTCATGCCCTTGAGCTGCGTGGCGCTCAGGGCCGTCAGCTGGGTCGTTGCCAGTGCGGCGACCTGGGTGTCCGCCAGGGCGCGGATCTGGGTGGAGGAGAGGCTTTGTATCTGGGTGACGGAGAGCGCCGCGATCTGCGTCGTGGTCAGCTGGGCGACCTGCGTCGTGGTCAGTTCGGCGATGTCCGCGCCGCTCAGTCCGGCCAGCTGGTCCACGGACAGGGACGCGATTTCCTCCGGAGAAAAGACCGCGACCTGCGTTTTGGTCAGGGCGGAAAATTGTGCCGCGCTGAAGGAAACGATTTGATCGATGGTCAACGCGGCGGCCTGCGCCGTGGTCAGGGCGGCGATCTGCGTGGCGGACAGCGCCGCGACCTGGGAGGCGACCAGGGAGGAAAATCCCGTCGCGCCAAGCGATTTGAGCTGGCTGGCGGTGAGCGACGCAATGGTGTCCGGAGTGTAGGTGTCTATGGATGCTACCGTCATGGGACTCCTCCTTCGCCTTTGCGCCTTGCCTTGCAGACCGGAAATATTTGCCCTGCCGACCCTGGCTTGGAGTGGTAAGGCAAGAAAAGCGCCACAACGGCCGTCCGTTGCGCCGCGCCGCCCGTGCTTGCGCGCATTGCGCGGCCGAGGGGAATCCGCTATCGGGTTTCAATCCGGAGGGGTCGATGACGCGAAAGCACATCCTCATCGCCAGCCTGGTCTTCGTGTTGCTGACCGTGGCCGTGGGCGGCATGGGGTATCGGGCCAAGACGGACGCCCTGGCCGTGGTCACGGCGCAGTTCAACCAGCAGCAGTTGCTGCTGGCCGAAAAGATCGCCGGGGACATTACCGACCATTTCGCCTTCCTGCGCACCTGCCTGGAGGGACTTTCGCTGATGTGGCGCGAGCAGGCCGAGGAAAACGGCCGGCCGTGGCTGCACGTCCCGGCGTTTTCCGATATTTTCGCCCAATGGAACGTGGCGGCCGTGGGCGTGCTGGCCCCGGGCGAGCCGCAGCCCCGTTTTTTCGACGCTTCCGGGACGCCTCTTCCCGACACGGGTCTGTGCCCGGCCGCCTGCGGCGAGATCCTGGCCGTGGCCGGGGAGCCGGGCCGCATCGGCGTCGGCCGGGTGTTCTCCCCGCAAAGCGGGGCCTTCTCCGGCCGGCGGCTCGTGGCCATGGGCATGCCCCTGGCCGACGAGTGGGGCCGCGCCGGCGGGCTCGTGCTCCTCGTGGACGCCGTGGCCGTGGCCGCGCGCTACGCCCACGACGTGCGCTCCGGCCAGACCGGCTATGCCTGGGTCCTGGACGACCGGGGCGTGTTCCTCGACCACCACGAAAGCGCCTTCATCGGCCGCGAGTCCCTGGCCGTGCGCCGCGAGCGCGACCCGGACATCGACTGGTCGCGGCTGATCTGGCTGATACACAACCGGGTCATGGCCGGTGAGCGGGGCACGGACTGGTACGTGTCCGGCTGGCACCGGGGCCGCATCGGCGAGGTGATGAAATACGTGGCCTTCTGCCCCGCGCCTCTCGATCCGGGGCGGGATCCCGGCAACCGCTGGGCCGTGGCCCTGGCCGCGCCCCAGGACGAGGTGCAGGGTCTCATCGGCCGGCTGGTGGTGCGGCAGTGGCTGCTGGTGGGCCTTTTCGAGCTGATCGTGTTTGCGGGCTTCGCCACGGTCATGCATTTCGCCCTGCGCTGGAACACGACCCTGTCCCGCGAGGTGGACAAGACGGCCCGGGAACTGCTCGGCGCACAGGAAAAGCTCATCCGCGCCGAACGTTTCGCCGCCATCGGCGAGGCCGCGGCCAAGCTCTCCCACGAGATCAAGAATCCGCTCATGCTCATGGGCGGCTTCGCCAGCCAGGTGCGCCGGCACCTGGACGCAGGCGACAAGGACGCCGAAAAGCTCACGATCATCGAGTCCGAAGCCAAACGGCTGGAAACGCTTTTAAACGAGGTGCGCGATTTCACCCGTCCGGCCGCGCCGCATATCGAGCCCCGGGACATCAATGCAACCGTGCGCGCCTCCCTGGCCGTGATGCGCCCGGCCCTGGAGGCCCGCGGCATCGAGGCCGCCGTCGACCTCGACGCGGCGTTGCCGCCGGTGCCCCACGACGCGGACCACATCAAGCAGGTCTTGCTCAACCTCATGAAGAACGCGGCCGAGGCCATGGAGCAAGGCGGCCGGCTCGCGGTGCGTACGGACGTCCGGGACGGCAAGGTGCGGCTGACCATCGCCGACACCGGCGGCGGCATCCCCGAGAACGTGCGCGCCCGCGTGTTCGATCCCTTCTGCACCACCAAGGAATCCGGCACGGGCCTCGGGCTCGCCGTGTGCCAGCGCATCGTCGAAGACCACCACGGCGAGATCCGTTTTGTCACGAGCGGGACGGGCACGACGTTTACCGTGGAGCTGCCCCTGTCGCGCCCGGTGTAGGGGCCGTCACGGCGCCGCTTACGGCGCGTCGGTCAGAAACGCATTTTTCACGCAGGCCAGGATGTCGGTCATGGCCGCACCCCTTTGCGCCGCGCACGGGAAACGCCCAGCCGCGTCGCGGCGGTCATCGTATTTCGCCGGGTACGGCGGTTTTCGCGGCGCAGGGCTGCCCGCCGGCCGCGGGTTCCGGCCGCGCAGGCGTCTGGGCGGCGTTGCACGGCGTTCCGAGAAAGTTTTTGGCCCAGCTTGCGGCCTGGCGGTGCGAGGAAATCGAGGTGTGGGAGGACATGACGGCTCCTTGGCTGCCCGGCCGCGCGGCCGGGCGGGTGTGATGCGGCCAGTCTATAGCGATAATGAAAATCATTGTCAACAAACGGAAGCCGGTCGGCGGCGAAGGCCGTTCGGCTGCGCCCGGGCGCGGCGGTTGCCGGCCGCGGCGAGACAGGCTAGGTATTCACACAGCTTGGATGGGGGAAAGGAGGCGATCATGGCCGGTATTCGCCTGGCGCTGTGCCAGTTAAATCCCACGGTGGGGGACATCGGCGGCAATGCCGGCAAGGTGCTGGCGGGCATCGCGGCGGCGCGCAAGGCCGGAGCGGAGCTTGTCGTTTTCCCGGAGATGGTGCTTTCGGGCTATCCGCCCGAGGACCTGCTGCTCAAGCCCGATTTCGTGGCCGCGTGCATGGAGCGGGCCCGGGAGATCGCCCTTGAGAGCCGGGGGCTGACGGCCGTCTTCGGCTGCCCGTGGCTGGAGGGCGACCTGCAAAACGCGGCCGTGGTCGCGCACGACGGGGCCGTGGCCGGCATCGTGGCCAAGCGCTACCTGCCCAATTACGGGGTCTTCGACGAGAACCGCTATTTCGCCGCCGGCCGGGGCAGCGCGGTCTTTGACCGTGACGGCTTCGTTTTTGGCGTAAGCGTGTGCGAAGACATCTGGTATCCGGGCGGACCGCCGGCGGAACAGGCGCATGGCGGGGGCGCGCGGCTGCTCATCAATATTTCCGCCTCGCCCTACCACCAGGGCAAGGGCGCGGCCCGGGAGCGGATGCTCGCCACGCGCGCCTCGGACAACGGCGCGTTCGTGGCCTACGCCAACATGGTCGGCGGCCAGGACGAGCTGGTTTTCGACGGCCACAGCGTGGTGTTCGGGCCTGACGGGACGCTGCTTGCCCGAGGCAGGCAGTTCGCCGAGGACATGGTGCTGTGCGAACTGGACCCGGGGCTGCCCACGCGGCGGCGGCTGCTCGACCCGCGCTGCCGCAAATGGGAGCCGCAGCTCGAGGCCTGTCCCGCCCGCGTGACGCTTGCGCCCGTGGCCGGCTGCTCCCGCGCCGCGCTTGCGCCCGCGCCCCTCGCGCCCCTTTTGGGTGATGTGGAGGAAGTCTACCGGGCATTGGTGCTTGGCACCGGGGACTACGTGCGCAAGTCCGGCTTCCCGGGCGTGGCCATCGGGCTGTCCGGGGGCATCGATTCGTCGCTGACGGCGGTGATCGCCGCCGACGCCCTGGGTCCGGAAAACGTGCTCGGCGTGGCCATGCCCACGCGGTTTTCCTCCGACGACAGCCTCGAGGACGCCCAGGCCCTGGCCGAGGCGCTCGGCATCGAATTCCACGTCGTGGCCATCGAAGAGGTGTTCAAGGCGTTTCTGGGCGCGCTTTCCCCGCTTTTCGGGGACCGGCCCTTCGACGTGACCGAGGAGAACCTCCAGCCGCGCATCCGCGGCACGCTGCTCATGGCGCTTTCCAACAAATTCGGCCGGCTGGTGCTGACCACGGGCAACAAGTCCGAAGTGGGCGTGGGCTATTCGACACTCTACGGCGACACGGCCGGCGGCTATGCGGTGATCAAGGACGTGCCGAAGACGCTGGTCTACGCCCTGTCGCGTTGGCGCAATGCCGAGGCCGGCCGCGACCTCATTCCGGAGCGGGTGCTGGTGAAGCCCCCCACGGCGGAGCTGCGACCCAACCAGAAGGATTCGGATTCGCTGCCGGAATACGACGCCCTGGACCCCGTGCTCGCGGCCTATGTGGAGCAGGGGCTTTCGCCGTCGGCGATGGTCGCGGCGGGTATGGACCCGGCGGTGGTGGACCGTGTGACGCGCCTTGTGGACCGCAACGAGTACAAGCGGCGGCAGAGTCCTCCGGGGCCGAAGATCACGACGCGCGCGTTCGGCAAGGACTGGCGCCTGCCGATCGTCAACCGCTACGCCCCGCCGCGCGGCGGCGACTGAAGCGGCCATGTAGCAGCCTGAGAGCGCGCAGTCCGTGAATCGACCGCACGAGTTGTGCGTAACAGACTGAAAACGAACGCTTTTGGTCTGTTGGCAAAACCCGCTTGACTGCCCGCGAAGCCGCGTGTATCAAGCATCTCCTCGCTAGTTTGCCAGCGTAGCTCAGTTGGTAGAGCAGCTGATTCGTAATCAGCAGGTCAGGAGTTCGAGTCTCCTCGCTGGCTCCAGAAATTTCAAGGCCTTACCTCGTTACCAAGGTAAGGCCTTTGTCGTTCTTGCTACCCCATTGCTACCCTGGCGACGCTACTGCCCGTGATATCCTTTCCGCCCCCGCTACCCTTGCTACCCTCGATCCGAAAATTTCAGCTGCCCGGAGAGCGGCAGCATGAGCCGTACGCCCGAATTAATTTTTTCCTCGGCCGGCCAACCGGGCGGGAACCGCTGCGGGCATGACCCCAACCAGCCCTTGCTAACTCCTGTCAGCCCGATCCGAAAGGGCAAGGGCGGCTTGCCTCGCATCCTCTCCTTGGCCGCCGAGCGAACCAAGTTTTGGTATGACCATCCCAAGAAATGCCCACCGCTGCTGACCAAGGGCAACCGCAAAATCCGGAGCGAACGCCGCGAGGCATGTCTCGTAGTCTTGGAGACGCTACTCTCCCACCTCGACTTGGCGTCCCTGTGCCTTGGCGTGCCGACCCTGGCCAACGGTTTCATCGACATCGACATGAAGACAATCGCTCGTGAATCCGGCCTCGGACATCGTCGGTGCGAGCGGGCCATCAGGCAGATTAAAGAAGCCGGCTTCATGAAGGTGGCCCAGCCGAGGGGACGAAGCGATGAGGGCCAGTACTTCGGCTGCCGGGCCATCCGCATTATCACTACAGGCTTTTTTGAATGGCTGGGCTTGGGACCGATGCTGCGGCGGGAACGGACCAGGGCCTCAGAGGCACTTCGCCGCAAGGCGCAAAAAGCCAACCGCAAGCTGGCGGATTTCATGCGCCGGGTGGTGGCCGGCGCTCGACCCCTTTTCGAACGTTGTCAGGGTGGAAAATCCAGGGAGCAGCGTGTCGCCCTATGGAACGCCACCTGGGCGAACCATGTCCGAGTTGGCCTGGACGTCCAGGATGCCCAACGTCGAACAAACGAGACCCTGGGCTACCCACTAGGCTACAGCCCAGGGTTAGAGCAGTAGCCAAGCGTCTATTCGCGTGCCTCCCACCGCGCGCGAGGCATTGCTCATTTTCTCTTGAGCACAATATCCCCTCATTTGGCGTGACTATTCTTCTTTTGAACGGTCCGAGTGGGGCCGTTGGCATTTTTTGGATCAAATGCGCCTACTCAGGCCGTGGGGCTTGAAATAAGTGTCGCTAGGTAGACTCACATGTGTCGGGCATAAATCTCAAAATCAAAAATTGAAATCTGCCATTCAAAGAAAATTCATTATGGCGTAATGTTTATAGTCGACAATTATAGATGTGTATTTTTCAAGATATACTAAACTTAACGGTCTTATATTGATGAGAATTCCATCAAAGCCAAGTGAACATCGTCCTGAATTAAGCCGTGCTGGCAACCAATGATGTTTTAGCTTTAACTTATGGAGTTATATTCAAGCTTATGAAATGAAATTGTATGACCTAGAAAAAAGCACAAAAGATGTAGTACGGAATAACGACGTCGGAAGGCAGGACAGGTGAAGTAGGCCCACCTTCGGCGGCCTTCTTCACGTCCTGCCCTGCGGGGCCGGCTTATTCGCCTGCGGCTCAACGCAGATGGCCATGGGGAGATAGACGCCATGCCTTCAAAGAAGACCGTGCTGAAAACCTATTTGACTCCAGAGGAATATGAAAAAATTATGGAGAGCGCCGATAGAACCGGCCTTTCTCTTTCCACTTTCGCTAAGCGCGTCTGCCTGGGGCTGCCGGTGCCTAGCCTGGAAAACCAGATGGCCCGGCGGGAGTTGCTCAAGGTGAATGCCGACCTCGGCCGACTGGGAGGCCTTTTCAAGCTGTGTCTGTCCGAGAAGGAGGGGCCGCTTGCCGCCCTGCACCAGGAAATCCGGCGAGTGCTGCGTGAAATCGAAGCCCGGCAGCGGGAAGTTAAGGCTGCCATGGCCAGAATCTGACCTGCTCTCGAGTCCGAACATGATCAGTCGTCGCATTGCCAGAAAACCCGAAAACGACAACTATCGCCGTCTAGCCAACTACATCGCCGACGCCGGCCGGAAGGGGGAAAAATGTCTGCTGACGTGGTGCTCGGGCTGCTGGGCCGGCGACGACTACGATCTGGCCATTCAGGAGGTCGCTGACACCCAGGACCTGAACACCCGGACCTCCAAGGAGAAGACCTATCATCTCATCGTAAGCTTCCGGCCAGAGGACGAGGCCAAGCTGACGCCGGCCGTACTCAAGGAAATTGAGGTCGAGCTGGCCAAGGCCTTGGGTTTTGAGGAGCATCAAAGGCATTGCGGGGTCCACAAGAACACGGCCAACTTGCACATGCACGTGGCCTACAACATGATCCACCCGGAGCGGCTGACCCGGCACGATCCCTTTCGGGACTTCCATACGCGAGACCGGGTTTGCCGTGAATTGGAAAAGCATTTTGGCTTGAAGGTTGATAATGGTCGCGACCAAGGCAATGCGCTACACCTTGGCGAGCGCGCTGCCACAGTGGAGGCACATGCCGGGCAGGAATCCTTCGAGAATTACGCGAAGGGGTTCCGTGAAAGGATTCTGGCCAGCCTAACCACGGAGGTGGTGGACTGGCAGTCCCTGCATCAAACCCTGGCGCGGCATGGTCTGGTCATCAAGCCTCATGGCAACGGCTTGGTCATCCAGGACCGGCACGGCAAGCACGCGATCAAGGCGAGCAGCCTGGACCGGAGCCTAGCCCAAGGAAGGCTGGAAAAATGCTTCGGCCGGTTTCAATCGGCCGGTGTGGCCGTGGATGTGATCGAGTCCAAGGATCGGTACCGGGCCAAGCCGATCCAACGGCTAAGCCCGGAGCGAGACATGCTTTTCGCCGAATACAAGGCCGGCATGGCCGAGCGAAAGGAAGCCTTAGCCATCCTGCGAGAGCATAGGGCATGCCGTCGGGAAGAAATAGCGCGCACCTGGCAGCGCCAGCGCCGAGAGATTGGGCGAATGGCCCTGACCAAGTGGGACCGGTTCGCACTGCTCAAGCTGGCCGGGCAGCACGAGGCCAAGGCCAGGCGCAACATGGCTCGGGAGATGGAGGGGAGACAGGAAACGCTTCGGGAAGCCTTCCCCTACTCTTCCTGGAGCACATTCCTGCGCTGGCAAGCGGAAAGAGGTAATGAGGTGGCCCTGGCCGTTTTGCGCTCACGGCGAGAGACGGCCAAACCTGAGCGAGACGATGTGCCTTTCAACTGGATTTCAAGCCGGAGGAACTTGGCGTGGTCTTCCTGGGAGGATCGCAAGCGTGCGATCATGGGCGAACCCTCGCTAGCACCGAAGGAAAAGCGTACCCTTCTGACCGTGGCCCGGATGCATTGCCTTGAAGCTCAGGAGGTCACCACGCCCGAGAGCCCTAAGGAGCTTCAGGGGTTCACCTACATAATCGACAACAAGGGGACGGTTCTTTTCACTCTGGCCAACGGCGGTTTGGTTCGGGACATGGGGGATCAGGTGGCGTTCAGCGCCCATGACCCGGTAGCTCGACATGCGGGGCTTTGGTTGGCCCAGATGAAATGGGGCAAGGAGGTCGCGGTTATGGGGAATTGCGTGCAATCTTTGAAAGAGGACATGGCCTATTATAGATATGGCCCGCTAGTCGAACGCTGACGAAAGGGTGCCTCCTGCGCCACTCTACTCAATTGGATCAACTCGTCAAAATCGATTGACACTTTGCAAACTGATTTCCTATTTTTAAACACTGAGTAGAAAATAGCAACCTGGACTCCCGTCGTAAATCGGCGCAAGCTGGCCCAATGTCAAAACAGCCACTGGGGGTAGAAGTGATTGGAACCGAAGGCCGCCGGTTGTCGATGACCAAGATACGCAAAGCTTCCTTGGAAAAACTGATTCTAACTCACATTTACGGCAACACAGGACTGGGCTATACCCGTCAAGAGAGGCTCAGTCAGACACATCCATTTCGTTGCCGATATCAAAGCCTTCGTGTTCAATACAGAGCTTTGGGCGTAATAAGAAAATTGAATGCGTCCAATTTTTTTTCTATTAGATCTCGCAAAATTGATTTAGAGCACAGAGCCAGATATGGCGACCAGCTAAGAAAGCTACCGGAGATTATCTCAACTCGACAACATACAATTTAGCAAGATGTCAATAAGGACTCCGCAATAATGAATGAAAAATTCAGCATTTCTGGAAAAATTAACATTCTTCGACAAGCCCTCGCGTCAGATAAAAACAAAGTTGCATTTTTATTAGGCGCAGGATGCCCTTTATCAATACGGGATGATGACAATATGCCTCTTATCCCTGACGTTGCAGGGTTGACTAAATGCATCTGTGAGAAGTTGAATCAAGAACACATACAAAAACTTAAAGATGGAATTTCTGTAGCTGATGGCAAGGAAGTGACTATCGAAGATATTCTTAGTCGTGTCAGGCTATTGATCGATGCAATTGGTGAAAGTGAATTCGATGGGTTGAAAAAACAAGATCTACTCGATATGGAAAAGGCTATTTGTGACAAAATAACAGACAATGTTGACAAAGAATTGCCAGACGCAACAACTTCATACCACAATTTGACATCATGGATATCGGGTATACCAAGAGAACACCCTGTTGAAGTATTTACCCCGAATTATGACCTCTTGATTGAGTCCGCCTTAGAAGCAAAAAGCATTCCATATTTTGATGGGTTTGTGGGAGCCCGAAATGCCTTCTTTGACCTGCACTCAATGGAATATGAAGAACTTCCTCCTCGCTGGGTCAGGCTCTGGAAGCTTCATGGTTCAGTTAATTGGTGGGTTAATGCTGCCGGTAAAGTTTTTAGGGGGATTTCTAACAACAAAGAACATGACAAACAGATGATTTATCCTTCTCATTTAAAATATTTACAAAGCCGTAGGATGCCTTATCTTGCAATGCAGGACAGATTGTCTAATTTTTTGTCAACTGGACAATCTGTTCTCATCGTAGTTGGATATTCTTTTGTCGACCAGCATCTTAATGAAATTATAACACAAAGGCTGTCTGCAAATCCAAGAAGCGTTTGCTTTGGCCTTCTATATGATGATATTGAAAAATACCAAGATGCATTATCTTGTGCACAAAAAATGGCAAACCTGCATCTTTTGGCAAGAAATGCTGCTTTTTTTGCAGGGGAGAAAAAAAGCTGGGAAAAGAATGACAACAATCAATATGCCTATTTGTCTGATGAAAATGGAGAAATAGTAAGATGCAAAATTGGTGATTTTTCCTTCTTTAGCCGTTTTTTGCTCAAACAAACCGGTGATTATAAAATAGAGGGATAAGGTGAACGTTGATCCTTCATTTATTGGAACAGTTCAAGATGTGATAGGAACCACTGTAACAGTAGCTTTGTCTAATGAAACGATTACAGGGGTTTGCTTTATAGAGGGTGAGTGCTATCGCATTGGCCAAGTCGGTGGTTTTGTTCGAATCCCTGTTGGTTTTATGGATTTATATGGATTGATTTCACAAGTTGGGGCAGGAGCCGCACCTGTAACGGATGAAGAAAACTTACCGTATGGGAATCGATGGCTGCAGATCCAGCTTGTCGGGGAGCGCATGCGAGGTGGACAATTTCAAAGGGGGATATCACAGCATCCAACAATTGAAGATAAAGTTCATATTGTTACAGAAAAAGATTTGCACGCTATTTATGGACCTTCAGATCCAATTGATTTTGTATCTATAGGTCATCTTGCCAGTGCTGGAAGTATTCCGGCATTTGTTAACATTAATAAACTAGTGACACGTCACTCAGCAATTGTAGGTTCTACTGGGTGTGGCAAATCAACTACTGTAGCCGGACTACTAAATTCAATTTCGGATAAATCTCAATTCCCCTCGGCCAGGATACTTGTGCTCGATCTTCATGGCGAATACGCAAAAGCGCTTGGCGAGAGGGCAAATGTTTTTAAAATTGGCGCTGACGTCGATAAGGGTGAAAAAGAGCTTCAAATCCCCTTTTGGGCATTAAACTTTGAGGAAATGACAAAATTTGCATTCGGGAGTCTTGATGATCCTAGGTATGCAATTGTCGCTAGTTGGGTAATGAAATTAAAACTGGAATCTATTAATAATAAACCAATCAAAGGGATTGACTCAGATATTATTACAGTTGATACACCAATTCCATTTTGCCTACATAAGCTTTGGTATGAACTTTATAAAAAAGATTTTATGACCATCGTCCCAAGACCTGGCGGAGCCAATGATGAAGTTGACCCTGCATATGTTGTAGATGCTCATGGCAATGAATTAATTGGGGACGCAATGACGGTTACCCCTCCCATTTATAGGACCATTAAAACAACTGGCTCTGCAAATGATAGGGTTCAATGGGGTAAAGAGCCTATCAATATTAGACAGCAGCTTTCAACGTTAGGATCTAAGTTAAAAGACCCACGCTATAATTTTATTTGCAATCCAGGCGATTGGAAGCCTGATATTAATGGCGGAGCTAAAAGCGACTTGGATGCACTGATCAAAAGTTGGATTGGGAACGAAAAGCCAATTTCGATACTCGATTTGTCTGGCATACCATCCTCTATTCTGAACGATATAATAGGAGCAGTCCTTCGAATTCTTTACGATGCTCTTTTTTGGGGAAGAAATCTTCCAGAAGGAGCGAGAGAGCGTCCGCTTTTTCTGATACTTGAAGAAGCACATACGTATCTTGGAAAAGATAATTCGGGCACAGCTGCATCAGCAGTAAAGCGTATTGCCAAAGAAGGTCGTAAATATGGTGTGGGAATGATGGTTGTAAGTCAGAGGCCTTCAGAGATCGATACAACAATTTTATCTCAGTGTGGAACTACGATCGCTATGAGACTTACTAATAATACAGATAGAGGGCATGTTGCAGGGGCGGCTTCCGACAATCTTAAAGGATTGTTTGACATGCTACCAATTCTTAGAACCGGCGAGGCAATTATTGTTGGCGAAGCTGTCAGTCTTCCGATCAGAACCCTTATTGATTCTCCTCCAGCAAATAAAAAACCAGATAGTATTGACCCAAAAGTTGTTTCTCATGGGTCAGAGGAAGATGGATTTGAGAGCCCTGGGGGCTGGAACCAGAAAAATGAAAACGAGGATTACGCCCCCATGATTCATCAGTGGCGGACACAATCCGCAAACTATGATCATAATTTTTTTAATTCAGCAAACGTTCAAGGAGAAAATGATGAGTGAATGGATTTCAACACCACAATCGTCAAATGTCGCAGGTTTTTGCTATGACAACACAACGAAAGTCCTTTCTGTCGAATTTAATAGCGGGAGTCGTTATGATTACTATGATGTCCCTCTGTATGTTTATGAAGGCATGAAGCTTGCCGATTCGAAAGGGAAGTACCTTAATGCCGAAGTAAAAGGACATTATAGATATGCCAGGCAATAATCTATGAGAGTACTTCACACATCAGATTGGCATATAGGTCGAACCCTTTATGGAAGAAAGCGCTACGAGGAGTTCGAGACGTTTCTGTCCTGGCTAATTGAGACGATCCAAAAAAATGAAATCAATGCTCTATTGGTAGCGGGTGACGTCTTTGATACCAGCACTCCGAGCAATCGTGCTCAAGAACTCTATTATCGGTTCCTGTGCCGGGTGGCCGCCTCATCCTGTCGGCACGTTATCGTTGTCGCGGGCAACCACGATTCGCCGTCCTTTCTCAATGCACCCAAGGACCTGCTTGAGGCACTTAATATCCACGTGGTCGGTAGTTGCACTGAATCCCCGGAAGACGAGGTGCTGGTGCTCCGTAATGAGCAAGAGGCTCCGGAGCTGATTGTATGTGCCGTGCCCTATCTGCGCGACAGGGATATCCGCGTGGCAGAAGCGGGTGAGAGTGTCGAGGACAAAGAACGGAAATTGATTGATGGCATCCGCACTCATTACGCCGCCGTCGCGGCCCTAGCCGAACAGAAGCGTGAGAAACTCGGGGCAGATATCCCCATCGTGGCCATGGGACACCTGTTTACCGCTGGTGGACAAACCGTCGATGGTGATGGCGTGCGTGAACTTTATGTTGGTTCCCTGGCTCATGTGACGGCCGGGATTTTCCCTACCTGTTTCAACTACCTAGCGCTTGGACACCTCCACACCCCCCAAAAAGTGAACGGCTCCGAAAAAATACAGTACAGCGGCTCTCCTCTGCCCATGGGGTTCGGAGAGTCAAAACAGCAGAAGAGCGTTTGCCAAGTTGAATTCCACAGTACGGCTGCATCTGTACAACTGATCAATGTGCCGATGTTTCAAAGAGTTGAGCGCATCGTGGGAGACTGGGACGGCATCTCAAGCCACATCCTCGAATTGTCGACAACGGGCTCACAAGGCTGGCTCGAAGTCATCTACGAAGGCAACGAGGTTATTGGCGACCTGCGTGAGCGCCTAGAAGCCGCGATTTCCGGCACTCGGATGGAAATCCTCAGGATTAAGAACAACCGTATTATTGACCTCGTGCTGGGGCAAATCCATGAAGAGGAAACACTCGACGACCTGAACGTGAACGACGTGTTCGAACGATGCCTCGCCGTACATGACGTGCCCGAAGAACAGCGACCGGAGCTGCTTCGGGCCTACCAGGAAACGGTTTCGTCTCTCTATGAAGACGATGTGCAGGCTGAATAGAGAGGCGGTCGGTGAGAATACTGCAGGTACGCTTCAAGAATCTGAACTCACTGGTCGGCGAATGGCAAATCGACCTGACGCACCCGGCCTTCACGTCTGACGGCATTTTCGCCATCACCGGTCCTACCGGTGCTGGCAAGACCACGATTCTCGATGCTATTTGCCTCGCCCTTTATGGGCGTACACCTCGCCTGAACAAGGTCACCAAGAGCGGAAATGAAATCATGTCCCGTCAGACCGGCGAATGCTTTTCCGAGGTGACCTTCGAAACCCAGACGGGGCGCTTCCGCTGCCACTGGAGCCAACACCGGGCACACAAGAAGTCGGATGGCGAGCTCCAGGCCCCGAAACACGAAATTGCCAATGCCGATTCCGGCGAGATTTTCGAATCCAAGATCAGAGGGGTAGCCGACCAGATCGAATCGGCTACCGGCATGGACTTTGAGCGTTTCACTCGCTCTATGTTGCTGGCCCAGGGCGGCTTTGCCGCGTTCCTCCAGGCGGCACCGGATGAGCGGGCTCCAATCCTGGAGCAGATAACGGGCACAGAGATCTACAGCCAGATATCCATCCGTGTCCATGAGCGCCAGCGCGAGGAGAAGGAAAAACTGAACCTGCTCCAGGCTGAAACGGCAGGCATCGTGATTCTTGAGCCGCAGCAGGAACAAGAAATTGGGCAGGCACTCGAGACAAAGCAGAAGGAAGAGACAGGCCTTGCCGCTAAGTCCTCTGACGCCGGGAAGGCTATTGCCTGGCTCACCATCATCGAGGGGCTCAAGAAGGAAATTGGTAACTTGGCTGACGAGGCGAGCAAGCTGCAAGTCGATATCGAGGCGTTCAAACCGGATCGTGAAAAGCTCAATCGGGCTTTGAGTGCCGCCCTACTGGATGGCACTTACGCAACGCTCACCGCCACCCGCAAACAGCAGGCGGATGACAGCGCAACATTGAAAACTGAGGAGGGGGCTCTTCCCGGACTGGAAACCTCCACCGGAGAGCAGTCCGAGGCACTGAAATCGGCTGAGCAACAAACCGCTCGGGGCAAAGAAGAGCTGAAAGCGGCCGGTCCAACATTGCAGAAGGTTCGCTCCCTTGACCAGAAACTTGCCGATCAGAAAAAAGCTGTTTCAGAAGGTGATGAGGGCTGTAAGAAGGATGCGGCAAAGATTGATGCAGACAAAAAAGCCCGGCTCGGAGAGCAGGAAAAACGTTCCAAGGCTCATGAGTCACTGGATCTTGTAGACGGCTACATCAAAGAGTATGCACAAGATGAATGGCTAATCAGCGGTCTGGCTGGCGTTGAGGAACAGTTCGGCGGCTTGCTCTCTAAGCAAAAAGAAATCGTTCAAAAAGAGGCTGATCAAGAAGCATCCACGACGGCTCTAGAATTGGCGACAAAGTCACTCGAGGACTGTCAGAAGCAATCAGGCATTCGGAAACAGGAACTGGAGGACGCATCAAAACAGTTTCAGCAGGGCAAATTTGCTTTGAACCAGCTAATTGGAGACCGCTTATTGCGGGAATACCGTACCGAAAAGGAAACCTTGCTGCGTGAAATGACATTTCTGTCGAAAATTGCGGAACTTGAAGATCACCGAGCAAAACTGGAAGACGGCAAGCCCTGTCCACTCTGCGGCGCAACCGAACACCCCTTCGCGGAAGGGAACGTGCCTGTCCCCGATGAAACTGAACAGAAGATCGACGCCCTGACTAGGCTGATTAGCAAAGCCGAGGATCAGGAAGCCGCCATCAAGAAACTCGAAGAAGCTGAAAGCCTGGCCCGTAAAAACCTGATGGAAGCGGAAAAACTGGAGTCAGCAGCGGCTAATGACAAGAAAACCGCCGAGAAAGCCCTCGCTGAGGTGAAGGGCAACTTGGAAAAACTCCGGGCTGATTTTGCCGAACGCCACCAGGCCGTTACTACCAAGCTCCTGCCGCTTGGTATTGCGGACATCCCTGATACGGACATTTCATCACTGCTTGAAACCCTCAGAGCACGGTTGAAGTCATGGCAAACCCAGGTCAAGAAAAAAGCGGACATCGAGAAACAGATTGCCGACATCGACAGCGAGGTGAAGCGGCTGGATGCGGTTATCGAAACCCAACGCACTGCCCTGACTGAAAAGCTGGAACGCCTGGAGACCTTGAAAAAGGAACTCGCCACCGTAAGTGAAGAGCGTAATGCACTGTTCGGCGACAAGAATCCAGACGATGAGGAACTCCGTTTAAACAAGGCGATTTCTGATGCCGAAGGCGCCGAAAAACAGGCCAGAGAACGGCACAACGAGCTTCAACAACAATGGAATACTGCGAAGGCCCATGTTGAATCTCTGAAGAAACGCATCGACCATCGAGAGCCCGAACTGAGAAGGCTGGAAACTGAATTTTCCGCAGCGCTCGCGCCCGTTGGCTTTTCAAATGAAGAACAGTTCCTGGCGGCCATATTGCCCTCTGAAGGTCGGGCTAAGTTGACGGCCATGGCCAAGGATCTGGATGAGCGTCAAACGGACCTGAAAGCCAGGCAGAAGGATCGGGAAACGCGCCTGGCCACGGAAATGGCCCGCAAGATCACCGACAAGTCGCTGGGAGAGCTCGAACCCCAATTCAAGGAGTACGAGGAATCCCTTAAAGAGCTGCGTGACATCATTGCCGGTCTCAAGCACAAACTGAGTGAAGATGCCGCCGCCAAAGAGAGGATAAAGGAAAAACAAGCGGCCATTGAGGCCCAAAAAACAGAATGCCGCAGGTGGGAAAATCTACATGAATTGATCGGCTCAGCAGACGGTAAGAAGTACCGCAATTTTGCCCAGGGTCTGACATTCGAAATGATGATTGGTCATGCCAACCGGCAACTGCAGAAAATGACCGACCGCTACTTGCTGGTCCGCGATTACACTCAGCCCCTGGAACTTGACGTGGTCGACAACTACCAGGCCGGAAAAATTCGGTCCACGAAGAATCTTTCCGGCGGCGAGAGCTTTATTGTCAGCCTTTCCCTGGCGTTGGGTTTGTCCCACATGGCCAGCAAGAATGTCCGGGTGGATTCGTTGTTCCTTGATGAAGGATTCGGCACTCTGGATGAGGAAACCCTCGAAACCGCCTTGGAAACTCTCGCGTGCCTGCAGCAGGAGGGCAAGCTGATCGGTGTCATTTCACACGTATCGGCCCTGAAAGAGAGGATCAGCACCCAAATCCAAGTAACGCCTCAAAGCGGAGGCAGGAGTCAGATATTTGGCCCTGGATGTTGTCATGGAGGGTCTGTTTAGTTGAAGTTCTCTGAAGGAACGTCTTCTGATCATCAATCATGTTGACGCAATGTCCATTCTTTAACCAAGACGATGCCACCTATTTTTCGCAGCAGATTGAATTATGACGAGATGCCACAATATTATGTTCACTAGACCACAATTGAGTTCACCCTTTCCTGCTTCATGTCTCGTCGATGTTCACCGGCTCTTATCTGAGATATACGTTCGACCGACAAATCCAACTGCCTCATTACTTGGTCCAGGCCATGGATGCAATGTATGTCGTTGAAATCCGTCATTCCCCGCGCTTTCTCTGCCTCGGAAAAGGAGGGCACGATGACATGGCCCTGGACAGCCTCGGCCGCCAGATTGGCCTTCTCCACCCCGACGTTTACCGAAAGGCCATGGTCGTTGTCCGCCAGGATGGCAATGGGGGCATTCGGGAACTTCTCGCGTAACGCCACGGCCACCGGTTCCAAATTTCCGGCGTCAAAGGCGGCCACCACTGGCAACCCCGTGGCCAAGTGCACGCTGGCGGCCGTGGCGTAGCCCTCTGCAATGAGGATCACGTCCTGGCCGAGGCTTCCCTCGGGGTCGATGGGAAAGAAGGTGCCCTTCTTGCGACTTCCGGCCTCGAACTGCTTCCCGTCCTGCGAAATCGTCTGGAGCGTATGGATGAAACCGGCGGTGTCATATCCCGGCACCAACAAATTCCCGTTCTCATCCTCTCGAACGCCGATACCCGGCACACCCTTCTTGACGAGATAGGCCTGCTCTGGACTGGCCTCCTTGGCATTGATGGTAAGCGCTCAATAATGCGCGTCTTGTCAGGGCGAGCAGGAAGCGGCAGAAGCTCAGGCAGGGATGATCAGGGAGCAGGGATCGAGATGTTGGGGCAGGAGGGCCTTGCGTTGGGCATCGGTAGTT
>JAEWPX010000169.1 GCA_023399375.1 Pseudomonadota bacterium | reverse complement strand
CCGACGTCGGCATCCCGGCCACCCTGGTCGAGCTCGGCAAGCGCTACGGCAAGGAGGTCAAGGCCGGCGACATCCCGACCATGACCGCCAACGCGCAAAAGGACATCTGCAAGTACACCAACCCGCGCTGCGCCACGGACAAGGAAGTCGCGGCGATCTACACCGGCGCGCTGTAACGCACGCTTCCCCGCGGGTCCCGGCAAGGCCGCGTTGCGCCTGGACCCGCGGGTTCCACACGGATGCCGGGGCTTGGCCCCTGCCATCGCCAAAGGGCTCGTCGCCCCGCCTCCCGCGCGAACTGCCATGGCGCCAACCGATGGAAAACCGTTCGCTTCGAGGTGGTTGACGAGCCCTTTTTCATGGCATGTTGCGTGCCCCCGCATTACCCCGAAAAGAAGCTGCAGGCAGGCCGAGGCCGCGCCTTTGCCTTTGACAGCGCCGCCGGCAACGGCCAAAGATCGTGCCGGCACATGCAACCGGCACGCCCCAAGAACCTCACGGACACGCAGGCCCGCGACGCCGACAGGCGCTTGCGGCGCTCCCCCGCGCCATGAAACGGCCGCTCCGCATCGTCGCCTGCACGTTGTCCATGGGGACCGGCAACGGCATCAGCCGCATGGACGAGGCGCTCGCCCGCGCCGTGGACCGGGAACGGTTCCATTACACCTGCCTTTATACCGATATTTCCTGCCCGGAAACCGCAGGGGGCGGCGACTGGTACGTGCCGGTTTCCGCATTCGGCCGCTTCGAGCGTCTGTGCGCCCTGTTCGCCGATGCGGACATCGTGCAGTTTAACGGCGGGTTCGACCCCGTCGCCTGCGAGGCGGCTGCCGCAGCGCAGGTGCCCACGCTGCTCGAGGTGATGCACCAATGCGACCGGGGACAACGCTCGCCCCGAATACACGCCACGGTCTGCGTCTCGCAGGCAGTCCGACGCGTGCAGCCCGTGCCGGAAAAGACCCTGGTCATCCCGAACGGCATCGATGTCGGGGCGTTTTCCCCGACCGTGGCGCGCCCCGCCGACCCAATCCTCTTCCTGGAAGTCGCCCAGCGCGGCAAAGCCGTGCACTTCCATCTCGACGAGGTCGCCGACGCCCTGCTCTCACTCGATCCGCGCATCGCGCTCCGGCTGGCCGGCAGCGGCCAGACCGGGCCGGATTCCCCCTGCGGCAGGGTGCGCTTCCTGGGCCTTCGCACCGACATGGCCGACCTCTATTCCGGGGCGCACTTCCTGGTGCTCGCCTCGAAAGAGGACGCGTTCGGCCTGGTCTGCGCCGAGGCCATGGCCTGCGGCTGCCTGCCCATCGTCGCGGCCGACGGCGGCATGGCCGAAATCGTGGAACACGGGCGCACGGGCTGGCTCTTCGATCCGGCGGACCCGGGCGCGTTTCCTGCCGCGGTCCGCGAGGCCCTGGCCCTCGAGGCCGCCGGGAAAACGGCCGCCATGCGCGACCGCAGCCGGCGCGCCATCCGCGAGCGGTTCTCCATGGGGACGTGCGTTTCGGCCTACGAGGCGCTCTATGCCCGCTGCGCGCGGGAAAACGGCGTCCGCGACGCCGTGACGAAGGTCTCCTGCCAGCGCCGCAGCGCCGCAGGCCTCATCGGGGAAACCGTCATGGCCATGCAGGCGCAGCTCGATATCGAAGCGATCCTCGCGCCCTGGCTCGACACCCTCGCCCAGCCCCTTGCGCCCATGTGCGAGCCCGGGGACGCGTACTGGCTGACCTGCCGCGCCATGCTGCTGTCGCTTTTCGAGTCCATCGCCCAGGCGGGGTATGCGCCGCTTGCCGCCACGCTCGGCAAACGCCTGGCCGCGCTCTACCCGTTGCCGCGGACCTAGGCCGCATACAAATTTTTATACCCGCCCGGAAACACCCCTGCCCGCCGCGCGACCGCGCGCCAGGGGAGGCCATGTCGGACAAAGCGCCCGGAACCGTGCCCCTACGGGACTGCGGCGGAGCTGCGGCATGCTCCAAATGAAAAAGGCTTTTCGGGAGCCACCCGAAAAGCCTTTTTCGAAATGTGTTGATCAGAGGAAGGATGATTTGGTTTAAGCAGGAGCCGTGCCAAAACGAAAAACACGCGACACTTTCAGACTTTTATATTGTATTTCAAAGTATTAGGTACACCGACCAGCGGAAGCGTCTCCATCCTTCCGCCCCAACTGCGTACAAAATTCTGTACTGCGCCGCCTGCGGCCAGGAAAAGGGGGCAAGGATTTGTACCCACCGTCCGTGCGACGAGGCGCGAGTGTCGCGCCCTTAAAAAAGGAGATATTTTTTTGAGAGCAACACATTTAAATAACTATTTTTTTCTAAAAAAATACTGACGTATTTTTTAAGGGTCGCATCACTAGCCCCCGGCAAGCTTCACCATGTAGCCGAGTTTTTTCAGTTCCGCGGCCAGTGTTTCCCGGTGATCGCCCTGGATCTCGATGACGCCGTCCTTGACGGTCCCGCCGGCCCCGCAACGCTGCTTCAACTGCTTGGCCAGGGTTTCGAGCGCATCCGGCGGCAGGGCGATGCCGGTCACGCAGGACACGCCCTTGCCCTTGCGGCCTTTCGTCTGCCTGGAAATCCGCACGATGCCGTCGCCTCGGGGCCCGGCCTGCCGGGACGCGCAGGCGCACGCGGCCACGGGCCTGCCGCAGCCGGGACACATCCGGCCCTGATCCGTGGCATAGACCAACCGTGAATTGCCGTTATCGCGAAGCGCCATGCGCATGCCTCCCTCTTCCGGCGCACGCGTGCGCGCCGCGACATGGGCCACTCCTGCCCGAGCCCGCCCGCCCTGTCCAGCGCGTACGCCCCCGCGCTTGTCCGGCCGCGCCGGAGGGACTATTGGGGAAGCAGCCTGGAAAAGCAGATCACCGTCCAGCCGGGCTTGTCCCAAGGAGGAAACGCATGAAAGCCATCCTCGCCACCGGCGGCTTCGCCGCAACCGCTCCCCAGGCCTTTCGCGAAGAGGAGCGGCCCGTCCCCGAACACGCAGGGCGCGACATCCTCGTCCGCATCGAAGCGGTCGGCGTCAACCCGGTGGACACCAAGGTGTTCTCCCGGCTCGCCGCGGGACAGGAAAAAATCCTGGGCTGGGACGCCCGTGGCATCGTTGCCTCCCGCGGCCCCGAGGCGCGACGGTTCTCCCCGGGCCAGGCCGTGTTCTACGCCGGCGACCTGACCCGCGACGGCTGCAATGCCACGTACCAGCTGGTGGACGAACGCCTCGTCGGCCCCGCTCCTGCCAGCCTCGCGCCGGCGCAGGCCGCCGGCCTGCCGCTGACGAGCGTCACGGCCTGGGAAGGCCTGTTCGACCGTCTGGGGTTCACGCCCGCAGAAAACGCCAATACGGGCAAAAGTCTGCTGGTGATCGGCGGTGCCGGCGGAGTCGGGTCCATGCTCATCCAGCTTGCGGCCTGGGCCGGCATCACCGTGGCGGCCACGGCCGGACGCCCGGAATCGGCCGCCTGGTGCCGGGAACTCGGCGCTGCCATTGTCGTCGACAGAACGGACCTGCCTCAGCGCATGGCCGACGCCGGCATGCCCCACGCGCAAGCGATCTTTTGCACCACGCATGCCCAGGAGCATTGGCAGGCCATGGCGGAAATTCTGGCCCCACAAGGTGCAATCTGCCTGATCGACGACCCGACGCAGCCCCTCGACATCACGCTGTTCAAGTCCAAAAGCGCCCGCATCTGCTGGGAATTCATGTATACGCGGTCGCTGTTTCAAACCGAGGACATGGCGCGCCAGGGCGAAATTTTGGAGAGCGTCGCGCGGCTCGTCGATACGGGCCGTTTGCGCACGACCGTGGCGCAGACGGTCGCAGGCCTTTCGGCGCAGACCGTGCGCGAGGCGCACCTGCGCCAGTCGACCGGCAAGATGGTCGGCAAGCAGGTCATCGTGCTCTAGCCGCCCTGTGCGCCCGCAGCCGCCCTGTCCGCCGCCGCGACACCATAACACAGAGGTCGCCATGGAACGTCCCGCCGCCTTCCTTTTGGCCCTGGTCGCACTCTGCGCCGCTTCGGCCCTGCCCGATGCCGGCAGCGGCATCCTGCTCGCCTCCGGCCCGTTGTTCGGGCTGGCCGTTGCAGCGCGAAAAAAGGCCCGCGATGCCGCCCTGCTGGAAGACATCCTCAAGTATCTCGTCTTTTTCTTTGTCGGCGTCGGCGGCGTGTGGGGCGGCATCGGCCATGTCTTTTTCGCCGACAAGGTCGCCGCGTCCATCGGCTGGGCGCCGAGCCCCTTCCAGTTCGAGGTGGGCATGGCCAATTTCGGCTTCGGCATCGCCGGGCTCTTCGCGCCCTTTACCCGGCCGCAATCCTGGCTGGGCCTGATCGTGGCCCAATCCGTCTTCCTGCTCGGCGCGGCGGGCGGCCACATCGTCTCCATGCGGGCCGGCAACTTCGCGCCCGACAATGCCGGCGTGATCCTCTACACCGACATTCTGGGCCCGCTGGCCTTATTGACCTTGTACGGCGCATGGCGACGCGCCGGGACGCGACAGGCTGGGACGAACCCTGCTGCGACGTGCAGGGACGCGTCTTAGGGCGCGATACGTCTAAATTTTTGGCGCGCGCCTCAACCGAGTTCCGGCTGCAGCATGCGCCAGATGTCGTCGGCCACGGCGTCCGGGGCCTTGGCGGCGTCGACGACGCTGAAGCGGCGGGGATGCTGGCTGGCCAGGGCGAGGTAGCCCTGGCGCACACGGCGGTGGAATTCGAGGGCCTCGGCTTCGAAGCGGCCTTCGTTGACGGTGCAGCCGGCTTCGATGTTGCGCGCCAGGGCGCGGCGCAGGCCCTGTTCGGGGTCGATGTCGAGCAGGATGGTGTGCTGCGGCCAGGCCCCGGCCACGGCCACGTCGTTGAGGGTATTGAGCAGGGCGACATCGAGGCCCCGGCCGTAGCCCTGGTAGGCCACGGTGGAATCGGCGAAGCGGTCGCACACGACCACGTGCCCGGCCGCCTGCGCGGGGCGGATGACCTCGGCCACGTGCTGGGCGCGGTCGGCCAGGTAGAGGAACAGCTCGGCCCGGCTGTCGAGGTTTTGCGTCTTGGTCGAAAGCAGGATGGCGCGCAGGGTGGTCCCGAGAGCGCAGCCGCCGGGCTGGCGCGTGACCACGACCGTCCTGCCGGCCGCTTCCAGGCGCGCGGTGAGGCGTTTGATCTGCGTGGTCTTGCCCGAGCCTTCTACGCCTTCAAAGGTAATAAACATTGGGCGTCCTTTTCCTTGGGCTTGGGCGACTTCTCCAGCGCCTCGCGCGGCGCGCGCCGGGGATTGTAGAGGTAGCGGTCGAGGGTGCGGGCGAAGGGCGACCACTGGCCGGGTTCGTCGGACTCGAAGGCGTTCTCGATCTGGTTGATCTTCGCGTCTATGTTGTCCGCGAAGTGGAGCACGAAGGCTTCGGCGGTTTTGGGCCGGCGCGGCGAGCCGTATTCGTATTCGCCGTGGTGCGCGAGCAGGATGTGCTTGAAGTGCAGGGCCAGCTCCGGGTCGATGCCGGATTTTTTCAGCAGCGGCTCCACGAGCTCCAGGGTGATCACGATGTGCCCGAGCAGCCGCCCGGCGTCGGTGTAGTCCCGGGCCGGGCCAGCGGAAAGTTCCCAGGCCTTGCCGAGGTCGTGGCACACGGCCGCGGCGACCAGGGTGTCGCGGTCCAGGCGCGGGTAGCGCCCGCAGATGGCGAGCACGAGCCGGGCCACGGACAGCGTGTGCTCGAGCAGTCCGCCCCGGTAGGCGTGGTGGACGTTCTTCGCGCCCGGAGCCTCGACGAGGCGGTCGCGGAAATCCGGGTGGGAAAGCACCTTGGCGCAGAACTTGCGCCAGGGCGCGTGGGAGATTTCGGCGCGGCACAGCTCGCTGAGCTGCTCGAGGAGCGCCTCCGGCGGCTCGGCGCTCGTCGGCACGAACTGCGACAGGTCGGGCGTATACTCCTCGGGGGAAAGCACGCGCAAGCGGTCGATGTTGATCTGCGGCCGGTCGCGGTAGGCCCCGACCTGCCCCTCCACGAACACGAACTGGCCCGGAGCGAGGTCCGCGTAGTGGCTGGCGGCCGGGCTCCAGATCTTGGCCTCGATCTGCCCGCTGGCGTCTTCCAGGGAAAGCGTCCAGAAGGGGCCGTTTTTGGCCTGCGCCAGCCGTGCCGCGCCCAGGCAGAACACGTCGGCGGCGGGCTGGCCCGGGACGAGGTCTTTGACGTATTGTGTTTTTGCGGTCACGAGGCGGTCACCGTGGTTTTGGGAGAAAGGAGGGTGCCCGGCGGCGCGGCGGATGTCAATCCTCTCCGCCTTGACAACCCGTGACCACCGGCATAGTCCACCTGCGGGGACTCCCCGGGGAGAGTGCATGCGCATCCTGTTGACAAACGACGACGGCATCCACGCCGTGGGCATCCGCGACCTTTACAAGGGGCTCGTCGCCGCCGGGCACGAGGTGCTCGTGGCCGCCCCCATTTCCGAACAGTCGGCCGTGGGCCACGCCATCACCATCGCCCTGCCGCTTCGCGTCAAGGAATTTCAGGAAAACGGCTTCAAGGGCCTCGGCGTATCCGGCACGCCGGCGGACTGCGTCAAGCTCGCGCTCACGACCCTGTGCGAAACGCCGCCCGACGTCGTGGTCTCCGGCATCAACGCCGGAGCCAACGTCGGGGTGGACATCCTCTATTCCGGCACGGTCTCGGCCGCGACCGAAGGGGCGCTCATGGGCTACCCGGCCGTGGCCGTTTCCGCGGACGACTACGCGCCCACGGACCTCACGGAACAGGGCCGCTACGTGGCCGACTTCATCGCCTCCCGCCCCTGGGAGGCCGTGCCGCCGCGTTGCGTGCTCAACCTCAATTTTCCGGCCGTTCCCCTGGCCCAAGCCAAGGACTTGCGGCTCTGCCCGCCCACGCCGGCCGTGTACGAGGACTGGTACGTCACCCGCCAGGATCCGCGCGGCCGCAACTACTACTGGCTCACGGGCATGATTCCGCCCGAAGCTCTTTCCCCGGAGACGGACCGGGCCATGCTGACCGCGGGTCATGTGACCCTCACCCCCCTGCGCTTCGATTTTTCCGACCGCGAAACCATGGAGCGCCTGTCAGCCCGCTTAGGCGCGCCTGTTACGGGCTGACGGTTGCTTTTTTCCGGCATTAAGGCATGATCGTATCCGTAACGGAAATGGCTTCCGGCCGGTTCGGGCCGCATTGCATTGTCTCGGATGTCTGCTTCGAGGCATGGGAGCGTGATGCGAAGGCTGTGTACACGCCGTCCGACAACGGCCAGAGGAGCCTCACCAGGATCGGTATGAACATCCTGATCGTGGACGACTCCGACTCTTCGCGTCTGCTGTTGTCCACCATTCTCAAGGGGGCCGGGTACCTCGAGCCCTTGTGCGCCGGCTCCGCCGGCGAGGCGCTGTCGTTGCTCGACGACCGCTGCCGCCAATACGAATCGCCGGACGTGGATCTGGTCCTCATGGACGTGGTCATGCCCGACATGGACGGCATCGACGCCACGCGGCTGATCAAGGCCGACCCAAGGCTTCGCGACATTCCCGTCATCATCGTCACCGTCAAGGACGACGCCGCGAGCCTGGAGCGCGCCTTCGAGGCCGGGGCCATGGATTTCCTGGCCAAGCCCGTCAACAGCATGGAGCTGCGGGCCCGGGTCCGCTCGGCGCTCAAGCTCAAGGAAGAGATGGACCAGCGCAAGGCCCGGGAGCGGGAGCTCGAGGCGCTGACCCGCAAGTTCGAGCAGCTTTCCAACCAGGACGGCCTGACGGGCGTGCCCAACCGCCGCTGCTTCGAGGACGTCTTCCGCAAGGAATGGCTGCGTTCGCGCCGCGAAGGCACGCCGCTTTCGGCGCTGATGATCGATATCGACTGCTTCAAGGACTACAACGACACCTACGGCCACTTGCAGGGCGACATGTGCCTGCGCCAGGTGGCCGAATGCATCGAGGCCGCGCTCAAGCGGCCCGGCGATTTCGTGGCCCGCTACGGCGGAGAGGAATTCGTCGCCCTGCTGCCGGGCACGGACCTGGCCGGGGCGCTTTCCATCGCCGGGCTCATCCGCGCCAACCTGCGCGCGGCCGGGATCGAGCACGCCAGTTCCAAGGTGGCCGACGTCGTCACCGTGAGCATCGGCATCTCGGGCGTGGTGCCCAACATGGACATCGAGGCCGAAGCCCTGCTCGCCGCCTCGGACGCCGCCCTCTACCAGGCCAAAAGCGCCGGCCGCAACCGCGTCGAGGTCCGCCCGCCCGCGTGAGCGCGCCGCCCGCCGCTTCCCCCCCGGACAAGCCGGCCTGGGCCCGGCAGTCGTTTTCCCTCGGACAGGCCGATCGGCCGACGCGCCGCCAAAGCCGGCCGGGCGACGAGTCGCATTCCCGGGGCCTCCTCGCCGAGCGGTTCTGAAGCATAATGCCGTTCGCCTGTTGCGTTCGCGAAAACGCGCGGTTTTCGAGGATACGCCCCGAGCGTTGCGACCCTTAAAAAATAGTTATTTAAGTGTGTTACTCTCAAAAAAGAATAGCTACTTTTTCGAGGACGCGACACTAGCGTTTCCCCTCGACCAGCCGGGCCATGGCCTCGTCGGCGCGGTCCTGGCGCAGACCTTGGGCCACGCCCTGCCTGTCGGCCTCGACCCGGTTCTGGCTGACCTTCCATTTGCCCGCGACGGCGCGGATGGGGATCTCCAGGCCCACGACCTTGGCGAGCTGCGCCTCGACGAAGGGCGGCGGCGCGTCGTCCAGCCCCCAGGGCACGGCCCGGGAGGCTTCCTGGCGCGAGGTCAGGGCGTCGAGCTGGGCGCGCAGCCAGTCCCGGTCCTCGACCAGGCGGGGCGTGCCCCGGACCTCGACCGCGACGTAGTTCCAGGTCGGCGCGACCTTGCCGTCCACGGCCTTGGACGTGTACCAGGAAGGAGTGACGTAGGCCTGCGGCCCCTGGAAGAGCACCAGCGCCTCGCCGCCGGCGCGGAGGGCGTCGAGCTGGTCGTTGGCCTTGGACAGATGGGCGCGCAGCACGCCCTTGCCGCCGTCCTCGGCCAGGAAGAAGGGCACGAGGTTGGCGCAAAGGCCCTCTTCGCCGTGGGTGACGAGGGTTCCCAGGGGATGGGCGCGAAGCAGGGCGTGGAGGATTTCCAGGCGCTCCTCGCGAAAAAGCGGGGGGATGAACATGGCCGGCCTCCGTGGCGGTTGGCGTTTCCCGCAGCGTTGGAGATACGCGTCCGCCGGCCCGGCGTAAAGGCGAGGCGAGAGCGGCCACCCAGGCACGTCCCCAGAGTCGGGAGGGAGAACGCATGCGTGCGATGCTACCGGCCATCCTGGCGATGGCCCTGGCCCTTTCAGGCTGCTTCGCCCCCAGGGCCGAGGTCGTGGCCCGCGACTGGCGGCCCATGGGCGGCGGCTCCCTGCCCCTGGGCCGGCTGATCGCCCTGTCCCCCGGCATAAAGACCGCCACATGGGAATCCTTCGCCGGCGTGGACGGCCAGACCGTGGCCCGGCTGGCCGCCGAATACGACCCGACCCGGGCGTCGGTCGGCTGTCCTCCCCTGGAAGCGGGCCGGCGCCGAGCGGCAAGAAGTTTTCTCCTCCTCGACTTGGCCGTGACGCCGGACGGCAAGGTGGAATTCCTCGCGTCCAAGGCCCAGGCCTACAACGCCGACGGCTCCTTCGAGGAATACGACCTGGACATCGGCGTCATCGCCGCCCTGGTCGCCCGGGCCAGCCCCATTCCCTGCGCGGACTTCGGCCTGCCGGCCGACCTGCGCGAGCGTGCCCTTGCGCCGCGAGGGATTATCGGGCATGCATCGCCGGTCGCGTTTCCGGCGGCGGAGGCAAATTTCCCGTGCACTTCACGGTTCTGACCATCTTCCCGGAATTTTTCGATTCCTTCCTTTCCTGCGGGCTCATGGCCAAGGCGCTGGAGGCCGGCGTGGTGTCCGTGGACCGGATCAACCCGCGCGACTTCGCCACGGACAGGCACCACACCGTGGACGACCGCCCCTACGGCGGCGGTCCGGGCATGGTCATGGGCCTGCCGACGCTCGTTTCCGCCCTGCGCAGCCTGCCGCGCCCGGGCCGCATGCTCATGCTCTCCCCGGCCGGCCGGCCGCTGTCGCAACGCTTCGCGGCCGAACTCGCCGGAGGGGAGGCGCTCACGCTCCTGTGCGGCCGCTACGAGGGCATCGACGCCCGGATGTTCGACCTGTTCGACATCACCCCGGTCTCAGTGGGCGATTTCGTGCTCTCCGGCGGCGAGTCCGCGGCCGCCTGCCTCATGGAGGCAGTCTCGCGCCTGGTGCCGGGATTCATGGGCAAGGACGCCTCGGCCGAGGAGGAGAGCTTCGCCTCGGGCCTGCTCGAATACCCGCATTACACAAGACCCGAGGTCTTCGAGGGCCTGCCCGTGCCGCCGGAACTGCTCTCCGGCCACCACGCGGCCATCGCCGCCTGGCGGCGCGAACGCTCCCTGGAGACCACGCTCACCCGGCGGCCGGACCTGTTCGACGCCGTGGCCCTTTCCCGGCAGGACGCGGACTTCGTGCGCGGCCTGCCCCGGGCGCGCGCCGGGCGCAACATGCACCTCGGGCTTGTGCACGGGCCGGTGGTGCTCAAGGACGGGAAAGTCGGCACTGTGTCTTTGACAAACCTCGACGTTCACGATATAGCGCGCGTTTCCCGTACCTACGGACTCGGCGGGTTCGAAGTGGTGTCGCCGCTTCGGGACCAGCTGGCCCTGGCCGCGCGCATCGTGGCCCATTGGCGGGAAGGGCCGGGATTGGCCGCCAATCCCGACCGTGCCGAAGCGCTCTCGCTCGTGCGCCTGCACGAAGGGCTGGACGCGGCGCTGGCCGCCGTCACGGCCGACCACGGACGCGATGCCGCGCTCGTGGCCACGAGCGCCAAGGGGCCGGCGACCATGTCCTTTACGGCGGCGCGGGAGCTTATCGCCGCGCGCCCCACGCTGGTGGTCCTCGGGACCGGGCATGGACTGGCGGACGAAGTGCTTGCGCGGGCGGACGGGATTTTGCCGCCGCTGCGGCCGTTTTCGGATTACAACCACCTCTCGGTGCGGGCCGCGGCCGGCATCCTCACCGACAGGCTGCTCGGCGACGTTCTCTAGGAACGGCGGGCGGCGAAAGAAACGACATTCCAAGGCCGGGGGGACGCGGGGCGTCCGGCGGCCTTACCTGAGGAGAAAGCGTCATGAACGTGATCAAGCAGATTGAAGGGGAGCAGATGCGCCTGGACATGCCGGCGTTTCGTCCCGGCGACACCGTCAAGGTGCACCTGCGCATCATCGAGGGCGAGAAAGAGCGCATCCAGGTGTTCCAGGGCGCGGTGCTGCGGCTACGCAAGGGCGGAGTGAACTCCACCTTCACCGTGCGCAAGGTGTCCGACGGCGTGGGCGTGGAACGCGTGTTCCCCATGCATTCGCCGTTCATCGAGCGCGTGGAAGTGGTCGCCCAGGGCAAGGTGCGTCGCAGCCGGCTGTACTACCTGCGCAGCCTCCGCGGCAAGGCCGCCCGCATCAAGACCAAGTCTTCCTGGGAATCCTAGGCCCCGGCGTTTCGCCGTGGACCGCCCTGGAATCCTTTTCCCGGCCGTCGCCTGTCCGTCGCCGCTCACCCGGCCGGACAGGCGCGGCCGTCTTTTGTCATGACCGGAAACGACCTTCTCCTGACGGCCGGCGTGGACGAGGCCGGGCGCGGCTGCCTGGCCGGGCCGGTGGTGGCCGGGGCGGTCATCCTGCCCGAGGCCTACGACCTGCCGTACCTGACGGACTCCAAGAAGCTCTCCGCCGCCAGGCGCGAGCGGCTTGCCCCGGCGATCAAGGCGCAGGCCGTCGCCTGGGCCGTGGGCATGGCCTGGCCGGTGGAAATCGACCGCATCAACATCCTGCAAGCCACGTTCGCGGCCATG
>JAEWPX010000125.1 GCA_023399375.1 Pseudomonadota bacterium | reverse complement strand
CTCCTGGACCACCCCGAAAGGGGGGGGAGAGGATGGAATGACAATATTGTTGAAAAGGCGAGAGGCGTCGCGGCGGTGACAAGGGCAGGGGAATCGGCTAGTCGGGGTAAAGGAGCGAAGCAGGGGGGAGTGTATGCAGGAGAAGTTGCAGGCGATGGCCGCAAGGCTCGGCGAGGCCCTCGTGGTGCGGGGCTGGACGCTTGCTTGCGCCGAATCGTGCACCGGCGGGCTGCTCGCGAGTGTGCTCACGGATGCGTCCGGCGCCTCGGCCTGGTTCAACGGCGCGGTGGTGGCCTACGCCAACGCGGTCAAGCGCGACGTGCTGGGCGTTTCCCAGGCGACGCTCGATGCCCATGGCGCGGTCAGCCGGGACACGGTGTTGGCCATGGCCCGGGGCGCGCGCGGCGTCATGCGCGCCGACGTGGCCGTGGCCATAAGCGGCGTGGCCGGCCCCACGGGCGGCACGCCGCAAAAGCCCGTGGGCACGGTCTGGCTGGCCTGGGACGGTCCGGAGGGTGTGGCGGTCAAGCGTTTCCAGTTCGACGGCGACCGTCTGGCCGTCAAGCGCCAGGCCGCGCACGAAGCCATGGCCGGGGTGCTGGCCATGGCCGCCGGCGCGCGCGAGGCCCAAGCGGGCGAATCCATGCGGCCGTAACCGCGCCGACGCCGGCCGGCCATCCGCGGCGGGTAGGACGCGGCATGGCCGTCGGCAGGCGGCCGGGGAGGCGTCTATGCGCACGAAGACGGCCCGCATGGGCGGGGTGATGGGCGTGTGGGAGGCGGCGGACAGGCTGGAGCGGCTGGCGCAGGAACTGCGCGCCGGCAGCCTGGGGCTTTCGGCCGGGCGGGTTTCCATGCACCTGTCGCCGGCGGTGATGCTCGACGTGGAGATCCGCGCGAGCCAGGCGAGCGACCGCGAAGGGCTGGACGTACGGCTGTCCTGGAGTCCGCACCGGCCCGAGGCCGCGAGCCTGCGCGGCGAATTCTAGTCTCGCAGGCGTTGTTTTTTCCGCCTGCTCACTCCCCATCGCCGCGATTGTGCGTTATGGGGAAGGACAACCCCAATCCGGGAGGTTCTATGAGCAGGATCGCCTCGCACACCAAGCTGGAACGCGAAGTGGCCCCGAAGTTTCGCGAAAGCATGGGCTTGGCCGAATCCACGGCCGACGTGCGGAAGTTCTTCGTCTACAGCATGCTGGAGCTCGTCAACGGCGTGCTGGCCGGGCAGGGCGACGCGTTCGACGTGTACTACGAGGATATCGCGCTGACGCCGGGGCAGGCTCCGGGATACGCGCTCTCGCCGCGTCTCGCGGCCCACCCCCCCATGGCCGCCGCGTTGCGAGAGTCCGATCTGCCGGCGATCCTGGGCCGGTTTGCGGACGTCGCGGGCAACACGTTCAAGTATTTGCAGAAAAAGCCGGAAAAGACCGAATCCAAGATCTACCACGGTACGGGCCGGGCCGCCCGCTGAGGCCGGCCCGGCCGGCGGGGTGAACGCTCGGACGCGGTGCGCACCCAGGCGCATGCGGACCCGAGTCGTCCCGGCAACTTCCCCGGCCCGACCGGCAGCGCGATCGGGCCGGGGGTCAATCGTTCTGATAGACCGTCTCGCCGCCGACGATGGTCCGCACCACCCTCGCGTCCTTGATCTTTTCCTTGGGCATGGTCAGCAGGTTGTCGGAATAGACCGTCATGTCGGCATATTTCCCCGGCGTGATGCTGCCCTTGACGCCGGCTTCGCCCAAGGCCGCCGCCGCCCATACCGTCCACATCCGCAACGCGTCCTCGGGCGAGACGGCCTGTTCGGGTTCGAACGATCCGGCGTCGGACTCGCGCGTCACGCAGGCCGCCATGGCCCTGATGGGCGTGATGTTGCCGAGGTAGATGCCCGTCATGTCGGTGCTGGCCGCCGGTTCCAGACCGGCGTCGACGAGGCTGCGGAAACGGAATCCCGAAGCGGCCAGGTCGCGCGCCATGTTCGCGAAATCGGCCTTGACCAGCTCCGTGAGCCAGATGGGCTGGATCGTGACGCGCAGGCCGCTTTTTCTCAGGGCGACGGCCCGGGCGAGTTGCCCGGGATGCATCTGGAACATGCCGAAGTGCTCGATGCGCAGCAACGGGGGCATGGGCGCGCCGGACGCCGCGAGGGTTTCGTAGGCGGTGAGGCCGATGTCCAGGGCGGCGTCGCCGGAACAGTGGAACATGGGGATGACGCCGTTTCGCGCCGCGATGGCGGCGAAGCGGTCGGCACCGGCCTGGGGAGTGACGAGCGTGCCGCGGCCGCCCGGCGGATCGTCCGGGTCGTGGCCGAGATATTGCTCGCACATGTAGCCGCTTCGGGCGTCGTTTTCCCCGTCGACCCAGTCCTTGACGGCCGCGAAGCGGTACCAGGCCGGATCGGCTTTCGCCGGCATGCGGAACGCGTCCAGGTTCTCGGGCATGTTGGAGGCGTCGGAGGCGGTCCAGACAGAAACCGTGTAGCGAATGTGCGGCCTCACGCCCGAGGCCGCGACCTTTTGCAGCACGGGCAGGGCGGCGGCAGGGGTGATGGCCAAAACCGAGGTAAAGCCGTTTTCGTTCCACAGGTCCTGGATGCCGGTCGTGTAGGCCTGCTGCAGGGTGGCCGGGGACGGATCGGTGGGAATGTCCGCCTGGGAGTCCAGCACGACGCCGGTGGGTTCGCCGTCCGGGCCGAGCACCACGGTGGCCCCGTGCGGCATCCGGGTCATGCCCTTGGTGATGCCGAGCGCGTTGATGGCCGCCGCGTTGATCACGACCTGGTGCGCCCCGTTGGCCAGGACCAGCGGGTTGTCCGGCGCGGCCTTGTCCAGTTCGGCCTTGGTGGGCAGGCGTTTTTCCTTGAACTTGTTCTCAGAGGCCGAGGCGCAGGCCGCGTAGATCCATTGCCCCTTCGGCGTCTTGGCCGCCCAGGCCGCGATGTTCGCCAGGGCCTGGGTCACGGACGGCGTGCCCGGATAGCGGCAGTCCACCCAGTCGTTTTTGAGGTAGATGGTCTCCATGGGATGGCTGTGGGCGTCGATGAGGCCGGGGCTTGCGAACCGGCCGCCGAGGTCGGCAAGCCTCGTGTCGGGTCCCGCCAGGGCGAGGATGTCTTTTTCCGCGCCCGCGGCCGTGAATTTGCCGCCCGTCACGGCCACGGCCTGGACAGTTCCGGCGGGGGACATGGTCGCGATGACGCCGTTGTGGAAGATGACGTCCGGGGGCGCGGCTGCCCGGGCGGGAAAGGGAAGGGCGACGGCCAGGAGCAGGAGCAGGGAGAAGGGGAAACGGACCATGTCTGTTCCTCCGTGCTGGAGTTTCTAATGTCCTAGCACAGGAAGGACGGCATTTCCCACAGGTATTTCCGATGTTTTCCGCGGGCGGCGCATGCAAGGCGGCCATGACGGCCGCAACACGGCACGAAACAGGGTGTTTCGGCATACGTGCGGCCTCCTCTGCACCTGTCCCGGCACAGGAATGCCGCATACCGCGGCGACAAGGGGGGAGATGCGGAAAGACGAACTGCGCAGGCCCGACGTTATGCCGATTCCGTTCCCGAAAGCGCGGCGTTCGGCGTCGTCTTGCCCTGGCTGCGGCGCAGGGCGTGAAGCCCCTTGTTGGAGACCACCCAGCCCTTGGCCTTGCCGTCCGTCTTGATGCGGATGCGCAGCAGGTAGCCGTGGCTGAAGAGGTCTTCCAGGTCGTCCTTGTCGAACTGCCGCCGGGCCAGATCCTGGGGCATCATGCCGCGAAAGGCCGAGAGGCGCGAATAATGGTAGACGTCGTTTAAAATGCGCAGATGCTCGGGCAGCAGTTCCGGCTCGTCCGCGGCTTCGGGCTCGGGCAGGGCCGACCTTCCCGCCTCGGTCAGCCGCCAGCCGGCCATGCTCCGGCCGCAGGGATAGGACAGCTTGACGCATTCGAGCAGCCCCGCGTCGTCCAGGACGCGGAGGTCGTCCTTGGCGTAGAGCAGGGCCTGCCGCCTGGGCAGGGTTCCCTGGTAGCGTTCCACCGTGGCGAAGGCCGCAGCGGCCTTGAGGATATCCTGCTGTCTGGGGGAAATTTTCATGGGCCGCTTCTTTTTCCGAAAATAGCAAATTTCCCCTGCGCCAGGCAAGGAGTGGGATTTCACGGGGTTGCAAGCCCCTTCCCGCGGCAGTCCGACCTTTACAATTTGTGCTTTTCTGATAAGGAATCAGCCTGTTAAGCGATTGTGAAGAAAAGGACTTTTTTCATGCTCAAACTGGCGGATTTCCTGGTCCTTGAGCAGAAGGCCATCCTCGACCGATGGTTCGACCTGGTCATGGACACGTACGCCGAAAATACGGCGGTATTGTGGAAGAAAAAGGACGATCCGTTCGCCAATCCCGTGCGGCATAAGTTCGAGGCCGGCATGCGGGGCATCGTGGTGGCCCTGGCCGGGTGCGGCGAATGCCCCCGGGCCGAGGTCTTCGCCCCCATGCTCGACGAGATCGTGCGGGTGCGGGCCGTGCAGGATTTCGCCCCGTCCCAGGCCACGGCGTTCGTCTACCTGCTCAAGAAGGCCGTGCGCGAAACGTTGTGGGAAAAAGTGGTCGAGCACGACCTGTTCGTGGAACTGCTCGCGTTGGAATCGGCCATCGACGTTCTGGCCCTGCTCGCGTTCGACATCTACTGCCAATGCCGGGCGAAGATCGCCGAACTGCGGATCACCCAGATCAGGAAACAATATGACCGGCTCCTCAAGCGGGCCAACCTCGTCTGCGACTTCTCCGCCGAGGGAGAGGAACCGTGAGGCGCGTTTCGGGCAAACCTTTAACGAGGTGAGGGTACATGGCAGCGTTTTATTCCTTACTCGCAGTCCTGGCGCTCATCGTCATCCCGTGGCTGGGCGCCGGGATGGGGATGGGGGCGTTGTTCGGGATCGTGCTCCCGTACATCGCGATCATCGTGTTCATGGTGGGATTCGTCCTGCGCATCGTGGATTGGGCCAAGAGCCCGGTGCCGTTTTGCATCCCCACCACCGGCGGCCAGCAGAAATCGCTGCCCTGGATCAAGAACAGCCCTTGGGACAACCCCTATGACAACAAAGGGGTCGTCATGCGCATGGTTTTCGAGGTGCTGACCTTCCGTTCGCTTTTCCGCAACACGACGGTGAAGCTGCAGCAGGAAGGCCCCAAGGTGGGGTACAGCTCCGAGAAGTCCCTGTGGCTGTTCGCGCTCATCTTTCACTATTGCTTTCTGGTCATCCTCATCCGGCACCTGCGCTTTTTTCTCGCGCCGGTGCCCTGGGCCGTGCACGTCACGGAGTTTTTCGACTCCATCCTGCAGATCGGCCTGCCGGTGCTGTACCAGACCGACGCGTTGATCTTGCTCGGCCTGTTCTTCCTGCTGGCCCGCCGCGTCTTCGACGGCAAGGTCCGCTACATCTCGCTGATGCAGGATTACTTTCCGCTGCTTCTCATCATCGCCATCGCGCTTTCCGGCATCTGGATGCGCTACGTGGTCAAGGTGGACGTCATCGCGGTCAAGGAACTGGCCATGGGGCTCGTCACCCTGCACCCCCACCTGCCCAAGGAAGCGATCGACCCCTCGGTCTACGTCCACCTCACCCTGGTGTGCGCGCTTTTCATCTACTTCCCCTTCTCCAAGCTCATGCACATGGGCGGCGTCTTCCTCTCGCCCACCCGCGTCGTGCCGAACATGAGCCGCCGCGCCATGTGGGTCAATCCGTGGAACGACCCGACCGTGAAGCCCCATTCGTACGAGGCCTACGAGGACGACTTCCGCGAGAAGATGATCGAAGCCGGACTCCCTGTGGAAAAAGAGGCCTAAGCGGGCCGCAACCTAAATCATCATCCTGGTAGAGAAGCGAGGAGCGACCATGGCCAAGTATCCGCCACCGGAAGAACTTATCAAGATCAACTATACGACGCCGGTCAAATCCTGGATGGATTCCAAGACCGCGTTTCGTCCGGGCAATTTCAGTTATCCGGGCAAGCCCGACATCCTCAAGTACCTCGGCATGCCCAATCCCCGCGTCTGGAACCCCATGGACGACGACTGGCAGCTGCCGCCCGACTGGCAGCGCATCGTCATGGAGAAGTTCCGCGAGAAGCTCAAGAAGTACCGCTCGCTCAAGATCTTCATGGACGTGTGCGTGCGCTGCGGCGCCTGCGCCGACAAGTGCCACTTCTTCATCGGCGGCGGCGACCCGAAGAACATGCCGGTGCTGCGCGCGGAACTTTTGCGCTCCATCTACCGGGGCGAGTTCTCGGCCGCGGCCAAGGCGCTCGGCAAGCTGGCCGGCGCGCGCAAGCTGGAAGAAGACGTGATCAAGGAATGGTTCATGTACTTCTACCAGTGCACGGAATGCCGGCGCTGCTCGCTTTTCTGCCCCTACGGCATCGACACCGCCGAGATCACCATGATGGCGCGCGAGCTCCTGCACGAAGTGGGCTGCAACATCAACTGGATTCTCGAGCCGGCCGCCAACTGCAACCGCACCGGCAACCACCTCGGCATCCAGCCCCATGCCTACAAGGACATGATGGACTTCCTCCTCGACGACATCGAGGAGATCACCGGCAAGCGCATCCGGCCCAACGTCAACAAGAAGGGCTGCGAGATCCTTTTCATCACGCCCTCCGGCGACATCTTCGCCGACCCGGGCATCTACACCTACATGGGCTACATGATCCTGTTCGATTACCTCGGACTGGATTACACCTGGAGCACGTACGCGTCCGAGGGCGGCAACTTCGGCCTTTTCACCTCGGACAAGATGATGAAGAAGCTCAACGCCAAGATGTACGCCGAGGCCAAGCGCCTGGGCGTCAAGTGGATCCTCGGCGGCGAGTGCGGCCACATGTGGCGCGTCATCAACCAGTACATGCTGACCATGAACGGCCCGGCCGACTTCCTGGAGACCCCGGTCTCGCCGATCACCGGCACCAAGTTCGACGCCGCCGCCGGCACCAAGATGCTGCACATCTGCGAGTTCACGGCCGACCTCATCAAGAACGGCAAGCTCAAGCTCGACCCGTCCCGCAACGACAACTTCGTCACCACCTACCACGATTCCTGCAACACCGCCCGCGGCATGGGCCTGCTGGACGAGCCGCGCTACATCCTGAAAAACGTTTGCCGCCAGTTCTACGAAATGCCCGAAAACACCATCCGCGAGCAGACCTTCTGCTGCGGCGGCGGCGCGGGCCTCAACAACGAAGAGTTCACGGAAACGCGCCTTCGCGGCGGCCTGCCCCGAGGCAACGCGGTCAAGTATGTGCGCGATCGCCACGGCGTCAACAACCTGGCCTGCATTTGCGCCATCGACCGCGCCACCCTGCCGCCGCTGTGCGACTACTGGGCCCCGGGTGTCGGCGTCTCCGGCGTGCATGAGTTGGTGGGCAACGCGCTCATTCTCGACGGCGAGAAAAAGCGCACCACCGACCTCAGGCAAAACCCCCTCCCGGGGATGGAGGACGAGGAGGAATAACCTATGTACAATGCCAAATATATCATACCCGGCATTATTTTCTTCCTGGCCCTCATCTTCGTCCCCGTCGCCTACAACATGGGCAAGGGGGCTTTCGAGGTCAAACCCGAACTGCCCAAAGATCAGAAGGACTGCATCGAAGACGCGCAGACCATGCGCGACAAGCACATGCAGATCCTAAACGAGTGGCGCAACGAAGCCGTGCGCGACGGCGAGCGGATCTACGTCAACTCCAAGGGCAAGAAGTACGTCAAGAGCCTCACCAACACCTGCATGAGCTGCCATACGGACAAGGCCAAGTTCTGTGACCGCTGCCACGAGACGGTTGGCGTGGCCCCCTACTGCTGGGATTGCCACAACCTCACGCCGAACCAGAAATCGCCCATTCCCCTCGCCGAAAACGGCGAAGCGGGCGGACACTAGGCCGGCGCGCCCGGTGACACCTCCACTCAAGGGGACCACATCATGAAGAACACCAGACGAGAGTTCCTGAAACTGGCCGCCGTGTCCGCCATCGGCGTCGGCGCCGGTCGTCTCGGCTTCCTGGGCGACGCCCCGGCTCACGCCGGTCCGCTGCCCGGGGTGGCCAATTTCGAGGAAGGCCTCAAGGCCAAGCACTGGGGCATGGCCATCTTCTCGGCCAAGATGACCCCCGAGCTCATCGAGAAGTGCCGCACGGCCTGCCACACCGAGCACAACGTGCCGGACATCCCCGGCAACAAGAACATCAAGTGGTTCTGGGGCGCATCCTTCGAGGAAGGCTTCCCGACCGAGCACGGCCACTACCTGTCCGAGGAAGTCGAGCACCGGGAGTTTCCGCTCCTGTGCAACCAGTGCGAAACGCCCATGTGCGTGAAGGTCTGCCCGACCCAGGCCACCTTCCAGCGGCCGGACGGCATCGTCATGATGGACTTCCACCGCTGCATCGGCTGCCGCTACTGCATGGCCGGCTGCCCCTTCGGCGCGCGCAGCTTCAACTTCCAGGACCCGCGCCCCTTCATCAAGCACTTCAACCCGCATTTCCCCACCCGCATGCGCGGCGTCGTGGAAAAATGCAACTTCTGCGCCGAGCGCTTGGCCATCGGCAAGATGCCCATGTGCGTGGAAGCTGCCGGCGGAGCCCTCGTCTTCGGCGATCTGGCCGACGAGAACTCCGATGTCCGCAAGGTCCTGCGCGAGCACTTCGCCATCCGCCGCAAACCGGACGCCGGCACCTCGCCGAGCGTGTACTACATTCTGTGAGGTAAGCCATGCTGGAAAAAGCGCTCAAGGGAAGCCCCCGCTACTGGGGCACGCTGATCGCCCTCGGGATGATCGTGCTGCTGGGCCTGGGCTTTTGGCTCTACCAGTTGACCTTCGGCATGAAGATCACGGGGCTCAACAGAGACGTGTCCTGGGGCTTCTACATCGCCCAGTTCACCTATCTGGTCGGCGTGGCCGCCTCGGCCGTCATGCTGGTGCTGCCCTACTACTTCCACCACTACAAGGAATTCTCCAAGATGATCATCTTGGGCGAATTCCTGGCCATCTCCGCGGTGGTCATGTGCCTCGGTTTCATCATCGTTGATATCGGCCAACCGCAACGGATGATGAACGTGCTGCTCAATGCCACGCCCCATTCCATGCTGTTCTGGGACATGGTCGTCTTAAACGGCTACCTGTTCCTCAACATCCTCGTGGGTTGGACGAGCCTGCAGTACTTCAAAAACGACATGACGCCGCCCAAGTGGTGCAAGTTCCTGGCGTTCGTGTCGGTCATCTGGGCCTTCTCCATCCACACCGTCACGGCCTTCCTGTACGCGGGCCTGCCCGGCCGTCACTACTTCCTGACGGCCATCATGGCCGCCCGCTTCCTGGCCTCGGCATTCTGCTCCGGTCCGGCCATCCTGCTGCTGCTCATCCTCTTCCTGCGGCGGCTGACCGGCTTCGATCCCGGCAAGAAGGCCATCAACCGTCTGGCCGTGATCATCACCTACGCCATGTGCGTGAACATCTTCTTCTTCCTGCTGGAAGTGTTCACCTCGTTCTACAGCAACATGCCCGGGCATATCGCGCCGTTTAAGTACCTGTTCACGGGCATCGACGGCCACGACATGATGGTGCCGTTCATGTGGACGGCGGTGGTCATGGGTCTGGGCTGCCTTGTCTTCCTTATCCCCACGCCCGTGCGGGAGAAGACACCGGCGCTCGTTATCGGCCTCATCATGCTGGTCATCGCCTCCTGGATCGACAAGGGCCTGGGCCTGCTCATCGGCGGCTTCACCCCTAACCCCTTCGAGACGGTCACGGTCTACGCCCCCACGGTGCCCGAGATCATGATCTCGCTCATGGTCTTCGCCATGGGCGGCATCGTGCTCACGGTGCTGTGGAAGATCGCCGTGGAAGTGCGCGTCGAAGTCGAAGGCGGCAACCTGTCCATGGTGCCGCCCCCGGCCGCCGAAGCCGAGTAGCGCGGCTCCAATTGCAGACACAGGGCCCGCTTCCGCAAGGAGGCGGGCCTTTTTTGCAAAGCCCCCCGCCATTGACGGCGAACCCGCCGCCGGGCTACTGCCACCCCTACCTCAAGCCGCAAAAGGACGAACCGATTCCATGAATGAAAGCTATATTCAGCAGCTCTTCGCCGCCCGCATCGGCGGCGACAAGTTCGGCAAGGACACGGTCCTGTACAAGTTCGAGAAGATCAAGCGCGCCAAAAAGGCCGCTTTGGCCGCTCATCCCGACGTGCCGCTCATTGACCTCGGCGTGGGCGAGCCCGACTGGATGGCCGCGCCCGAGGTGGTCGAGGTGCTGTGCGCCGAGGCGCGCAAGCCCGAAAACCGCGGCTACACCGACAACGGCGTGCAAGTCTTCAAGGACGCCGCCGCCCGCTACATGGCCAACGTCTACGGCGTGGCCGGCATCGACCCGGCAGGCGAGGTGGTCCACGGCATCGGCTCCAAGCCGGTCCTGGCCCTGCTGCCGCTGGCCTTCATCAACCCCGGCGACATCACCATCATGACCGTGCCCGGCTACCCGGTCATGGGCACCACCACCAAGGGCCTGGGCGGCGAGGTGGTCAATCTGCCGCTTCTGGCGGAAAACGATTTCCTGCCCGACCTCGACGCGCTGACCGCGGACCAGCGTCGCCGGGCCAAGCTCCTCTACATCAACTACCCCAACAACCCCACGGGCGCGACCGCCACCCCGGCCTTTTTCGAGAAAGTGGTGCGCTTCGCCAAGGAAAACGGCGTCATCGTGGTTTCCGACGCCGCCTACGGGGCGCTGACCTTCGACGGCCGCAAGCCCCTGAGCTTCCTGGCCACCCCGGGTGCCAAGGACGTGGGCGTGGAAATCCACTCCCTGTCCAAGGCCTACAACATGACCGGCTGGCGTCTGGCCTTCGTGTGCGGCAACGAGCTCGTGGTCAAGGGCTTTGCCGCGGTCAAGGACAACAACGATTCCGGCCAGTTCGCCGCCAT
>JAEWPX010000062.1 GCA_023399375.1 Pseudomonadota bacterium | reverse complement strand
GCCCCATACGCGCCACCAGGCAAGGGGGTCCGGGGGGGATTATCCCCCCGGCCGCCGGAGGCATTCTCTTATGAAACGCGGCATATGGCGGTTGACGGTGACGGAGGGGTTCTGCGCCTCCCATTGTTTGCGGGGCTACGAGGGCCCGTGCGAGAACCTGCACGGCCACAACTTCGGCGTGGAGGTCGTGGTCGAGGGCGAGCGGCTCGACCCGAAGGTGGAGTATCTGATCGATTTCAAGAAGCTGCGCGGGAAGCTGCGCGAGGTGCTGGCGTCGTTCGACCATAGGCATCTCAATGAGATTGCGCCGTTCGACGTGGAAAACCCTTCGTCGGAGAATCTGGCGCGCTTTATTTACAGGGAGTTGGAGAAGGCCCTGGACGGCGAGGCGGCGCGGCTGGTGAGCGTGTCCGTTTCGGAAAAGGAAGCCAGCAAGGCGACCTACATGGAGCTGTAGGCGATGCGGCTCGTGTTGCAGCGTGTGGGGAGCGCTTCGGTGACGGTGGCCGGGGAGGTTGTGGCGTCCATCGGGCCGGGACTTCTCGTGCTGGTCGGCTTCGGTGGTGAGGACGGGCCGGATTTCGCAGAAGGGCCGCTTTGCCGTGCGCTTTTCGAGAAGGTCCTCGACCTGCGCATTTTCCCCGACGCCGCCGGCAAGCTCAATGTGAGCCTGCGCGAGGCCGGCGGCGAGTTGTTGCTCGTGTCCCAGTTCACGTTGTACGCCGCCTGTCGCAAGGGGCGGCGGCCGTCCTTTTCCGATGCGGCCGCGCCGGATGCGGCTGCGGCGCTGTATGCCCGTTTCGTGGAGCTGGCGCGGTTGGCCTTGCCCGGCAAGGTCGCTTCGGGCGTTTTCGGCGCGGACATGGACGTGGCCCTTGTCAACCAGGGGCCGGTGACCATCGTCCTTGACAGTCGCGACTTTGCGGCCTCTTGACGGCGCGCGAGGTTTCGGCGCAAAGCGTAGTCAGGCTACGGCGGGGCGGCCCGCCGCAAAACACGGAGCAGGGCCTTGGAACAGGCGGCGGTCACAAAGGTCTTTCAGGCCATTTCCCATCCCGGCGACAGCCGCAAGCTGGCCAAGGAGGTGGTGGAGTACCTGGCGCGCGAGCATCTCGCCGACCCGGACGCCCTCCACGACCTGGACATCATCCTCACCGAAGCCTGCGCCAATGTATGCCGCCACGCCTACGGCGGTGCGCCCGGCCGGCTGGAAGTGCGCCTGGGCGTGAATCCCGGCCACTGGGTCGAACTCGAGATCGTGGACTGGGGCAAGGGTTTTGCCGGGGACGCGCGTTTCGAGAACCCCGGCCCCGAATCCGAAGGCGGGCGCGGCCTGTACATCATGCGCATGCTGTCGAGCCACTGCCGGGTGCACAGGCGCGACGGCGAGAACATTGTTTTCATTCATAAGGACATAGAGGCGACGCAGTGGAAAAGCTGACTCTTCGGCGCATCGGCAACGCGCTCATGCTGCACTACGTCGGGGAAATCACCCTGGAGATCACCGGCGACCTGAAGCGGCGGCTCGATGCCGCCCTGGACGGGGATGCCGTGGCTACTGTCATCGTCGATCTCGGCGACGTCACCTTCATGGATTCCTCGGGCATCGGCTTTCTCGTTTCGGCCAACACCCGGATGCGCAGCGCCGGACGCGCCTTTTTCCTCTACAGGCTGAGCCCTCCCGTGGAAAAGACCCTGGGGCTCGTGCAACTGCTCCAATTCTTCCAGGTCCTTGCGGACGAAGCCGCACTGACCGCCGCCTGCGGCCAGTAGGAGTCCGGTGGCCGCCGCAGACCTCGTCGCCACGCCTGTCGTCGCTGACGGGCGCGTGGTCGACGTCCGTCTGGAAACGGGCGGCAAGGTGCTGAGCCTGGCCGGCCGGGCCGGGACGGCGGCCGAGGAACGGCTCGGGGCCGCACGCGTGGCCGACGGCGGCGTGCCGGTCTTCCTCGGCGCGGGTCTCGGTGTGGCCGTAGCCGCCTGCCGTCGCGCCGGGCTGCCCGTCGCCGTGGCCGACCGCGACACGGCGGTCAGCGACGCCACCGGCGTGCGCGCCGCCTGCGCCGCAGACCCGGGCCTGCTCTGGGCCGACGACGCCGACCCCGCGGCAGCCGTCGCGCGCATCCGCGCCTTTGCCGCAGCCAAGGCTCCGGGCGAACCGCTTTATCCTGTCCTGCATCCGGTGCAGCGCCGTCTGGACCCGGCCTGGTACGCCGCGCTCGCCGCGTTTTTGGCCCCGCCCGCTGCTGCCGCGTCCGCCGCGCCGCGCCGCCGCCCCTTTCCCAAGGCCCTGCCCCGGGTGCTCTGTCTGACGAGCCGCTTTTTCCTGCTCGGCGAGGTGGTGCGCGCCTGCGAACGCCTGGGCGCGTCCTGCCATTACCTGGAGACCGGGGACGAACTCGACAAGGACGCCTTCGTGGCCATGGTGCGCGCGGCCGTGTCCGGGTTTCGCCCGGACTGCGTGCTGACGGTCAATCATCTGGGTGTCGACCGCGAAGGCGTGCTGCTCGGGCTCTTGCACGAGCTGGGCCTGCCGCTCGCCTCCTGGTTCGTGGACAGCCCCGAACTCACCTTGCCGCTTTACCGGCCGGCGGCCAACGAAGCCACCGTCCTTTTCACCTGGGACCGCGACAGCATCCCGCCCCTGGTCGCGGCCGGCTTTCCCCACGTCCACTACCTGCCGCTGGCCGCGGACGAGACGCGCTTCGTCCCCCGCGTGCCCCACGCCGAGCCCCATCCCTGGCGCGCGCGCATCTCCTTCGTCGGCAATTCCATGTGGCGCAAGACCGCCATGCGCCTGGCCGCGGCAAGGCCTTCCAGGTGGCTGTTCGACGTGTTCGCCTCCCTGGCCGAGAGCTTCGCCGCCTCGCCCTGTCGGCTCGTGCGCGAGCACATGGAGCGCTCGCGTCCGGAGCTGCTGCCGGCCTATGCCGCGCTGGGCAGCACCGAACGCCAGCTTGCCTACGAGACGGCCGTCATCTGGGAGGCGACCCGGCGCTACCGCCAGGAGTGCCTGACGCGGCTGTTGCCCTTTACGCCCCTCGTCGTCGGCGACCCGGGCTGGCGCGATAGCCTGGACGGCGAGGGCCGCGACTGGCGCTATCTGCCGGAACTCGCCTACTACGACCAGTTGCCGGACTTCTATCCGCTCTCTGACATCAATTTCAACGCCACCAGCCGCCAGATGAAGGGCGCGGTCAACCAGCGGGTTTTCGACGTGCCGTCCTGCCGGGCGTTTCTCCTGACCGACGCCAGGGCGCAGATGGACAGCCTGTTCGAGCCCGGGCGCGAGGTGGCCGTCTACGACGACCCGGCCGCACTCCCCGAGCTCGTGGCGCGCTATCTCGCCGACGTCCCGGCGCGCGAGGCCATCGCCCGCGCCGGACACCGCCGCGTCCTGGCCGAACACACCTATCCCAGACGCCTGACGCAACTCTTCGACGTCATGCGCCAGACCTTCGGGGAGTAGGGGATGGCCGCACACGCACTGCAACATGTCGCGCCGCCTTTTGCCGGCCTGCCGCAGGACTTGGCCCGCCGGCTTCTGGTCGGCGGCTACGGCCCGGGGCTGGCCCAGGCCCGGGACGCCGCCCTGGCCGCCGGGCCGCGGCATGCCGCCCTGGCCGACGCGTTGGCGCGCGGTGTCTTCGAAGGCGCGCCGTTTTGGCCCGAGGCCGCGGCGCTTGCTCTTTCGCGCGACGCGGCTCGGCCCTTTTTGCCGCCTCCCCTGGCCGCAAGCGCCAGGGCCGTGGCCGCAGCCGCAACGGCACCCGCGCCGGACCCGTATTTCGACCGTCTGGCCGCGCGGCGCGACATGGCCAAAATGCTCTCCTATCTGCTCTCGCGCCACGAGAAAGCGCCGCAGGATCCGTTGCCGCTTTATCGCCTGTCAGTGTTCGCGCCCATGGTGCTCGGGCCGGGGGGCGCGGGCGGGGAGCTTTTCTCCCGAGCCCGCGACGTGTTTGCCGGCCTCGCCGGCGCGCTTGCTCCGCTTGGCGCGCTGACCACTGCCGCGTGCGACCTGCTCGCCGGCCGGGCCGCCGCCGCGCGCGACGCCTGTCTGGCGCTTTTGCCCGCCTTTCCCTCCTGCGCCGCGCGCCAGCTTCTGGCCGAGGCCTTGCTGCGCCTTGGCGACCGGGACGGGGCCGTGGCCGCCCTTGCCGCCGTGGTCGCGGCGCGCCCCTGGGACGCGCTGGCCCTTGGCCGGCTGCACGATCTGGCCACGGGCGCGGACGCCGCCCATGCGCCGCTGCCGGGCGCGCTCGCTGTGCTGCTCTATTCCTATAATAACGCCCGGCTCCTGGACGCGACCCTGGCCGCGCTGGCTGAAACGGACGGCGCGCTCGCCCCGGCAGGCGGCGGGCCGCAGTTTTTCGCCCTGGACAACGGCAGCGGCGACGACACGGCCGCCGTGCTTGCCGGCTGGCGGGAGCGCCTTGCTGGGCGGCTGCATGTCGTGCGCCTGCCCGTCAACATCGGCGCGCCCGCGGCGCGCAATTGGCTGGCAAGCATGCCCGAGGCGCGCACGTGCGATTTCATGGCCTATCTCGACGACGACGCCCTCGCGCCGCCGGACTGGCTCGGCCGCTTGGGCGCGGCCGTGGCCGCCCATCCCGGGGCCGGGGTCTGGGGCTGCCGCATCGTCGGCCGCGACGCCCCGGCCTTCGTGCAGTGCGCCGACAGCCACCTCTTTCCCACGCCGCGCGAGGGCGACGGTTTCGGCCGGGCCTTCGACCTCGCCAGTCCCTGGCTCGTCACGCCGGACTTTGGCCAGTACGCCCTGATGCGCCCCTGCGCCACGGTCACGGGCTGCTGTCATCTCTTTCGCGCGGACGTGCTGGCCGAAACCGGCAATTTCGACATCCGCTTTTCGCCGACGCAGTACGACGACCTCGACCACGACCTGCGCCTGTTGCTGGCCGGCAAGGTTCCGGTCTGCCAGGGCCATCTGGCTGTGGTCCACGCCAAGGCCACGGGCGGGGCCGCGCTGCCGGGCGGGGCCAACTACGCGTTGGGTTTCGCCAACCAGTTCAAGCTCCACCATAAATACGACGACGCGGCCATCGACCGGGCCGCGAGCGCGGCCTTCGCCGCCCTGGCGGACGACGCCGCGGCCAAGCGCCGCCGGCTCATGGAAATGGGCCTGCTCGCGGCGGAAGGAGAGGGCGGGCGTGGCTGCTGACGGCGCGCCCATCGCCGTCATCCAGACCCAGCGGATGGGCGACCTGATCCTAACGTATCCGCTGCTCCTGTGGCTGGCCCGGCGTTATCCGAGCCACCCGGTCACGGTGGTGGCCGAGCCGGATTTCGCCGCGCCGCTTACCCCGATCAGCCCGCCAGCCGGTTATCTGCCTCTGGCGCGCGGCGTGGAGCTTGCGCGGCGCGAGCATTTCGCCGTGGTCAACCTGAGCATCCGCCCCGAGGCCGCGGCCCTGGCCGGGAGCATCCCGGCCGCCACGCGCCTGGGGCCGGTCGCCGACGCGGCGGGCGTCGTGCGCGTCGGCGGCGACTGGCAGCTTTACCGGGCGTCCGTGGTGCACAACAACCGCCACAACCGCTTCCATTGGGCCGAACTCAACGCCCTGGATCTCATCCCCGTCGCCGACATGGCGGCCACGTCCTGGCCCGCGCCCCGCGCCGGCGGCCCGGACCGGCGGCATGTCGGCGTGTTCGTGGGCGCAAGCGAGCGCGACAAGCGTCCAGGTCGCGAATTCCTGGCCGGTCTCGTGCGGGAGCTCGCCAGAAGGGGCCTCGTGCCGGTGCTGCTCGGCGGCCCGGGCGAAGTGGAACTCGGGGCCGACGTGGCGCGGCGCGCCGGCATTCCGGTCAGTAATCTGTGCGGCAAGCTGGGGCTTAAGGAACTGGCGTTTTTCGGCCAGGAACTGTCGCTGCTCGTCACTCCGGATACCGGGCCCATGCATCTGGCCGCCTGGACCGGGCTGCGCACGCTCAACATTTCCGTCGGCCCGGTCAGCGCCCACGAAACCGGCCCCTACCAGCCCGGACACTACGTGCTGCGGCCGCGCATGTCCTGCCGCGGCTGCTGGGGCTGCATGCGCGGCAGGCCCTACTGCCGCGAGCGCCTCGATCCTGCCCGGGTGGCCTACGTGGCCATGCGTCTGGCCCGGGGCGAAGCGGGCCGGCTCGCCGGCGCGGCCGTGCCGGGCTACGAACTCTTCGAAAGCGCCCGCGACGTCCTGGGGCTCTATTGCCTGCGCCCCCTGCGCCCGCAGGAAGGCCTCGACGCCCGGGACGCGACAGGGATGTTCTGGCGCGCCGTGTTCGGCTGGCTGCTTGGCGCCTGGGGCGAAGGCCCGGCCCGGGACGCCTGGGACGCGCTTGGCGCGGCCCACTCGCGTCTCGGCGCGCATCTTGCCCGGGGGCTGGCCTCTCTGGCCGCGATCCTGCGCAGGGACGCCCGCGCCCATGTCGTGCCCGACACCCGCTTCGCTTTGGGCTTTTCGCCCTGTCTGCGGCCACTGGCCGGATTTTTCGAGCGCGTGCTGCAAAACGGCGACGGCGGCGCACCCTCGCGCCTGCGCTGTCTGGCGCTGCTCGAGCGCGTGGCCGCGCTGGTTTCCCACGCCTGATCCGGGCGGAAAAAAACTCCCTGCCTTCTGCTAACTATTCCGGTTAACTTGCCGGAATATTGCCGTTTCGTCATTTGGAACGGCTCTTGAAGAATTCCGGGCGTCAGGAGGCCCGGTATGCAGATTCTTCCCCTCGTCACAGCACGCGATACGTCCACCGCCAACGGTGCGGGACTCGACGCCGCGCTGAGCAACCGCAAGTCCGCGCTGTTCGCAAGCCTGCTCGACAACGCCCGGGCCAGCGCAGCCACGAATTCCGGCACGACGGTGACGGAGACGGTTTCGTCCGGCAGCCTCGCCGCGACGCAGTCGGCGGCAAGCGCGACGCAGTCGACAGCAAGCGCGACGCAGTCGGACACGAGTGTGTCACGGCAGGATGCGGGTTCCGCCCACAGCGACGACGACCTCAAGAACCTGCGCATGACCCGGGAAGATCTTGCCGCCCTGCGCGACGATCTCAAGAACCAGGGTTTCTCCGACGACGAACTGGCCGCCATGGAAACCAAGGTGAACAGCGAATCGGGCATGACATGGGGCGAGATGATGCAGGCCGTGGAAAAGAAGATTTCCAAGACCGACAAGCCTGCCAAGAAGGAAATTTCCAACGACGACACCGTCCAGATGCTGGGCCTTTTCGGCAAGCTCGGCTTCACCGCCGAGCAGTCCCAGAAGATGGTCGACGCCCTGGCCGCCGGCGACACCCAGTCCGTGCTTTCGGCCATAGACGCCAAGGTCGCGGAACATGGCGCGGACGCCTCGGTGAGCCTCGGTTCGAGCGAAATGCAGGCCCTGGGCCGGGCCATGAACCTCTCCGACGAGGCGCAGTCGCGTCTCGCCTCGCTGTTCGACAATTCAAGCGCCGCCGCCGGGCTTTCCGGCCAGGGCCTGACCACGGCGTTCAGCCTGGTCAAAAACGAACTGCTCGCCCAGCTCCACCAGGAAAATCAGGCCATGGCCGAATTCCGCCAGTCCGCTGCCAAGGTCATGGACCAGGCCTGGCTGCGCGAATCGGGCAAGCTCAACGCGGACCTGCACAACGACGACGTGGCCCGCAAGGCCGCCCAAGCCGTGGCCATGGGCGGGGAGAAGGGCGCACAGAAGAGCGAAACCCCGACGGCCGCTCCCCAGGGCGTCGATGTCCTTGCCGACGCGCCCAAGCAGGGGCAGGGCGTCGCGACCAAGGCCGCCGCGTCTGCCGAGAGCGGTGCCACGACGGAACTGCATGGCCGGGCCGGGGCCGTGGCCGCCGAACAGGCCGGCCTTGCCGGGCACGAGCAAAACGCCGCGCCCGCCGGGCAGACCGTCGAAACGGGGCATGCGCGCCAGGGCGCGGGCGACAAGGTCGCCGGCCAGGCGACGCAGCCTGCCTCCGAGCACAACGCCTCCGGCCAGAATGTCGGACAGAATGGCCAGAATGGACAGCAGGGCGGCGCGGCGGGCGGCTTCTCCCAGCAGACGGGGCAGGAAGGCGCCTGGGCCGAACTGGCGGGAAAGATTCGCATGGACAAGGGCGCGGGAACGGTCTCGGGCGCAGCGACGAACGGCGCAACCGGCCAGACCGCAGCGACCATGGCCGCCATGGACGCCGTGAACGGCCAGGCGGCCGGCAAGGCCGCGGGCAAGCCGTTCGACGCCGCCATGGCCGCCCGCGTGGCGCGCCAGGTCGAGACCGGCATCCTGCGCAACGTCGGCCAGGACGCCAAGCAGCTCACCCTGGAGCTGACGCCTGAAGACCTCGGCAAGCTGAGCGTCACCCTGACCGTCAAGGACAAGGAAGTCCGTGCCGTCATCGCGGCGGACAAGGCCGACACCGCGGCCATGCTCAACGAGCAGGCGGCCAAGATCAAGCAGACCCTCGAGGACCAGGGCTTCAAGGTGACCAAGCTCGAAGTGCAGACCGGCATCGCCAAGGACAACCAGAACGCCTGGCAAAGCCCTGAACAGCACAACATGGCCCGCGAACAGCGCGAATCGGCCGAACGCATGCGTTCCGGCCAGCGTCTGCTCCAGGGCGGCGTGTCGGATTTCAGCGGCGACGGCGACGGCTTCGTGCCGCCCACGCTCGCCGATCGTGCCCAGGGCCTCGACCTTTTCGCCTAACGCGGGGAGAACGTCATGAGTTACATCAACAGCCTTCTCGGCAACAGTAGCAGCTCGAGCTCGTCCTCCTCCTCGTCCTCGTCCACGACGAAGACCAACTCCCTGGGGCAGGACGCCTTCCTGCAACTGCTCGTCACCCAGCTGCAGTACCAGGATCCGCTGAGCCCCATGGACGACAAGGAATTCGTGGCGGAACTCGCCCAGTTCTCGAGCCTTGAGCAGCTCACCGAAATCAACACCGGCATCGAGAACCTCGCCTCCGTCGGCGAGACCCAGCAGCTCATGGGCGCGGTCAACTTCATCGGCAAGAAGATCGAAGCCACGGGCTCGGCCGTAGGCCTCACCGACGGCAAGGCCACCGCCGTGACCTTCACCTTGCCCAACGACGCCGAAACCTGCCTGGTCAACGTCATGGACAGCGCGGGACAGACCGTGCGCACCGTGGACCTCGGCGCCACCAAGGCCGGCGAAGTCGAATTCACCTGGGACGGCAAGGACTACGACGGCAACGTCATGGAAGACGGCCAGTACCAGGTGGCGATGACCGCCACCGACGCCGACGGCAACATCTTGAAGACTACCTCGACCATGACCGGTACGGTGACGGGCATCAAGCAGGAAAAGGGCACGTATTACCTGGATATCGGCAACGACCGGTATGCGGCCTTCACGGACATCACCAACGTCATCAATGAAACGTCGAGCTCAAGCGATACGGGTTCCTGAGCTGCGCCGGGCATAGACGCAAAGGGGGAATACTATGGGAGTCGGACTTGGAACAGCGATGTGGTCGGGTGTTTCCGGCCTGCAGGCGAACTCGACGCGGATGACCACCATCGGCAACAATTTGTCCAATACCAACACGATCGGCTTCAAGGGCGCTCGCGCTGACTTCATGGACCTCATGAGCGCCTCCATCGGCACCGCCGCCGGCGTGGGCCAGGTCGGGCGCGGCGTGCGCGTGGGCGCCATCGTCAACGACTTTTCCCAGGGCGGCCTGGAAACGACCAGCGAAAACCTGGACATGGCCATCAGCGGCAACGGCTTCTTCATGGTCAAGCAGAAGAGCCAGGTCGGGTCCAACGGCAAGATGCTCAACACCGGCAACACCACGACCTATTATACCAGGGCCGGCGACTTCAGCTTCGACAAGAGCGGCTATCTCACCACGCCCACGGGCCTTGCCGTGCAGGGCTGGAAGGTGGACCAGAACAAGATCGATTCCGCCACGGCCTCGGGCACGACGCTCAGCCAGACGCCGGTCGCGGGAGAAATCCAGGACATCGTGCTGGATTCATACTCCAGTCCGGCCAAGGCCACCACCAACGTCACGGTCATCACCAACCTGGATTCCGACTCCAAGGGCGCCGCCACCCGCGATGCCACGCAAAACGATTATTTCTACGCCATGAGCGAGAGCTGGGACGGCACGACAAGCCCGGCCATGTCCTCGGACAACTACACCTACCAGACCACGCTCAAGGTGTACGACGCAAACGGCTCGCCCCATGTCCTGACCACGTATTACGACAAGGTCATGCGGGACAACGGCAGCGAGTACTGGGAGTACGCCGTGACCTGCGATCCCTCCGAGGACGGGCGGGTGGACGCCAACGGCGCCGCCCTCTATCCGAACTCCAAGGAAGCGGGCCTGCTCATGGTCGGTACCATGACCTTCGATTCCTCGGGGTCCATGACCAACATGAGCTCTTATACGCTGACCAGCGCATACACCAACTCCACGACATTCAATGCGACCGACTGGGGCGTTGCCCAGACCTCCAACGGCTATCCCACGCTCACGGCGAACTTCAAGGGCGTCTCCAACGCCAGCTTCACCGACCAGAGCAATGCGACCCCGATTACTTTCAACCTGGGCATGCGCAACATGAGCGGCTTCACCGACCCCACGGGCACCGGCAACCTGTCCGGCGTCACGCAAAACGACCCCACCACTCTGGCCTACTTCGATCCGGCGACGCTCAAGATCAACAGCAACGTCACCACCAACTACGCGACGTCCTCCTCCACCGTGTTCAGCTCACAAAACGGCTACACCGCGGGCCTGCTCACCAGTGTCTCCGTGGACTCCGACGGCGTGCTCACCGGCAGCTTCTCCAACGGACAGACGCTCCAGTTGTGGGTGCTGGCCCTGTCCAATTTCACCAACCTCCAGGGCTTAAGCCGCGAGGGCAACAACCTCTACAAGGCCACCCTCGATTCGGGGCAGGGCACCACCAACCGCGCCAACTCCGGTTCCGTGGGCTCGGTCTCCGGCAACACCCTGGAATCGTCCAACGTGGACATGGCCACGGAGATGGTGAACATGATCGTGACCCAGCGCGGCTTCGAAGCCAACAGCAAGACGATCACCACCGTGGACTCCATGCTCTCCGAGGTCATCCAGCTCAAGCGCTAGCGCCGCATTCCCCCGGATGCGCCAAGGCCGCCCCCCGCACGGGAGGCGGCCTTTTTGTTTGCGGCTGCGGAAAACTTTGCAGGCGCGACCGGCCCGGGGCTGTCGCCTGTGGCCGCGAACGCGGGGAGTTTGGCGCTGCGCACGGTAGAATTTGCCTAAGGGGCGTCGAAAGTTATCGTAACCACATGATATAAATTGATATACTTTGCTTGGTACGACTTGTGCTCTGTAAGGGGAAAACCAACAAGGAACGTCTGGTTGCAACAAGGAGGTTTTTATGTCCCTGGTCATCAATCACAACATGATGGCGATGAACGCCTCAAGAAATTTATCCAATTCGTACGGTGCGTTGGCGACGTCGACTAGGCGTCTTTCCTCGGGCCTGCGCATCACCACCGCCGCCGATGACGCGGCGGGCTTGGCCATTCGCGAACTCATGCGGTCGGATATTTCCACGCTCAACCAGGGCGTGCGCAACGCCAACGACGCCATCTCCATGATCCAGACGGCGGACGGCGCGCTTCAGGTCGTGGACGAAAAGCTCATCCGCATGAAGGAATTGGCCGAACAGGCCGCCACCGGCACCTACACCTCGGACCAGCGCCTTATCATCGACTCGGAATACCAGGCGATGGCCTCGGAAATCACCCGAATCGCCATGGCCACGGATTTTAACGGTATCTACCTCTTAAACGGCAACCTTTCGAGCGGCACCCATACCGGCAACACCATGACGCCGTCGGGCAAGCTCAAGGTCCACTTCGGTACGGGCAACTCCAGCGCCGAGGACTACTACTACGTCCAGATCGGCAACTCCACGGCGTCGGCACTGGGCGTGGGCATGGGCGCGGCCACCGGCAAGGCCGGGCGCAGCATCTCCACGCAGGAGCAGGCGCAGCAGGCCCTGGACGCCATCACCCAGGCCATCGTGTCCAAGGACAAGATTCGCGCCAACCTGGGTGCCCTGCAGAACCGTCTGGAGAACACCATCTCCAACCTGCAGATCCAGGCCGAGAACCTCCAGTCCGCCGAATCGCAGATTTCCGACGTGGACGTGGCCAACGAAATGACCGAATTCGTGCGCCAGCAGATTCTCACCCAGTCGGCCGTGGCCATGCTGTCCCAGGCCAACTCGCTGCCGAAGATGGCCATGCAGCTTATCAGCGGCTAGGCGCAAGGCATTGGTGGGTTATGAAAAAGGACCAGGGAGGCGGGGACCGCGACGCCGGTCCCTCCCTGGTCCGAATGGGCCGCGCCGCGAGCGGACAATTTTTTGACAGGGGCCGTCGCGACGCGAAATGGCGCGGGCCGCGCCGGAAGCGGGTTCAGGAATTCCCGTCGGCAACTTCGGCCGCAACGTCCGCGAGGCTTTCCAGGGCCATGCGGGCCGCCAGCTGTTCCGCCTTTTTCACGCTCTTGTCCACGGCCGTGAGTTCCCGGCCGTCCGGCAGGGTCAGGCGCACGCGAAAGCGCTTGTCGTGCTCGGGACCGTCGCTGCCGAGCAGCGCATACACCGGCCGGGCCTTGTGGGTCCTCTGGGTGTGCTCCTGCAGTCGGCTCTTGAAATCCTTGCTTTTGGGCGCAAGGGGCCTGTCCGGCCAGACGTCTCGGAACGTCTCGGCCACGAAGCGCCTTGCCGCCGCGTAGCCCCCGTCCAGGAACAGCGCGCCGATCACGGCCTCGAACACGTCGCTTAAAAGCGCCGGCCGCGCCCTGCCCCCCTGGTTTTCCTCCCCCTTGCCCAGACGGATATGCTCCTCCAGACGCAGGGTCCTGGCCATGGCGGCGAGGCTGCCCTCGTTGACGAGCTGGGAACGCAGCAGGGTCAGCTCGCCTTCCGGGGATTCGGGATAGCGGGCGAAAATTTCTTCGGACACGCACAACTCGAGCACTGCGTCGCCTAAAAATTCCAGGCGCTCGTTGTGGTTGGCGACGTCGCCGCGTTCGTTGGCAAAGGAGCTGTGCGTCAGCGCCGTGGCCAGGAGCTCCGGCCTGGCAAAGGCGTGGCCCAGGGATCGGGCGAGGGCGGCGGTATCATCGGACATGGGGCGTGCTCCAAACGCTTTGCCGTCGGGGTGACGAATCGGGTGCCGGACGGCGCGGCCGGTTTTCGTCCTTTCGCGGCGCGTTGGCAAGGGCGCCGCGGCCTGGCGGCGGGTTTTTCCCCTGTGCGCCGGCAATTGGCTTGATTATCCCGGCCGGTGCGGGCATTTTATGCCGAGGCAGCCGAAGGCGGCGCAGGGCGTTTCCCGAGCAGCCACAGGAGGAAGGCACCATGGCTGGATTATATATTGGCGCAACCGCCGGATATTCCGGTAAAAACATGGTCGTCATGGGCCTTGGGCTGCGTTTCCAGAAGGAAGGCTACCGCGTAGGCTACTTGAAGCCCGTGGGGGCCATGCCCCGGGAGATCGACGGCCGGCTGTGGGACGACGACGCCTACCATGTCCAGCGCATCCTGCGCACGGACGAAGCGCCGGAAACCCTGACCCCGATCATCGCTTCCCATGATTTCCAGGTCAAGGCCTTCCGCAACCAGACCGGCGACGTGATGGGCATGATCCGCGACGCCTACGAGAAAGTGGCGGCCGGCAAGGACGTCACCCTGATCGGCGGTTCGGGCGGCATGCACACCGGCAAATACTGCAACGCCGACGGCGTGCGCGTGGTGCGTGAGCTCGGGCTCAAGGCCGTGGTCATCGACCGCTATTCCAAGGAGCTCAACTACGACTATCTGCTCGTGTTGCGCGAGCAGCTCGGCGACCACCTGGCCGGGGTCATCTTGAACGACGTGGCGCAGAACTTCCTGGACGAGACGCACACGCTCATCGCCCCCTTCCTGCGCGACCGGGGCATCCGGGTGCTTGGCATTATCCCCAAGGACCCGCTCATGGCCGCCATCAAGGTGTCCGACCTGGCCGACCGCCTGGGTGGCAAGGTGATTTCCGCCCACCACAAGGCCGACCGCATCGTGGAGAGTTTCCTCATCGGCACCATGCAGGTGGAAAACTTCATGACGCACTTTAGGCGGCAGAAAAATTCCGCCATCATCGTCGGCGGCGACCGCTCCGACGTGCATCTCGTGGCGCTCGAGGGCGACAGCCCGTGTCTGGTGCTCACGGGTAACCTCTATCCCAACGACATCATCCTCACCCGCTCCGAGGTGCTGGAGATCCCCATCATCGTGGTGCGCGAGGACACTTATACCGTGGCCAAGAAAATGGAGACGCTTTTAATGCGCCACAAGCTGCGCGACGAGATCAAGATCCGCCAGGGCGCGCAGCTGATCAACGCCAACCTCGATTTCGGCGTGCTCATGGAACAGCTCGGCCTCGGCCGCTGACGTCCCGATTCTTCTTTTTGGCTTTTGAAAGCCGCGCCCGGTACGAGGGGCGCGGCTTTTTTATTGGGGATGGTTTTCTTGAACGGCGGCACGCGATTTCGCGGGAAGATCTGCCGAGGAGTATTTGCAAAAAACAATATAAGTCTATTGATAATTTCAGAGGATGGCATATGATGATTCTTGACTATGACTTATCCCTCTGTGTTTAAAGGGTATTTTTGTTTGGTGCCGCCTGTGATGCAACTTCGCATGGCGGTAACGCCTCGAAAGAGGGCCCCAGGGGCGTTTGCCTGGGAGCGGTTCGACGTCTGCGTGCGCCGGGGCCGCGATTGCCCGGGTCGTTTGGGCGCGGCTATCCCGACTGGAGCATATCGTGGAGAGGGAACATGAGAAACAGGTCGCAGTACATAAGGAGGTCCTTTGGGGCGTTGTGCCGTCAAGGCAAACATTCATGGAGCAGACTGTCTGTTGTAAGAAAAAGATGAATTCGCAGAAGGGGGGAGTATGGAAACTAGGAATTGGAACGCATGGATTGATGTAATGCCAATGAGCAAACGTACTCTATATGTGACAGGGGAGATGCTGCTGAAACTCCTCGGAGTACGGCCCGTGCTGTCAAAAAGAGTTCCACAGGGGATAAATGATACGATTCTTATTCTCGATTTGGCGTTAAAACCTTTGGTCCCTTCGGCGGGAAACGATGCTCCAAGCGATCGATGGGTACCGTGTCGCTATGAGGAGGATCTGGAGTCTGCGGCAACGACCTGCAAAATCGTAAGTATATTTTATGAAAACAAGTTGATTGCCGATATCGAAGTCAAAACGGCGCACTGATTTGCGGCTAAGGTGTCTGTCCATTGTAAAAGAACAGTTTTGCCGTGGAGGATGCTATGAGTGGTTGCAATTCTTTGGTGGCTCAGGAAGTCGTCAATTACCTGAAAGGACTCGCGGCAGGCAATGAAGGAAACGCTTGGTGTGAGAAATTCGAAGTCTCGGGGACTGTGGCCAATTTTCTCTTCAAGATAAGATGCCGGCATGTGATTTGGTCTGGTGTAGTCCTGTATGATGTTACTGGCGATGTCAAAGGGGACGGTATCGATCTGACGAGGCCGGATTCCTATGCCGATGTGAAGTTTTGTATTGATGTCCCTCTCGTCGGGAAGGTGTGTGTCGGCATACGAGACATCATAGCCATCATTCTTGCCGTGGCGAAGGACGCAAGGGCGCTCACGCTCAAGATCGACATGTCCGACGAGGATATTGACAAATCACTGCAGTGTTTTGAGAAGTAAAGTTTGATGTCGTGCATGGTTTGCGCGGCGTTGCAGGGTGTTGCAGCGCCGCGCTTGTTTTTCCGTTTCACAATACCTTGAAATCATTTCACGACCAACGCTCATTCGAAAGCCTCCGTGCGCCTTTCCCTCATGCACGCCGGCCCGGACGGACGACTCTTCCTGGCCCTCTTCCCCCACCCTAATTGAGCCTGTGCTCGTGGCACGAAACCAGAAACAGCGCCGCGCGCAGGCGTAGCACTTCGCGGGGGGCGCGGGCCATGAGGCCGTGGCCGGGCATGGGCTCCATGGTGGTAAACGCCGTGGCCTCGCGCGCGGCGGCGTCGCCGTAGCGCATGGCGGCGAGTTCCGCCAGCGCGGCCTGCACGTTCAGGCGCTCCCGGGCGAATGCCTCGCTCAACTTGGCGGCGTGTTCGGGCTGGCGGATGTCGAGCACGTGGCCGGGGGTTTCCTGGATGCGGGCGATGGCGTTTTTCATGACGTTCTCCTTGCCCGGTTCCTTTCGGACGCTGCGGCGCTTCCCTTAGAGGGGGCGGCGATTTTTTCCTGGCACGATTGCTGCTTCATTTGTGCAAACGCAAGGAAGCGACATCGTGATGCGGCATATCATACCCTCTTGTGGAAGCAGGGCGTTGCCCCCGCTCCTCGTCCTGACCCTGGCCCTGGCGCTGTGGCTCGCCGCGCCGGCCGCGCCCGGCTGGTGCGCCGATCCGGCCCAGGCGGCCGTGCGCGCGCCCGACGCCGCGCCTCGCAGGGACGACGGCCCGGCAGTCCGCGACGGCGAGGCTTCGGGGTTTCGGGTGGAACTGCGCCAGAGCGCCCCGGCCGGGGGCGCGGTGCGCGTGGGCGGCGCGGCCTCGTTCGAGGCGCACCTCTTCGACGGCAACCGCGAACTGGGGCCGGACGGCTACGTGTGCCGCTGGAAGGGCGACGACGGAGCCCGGTTCCTGGAACGGGAAGGGCCATTCACCAACACGGCCGTCTTTTTGCAACCCGGGCATCAGCGCGTCTGGGTCGAGGTGGTGCCGCGCGCCGGCCCATCCAAGGGGCTGGCCGCCGTGTCCGAACCCGTGGACCTCGACATCGGCAAGCCTGCCTTCGCCTTGTCCGTGCAGCCGGCCTCGCCGCTCGTGGGCGAGGAGGTCACGGTGTCGATCCGCGATTTTCCGGTCCACGACGGCGTGGAATTCCGCTGGGACCCGCTGCCGGACACGGCCCGGCTCGTGCGCGTGGATGAGCGCGCCCTGACGTTCTACCCCACCGCGGCCGGGAGCGTGCCCGTGCGCGTGACGGCCACGGCCCGCCCGGAATCCGGCAAGGAAGCCGACCTCGGCGCGGCTGCCATGAAGGTCGCGGCAAGGCCGTACACGGTTACCGTGGAGAACAAGGGGCTGCTCGAAGCGCCGGCCACGGTCTGGCGCGAAGGCGAGGGCCCGGTGCCGGCCGACGGCGTGGCCGTGGGGCAAAACGTACGGCTGCGCGCCGCCGTGTCGCCGCCGCCGCGTCATGCGCCCCTTTCCTACGGCTGGAGCCTGTGCCCGGGAGCGCGCGTGCGGGGCGGCGAGGACGGCCGCGAGATCGCGGTCTCGCGGGAAAACCTCGGCGCGTGCAAGGCGACCCTGGAAGTGCGCGATTCCCGGGGGCTGCTCCTTGGCAAGGGCGAGGGCGGCTTCGACGTGACCGTGTCCCGGGAAGTCCTGGACACGGCCGTGGCCAAGGCCCGGGAGACGGACAGGCTCGTGGCCGCGGCCGGACAGGCCTGGGCCGAGGGCGATCCGGACCGGGCGCTTTCGCTTGCCGCCAAGGCGGCCCGGGGCAATCCGAAAAACATTCCGGCCCTGGCCGCCCTGGAGCGCATCGACCGGGACAAGGCGCGGCTGGATTCCTGCCTGGCCAAGGCTGGCGCGGCGCTGGCCTCGGACGATTTTTCCGAGGTCGCGGCCATGCTCGGCGAGGCGGCCAAGGTCAACGCCCGGGCCGGAGCCATCGAGGGCCTGCGCCGGGAGGCGGCCGCGCGCCGCGATGTGTTGGACAGGGTGGACAAGCTGCTGGCCCTCTCCCGCGAGCGCTGGGATGCCGGCGCAGTGGACGAAGCCATCGCCAAAACGGGCGAGGCCTTGCGCCTCGATCCCGGCCACACCGCGGCCAAGGCCGCGCGCGAGCGCCTGGTGGCCGACCGCGAACGGCTCCTTGCCGCTCTCAAGCAATCCTCCGCCTACCTTGCGGCCAAACGTTTCGACAGCGCCGCCCTGGCCCTCGACGAGGCCCGCGCCGTCAACCCGCGTTTCGCGGCGACCCGCGAACTCGAAGCGGCCATCGCCGCGCGCAAGGACAAGGCCTGGCGCATGGACGAACGCCTGGCCCGGGCCAGGGACCAGTGGAACGCTGGCGAGGCCGACGCCTCCCTGGCGACCCTGACCGAGGCCGTGGCGCTCGATCCCGAGCATCCCGGCGCTTCCCGGGCGCGCGGCGAGATCGCCCAGGCGCGCGAGCGGCTCGTGCACGCCGAGGACAAGGCCGAGGCGGCCATTGCCGCAGGCAAGCCCGACGAGGCGCGAAGCGCCCTGGCCGAGGCCGCGAAGATCAGCCCGCGCCATGCCCGGTTGGCCTCCCTGCAAAGCGCCCTGGCGCACCGCCTCGACCGAGACAGGCGGCTTGCGGCCCTTGCGGCCGATGCCGACAAGCGCACCGCCGCCGGCGACCTGGACGGCGCGATCCTGGCCGTCAACGACATGCTGGCGCTGACCCCGGGCAACCCGGCCCTGACCGCCAGGCGCGACAAGCTCACGCGGGCCCGCGATGCCGTGTCCGAGGCACTGGCCCGGGCCAGGGACTATCTCGGAGCCAAGCGTTTCGACCTGGCGCTCGACGCCGTGGCCGAAGCCGAGGCCGTGCGCCCGGGCCATGCGGCCGTGGCCGGCTGGCGCGAGCAGGTCGTCGCCGCTCGCAGGCAGGCCGAGGTCGCGGCATTGGCCGGGCTCGACGCCGTGGAGGCGCTGTTGCGCAAAAAGGACGTTTCCGGTGCGGACGCGGCCTACCGCGCCCTGCGCGAAAAGGGGCCGCTGCCGGCAGCGCTCGCCGCCCGGGCCAGGGATGCGGAGCGGCGCATCGAGGCCGGGCTCGCCGGCCGCGAGAGCGCCCGGCGCGAGCTGGCCGGCCGCGACGCCAAACC
>JAEWPX010000157.1 GCA_023399375.1 Pseudomonadota bacterium | reverse complement strand
CTCCTGGCCCACCCCGATAGGGGGAGAGACGAACGGCCCGGGTGCGCGATGCACCCGGGCCGTTTGCGCGTTGTGGGGGCAAGGCGTTATCCACAATCCGTGGATTTCTTGCCGCGCTCCAGAGCGGAAAATCCACGATTGCGCCGGAAGAAATCCCGGCCGGCGCCGTCGCTCTCTGTCCGGCGGCCGGCAGGCGCAAAGGGGCGCGCGGCCATGCGCCAGGCCTGCCCCGGCCGGCGGCCGGAGAGCAGATAGGCCAGGCAGGGGACCAGCAAAAGCGGCGGTACGACGAGGATGTAGGTCAGCAGGTCGGTGGTGAGCAGCGCAAGGAGGGCACGGGAAAGGAGTTCCTCGCGCGGCAGGGTGAGCACGAAACGGACGGCGGCGGCAGGCGCGAGGCCGTAAAGGGCGGTCTCCGGCCAGACGCTGAAAATGAGCCAGTACACGGTCTTGTAGGCCGCCGCGCCGCAACTGCCGCCGATCCAGGCCACGAAGAGCAGGCCCGAGGCGAATGCGGCGGTTTTTTCCAGGCGGGACTGTGGCACGGGGTGCTCCCGTCCTTCGCACGGCAAAGGAACGCCGGAAGCCATGCAAAAAGAGTGCACTCCGCGCGGCGAAGGGCGAAGCGTGCGTTTGGCGGCTCTGGCGGTCACGATGCGCCGTGCGCAGGGGAACGGCTGGCGGGCTTCAGGCAGGCGTGGCGCCGTCCTCCGGGGGGAAGGCCTCGGGCCGGGCGCGCCGGGCGGCGGCGGTCAGCACGCGGTCCAGTTCGGCCTGGGCCACGGGTTTGGACAGGTAGTCGTCGAGGCCGTCGGCCAGGAAGCGTTCGCGGTCGCCGGGCATGGCGTGGGCCGTGACCGCGGCGATGTAGACCGAGGCCTTGTCCTGATCGGGCAGGGCGCGGATGCCCCGCGCGGCTTCCAGGCCGTTTATGCCGGGCATCTGGATGTCCATGAGCACGAGATCGAAGGCGGCCGTGGTCGCGGCATCCAGGGCCTGCCTGCCGTCGCCCGCCGCGCTGACGACATGGCCGCGCTGCCAGAGCCACTTTTCGATGATGTCGCGGCTCACGCGGTTGTCGTCGGCCACGAGCACCCGCAGCGGCGGCAGCGGCGCTGGCGCGACGCCCTGCGTCGGGGCGGCCGTTTCCGGCGCGTCGGCCTCCAGATCGAAGACGGCCGTGAACGTGAAGACCGAGCCCTCGCCCGGGACGCTCTCCACGGCGATGTCCCCGCCCATGAGGGCCACGAGGCGCTTGGTGATGGCGAGCCCCAGGCCCGTGCCGCCGAAACGGCGGGTGTAGGAGCCGTCGGCCTGGGTGAAGGGTTCGAAAATGCGCTCGAGGTCTTGCGGGGCAATGCCGATGCCGGTGTCGCTGACCGTGAAGAGCAGCTCCTGGGAAGGGTGCTGCGCGGCGGCCTCGGGCGGCAAGCAGGTTTCCACGCACTGCACGCCGATGACGACGCCGCCGCGCTTGGTGAACTTGATGGCGTTGCCGGCGAGGTTGAGCAGCACCTGGCGTAGGCGGTCGGCGTCGCCGAGCAGCAGGTCGGGCACGTCCTCGGTCACCTCCGTGGACAGCCCCAGGCCCTTGTCCGCGGCCAGCACGCCCAGGGAAGCCGCAACCGACGCCAGGACCCCGCGCAGGCTCATGGGCTCCATGGAGATTTCCAGGCGGTCGGCCTCGATCTTGGAGAAATCCAGAATGTCGTTGATGATCCGCAACAACGCCCCGGCGCTGTCCTCGATGTCCTTGAGGAATCCCTGCTGCGTTTCGTCCAGTTCGGTCGCGGCCAGGACCTGCGCCATGCCGAGGATGCCGTTTAAGGGAGTGCGGATTTCATGGCTCATGTTGGCCAGGAAAACGGATTTGGCCTGGCTGGCTGCTTCGGCCGCCTCCTTGGCCGCGGCCATGGCCGCCTCGGCCTCGCGGCGCTCGGCCACTTCGCGGATGAGCTCCTGGTTCATGCGGTTGAGCGTCATGGTCCGCTCCCGCACCATCACCTCCAGGCGTTCGTTGACGCGCTTGAGGTCCTCCCCGGCGTCATGGCGGGCGGTGACGTCCTCCACGATGCCGGCCACGCGGGTGGCCACGCCGGAGTCGTCGGCCACGGGAAAGAAGCGGGCTTGCACCCAACGCACCTGGCCGTCCGGCCGCAGCACCCGGTATTCGGGGAAGGAGCCTGCGCTGAGGGGCTTGCCGGCTACCGTGGCCAGCGCGCCGAGAACCACGTCGCGATCGTCGGGATGGACGCCGTCGATCCAGGAGAGCGGGGCTTCATAGAGGCTTTTGGTGCTGCGGCCCCACAGCCGTTCGTAGGCCGGGCTGATGTAGAAGATCCGCTTCCAGTCCGCAGAGCCGAGCCAGAAGACCTCGCCGATGGCCTCGGCCAGCTGTCGGAATTTTTTTTCGCTCTCGCGCAGCGCCCGCTCGGCCGTCTTGCGTTCGGTGATGTCGCGCACCACGGCGATGATCCGTTCCTGGCCGTCGAGGACGGCGCGGCGCAGGTTGACCTCCACCCAGGACAGTCTGCCGGACTTTTCCCGGGCCAGCCACTCGAACAGCCGGGGCTGCCCTTCCCTGGCGCGGCGGAGTTCCTCCCCGGCCTCGGCGGCGGAGTAGGGCGGGTAGCCGGCACTGATCTCGGCCGGCGACAGGCGGCGCAGCTCCTCCAGGCTGTAGCCGAGCAGCGTGGATGCGCGCTCGTTCGCCTGGAGGAACCGGCCCGTGTCCGGGTCGTGGACGAAAATGGCATCGCTGACCGCATCGAAAATGCGGCGGTAGGCGGCCTCGTTCTCCCGGGCGGTCTGCGTGGCTGCGAGGCAGTCGGTGACGTCGTTGCCGCAGGCCGCGAGCCGGCCCGTTTCCGGGCCGGCTGCCGGCAGCGGCGCCGTTTTCCAGCGGATGCGCCGCACGCCGCGCTGGGTGATGACGCCATGTTCCGGCCATGCGGCATGGTCGCCCGCAGCCAGGCCGTCGAGGATCGGGCGCAGGCGCGGGACGTCGTCCTGGGCCACGGCGAAGGAAAGCCACTCGCGCCCGAGCGCCGTTTCCCGGTCCAGGCCGAGCAGCGCCAGGCCGGCATCGCTTATGCGGACGACGCGGCCGGCGGCGTCCAGGACCACGACGATGTCCCCGGCAGCTTCCCAGAGCGCCTTGAGAAGGGGGCCGCAGGCAGCGGGCGGCGGGGAGGAATGAGTGTCCGGAGCGTCGGGCATGGCATTGGTTCGCGGGGTTGAAAGATGTGTCTTTCGCCATATATGGCTTTTTTCCATAGAGGCGGCAAGAGGTGGTTTCCCGCAGGTGCCTCTCTTGCCCGCGCCATGGGCCGCCAGTATGAAGGGGCCGCGAACGCCGAGCGTTCGAGGAGGTTTCCGTATGGACAGAAGGCATTTTTTGTTGGCCGCGAGCGTCGTCGCCGTGGGCCTGGCCGCGCCGCGCGCGGGCATGGCGGCGCAGGGCGCGACGCTGCCCCCGCCGGCGCTGCCAGGGGACAAAAGCCTGGAAGCAGCGCTGCGCGCCAGGCAGACACAGCGCAGCTTCGAGACGCGTCCCTTGCCCGAGGAGATTCTCTCCGGGCTGTTGTGGGCGGCCAACGGCGTCAACCGCCCCGAGGCCGGCAAGCATACGGCCCCGACGGCCATGAACCGCCAGGAACTCGACGTCTACGTGGCCAAGGCGGACGGCCTTTTCCGCTACGAACCCAAGGACCACCGGCTGGAACGGCTTTCCACGGAGGATCTGCGCGCCGCCACGGGCAAGCAGGCGTTCGCGGCCACGGTGCCGGTCGACCTCGTCTACGTGGCCGACATGGGCAAGGTGGCGGGGGCGACGCCCGAGGAGAAAGCCTTTTACGCCGGAGCCGACACGGGGTTCATCAGCCAGAACGTCTATCTCTACTGCGCAGCCATGGGGCTGGCCACGGTGGTGCGGGCGAACTTCGACGGCGCGGCCCTGGCCAAGGTCATGGGGCTTCCGGACGGACGGCGGGTCACGCTCGCGCAGAGCGTGGGCTATCCCAAGGCCTGATATCACGCTTTGCTTATAAAAAGTGTCCGTGTATGTCGAATCATCGCAAAATAACTGCTGATATCCGCATTGCGGTAACGCTATAAGCGCAGCAGGCTTGTGCAAAAAAGCACAAGCCTGCTGCTGCCTCGGGCCGTACGCGGCACGCCGTACGTGATAAATCAGGCAAAAGCGCTTTGTTGTTGACAGTGCCTTGCCCGAATCGCTACCTCCACTACCATCACAAAGCCGTTACGGTCGCGGGGCGGCGCGCCGCCGCCGGCGTAACTCACGACCCCCTGGCATTTTTTCGCATTTCCATACAAAAGGAGTCAGCATGGAAAAGCTCAGCTACCAGGAAATGCAGCGCATCCTCATGGATGAACTGCGCCTTATGCACTATCCCATCGCCGTCAAATACTTTTTCGACCAGGCCGAGCTCGACGCCTTCAAGGCCAAGGGCGGCTACTACCTGCCGGCCAAGGCCCTGACCTTCTGCCAGGCCGAAATCGGCGCGCGCATGGAAGGGATCACGGTGCTCATGGGCAAGGAGCAGCTCGGCTGCGGCAACGCCAAGTGCGTGTTCGGCTGG
>JAEWPX010000121.1 GCA_023399375.1 Pseudomonadota bacterium | reverse complement strand
ATGCTGGCCGGCTTTGCGGCCTGCGGGGCCGCCCCATTTCCGCGACCACAGACCCCGACGCATCGCTCACCAACCACGCCTCCACTCGCTTACCATTTCCCCCCGCCGGGGAGGTCCAGGAGGGGATCATCCCCTCCTGGCCGCCGGAGGCATCTTCATCCTGAAAAAAAGGCCGGCCCCCGCACGGGGGCCGGCCTTGGCGTCGGTTGCGGCAGCTTGGCAGTTAGAAGGTGTACTTGAGGCCGAAGGAGACCTTCCAGGCGTCTTCGGCTTTGTTGGCGAGGCGGCGGCCCCAGACGCTTCTCTGGAACTCGCTCGGGTGGGCCCAGCCGGTTTCGAGGATCAGGGCCAGGTTTTCGTAGAGCATGTACTTGGAGTCGAAGTTCAGGCCGATGACCCATTCCTTGTCCGTGAGGTCGCGACCCATCTGGAAGATCGGGTTGCTGCCCAGGACGAAGTTGGCGTAGCGGATGGCCTTGGACGAGTTGTTGCCGTGGACGTAGGCGAAGGTCAGGCGCTGGGTGAGGCGGTCGATGAAGCTCACGTTGTTGAGCGACGCGCCGCCGCCGTAGGCGCCGAGCGGCGAGATGCCCATGTTGGAGCCTTTGACCAGTTCCTGGCCGCCGTCGAACAGGAAGCTGTTGCCCGCGTTCCAGTTCTGGGTGCCGCCGTTGTGTTCGCCGCCGCGGCCGGAGCCGGGGAAGAAGTTGGGCATGCGTTCGGAACCGTTGCGGGTGGAGCTGTCTTCACCGGTGGACCAGAAGCCGAAGGCTTGCGGCGTCATCATGGTCAGGCCGGTGTATTCGGCGGCCGCGTCGATGAACCAGCCGTTGCGCACGTTCTTCCTGTACTCGTTCATGCCGTGCTGGCCCCAGATCACGTCGGCGTAGAACTTGAAGGGGTCGAGCGCGGTGACTTCCAGGGTGGAGCCGGCCCACAGGGCGGTGATGAAGTTGTTCTTCCAGCCCACGGGCGCCATGGAGAACAGACCCGAGGAGATGAGGCCTTCGGCCCATCCGGCTTCGGTCAGGTAGTGGCCGCCCTTGCCGCCCACGCCGAACAGGGCCCACGGGGTGGCCTTGAAGCCTTCCACCGTGATGGGCAGCGCCAGCATGTAGCCTTCTTCGTTGGCGTAGACCGACTGGGTGGTCGGGGCGAAGGTGCGGTCGCTCGAAATGGTGCGCACGTAGGCCAGGACCATGCTCAGGTGATCCTGGATCAGCGGCGCGGTGATGATCAGGGACGACACGTTTTCGTCGAAGACGATGCTGCCGGCGAAGAACGAGGACTGCGGGATGGACGCGGGCTGGAGGCCTGCGGAGATCTGGATGTCGCAGCCCGGCCACTTGAACATCAGGTAGGCCTGGTAGACTTCCACGGCCGTGGTCGGGTTGGCCGCAGTGAAGGTGCCGTGGCCCCAGACGTCCTCGACCAGGACGCCGAAGCGGAATTTCACGGCTTCGTTGGCCACGAAGTCCGTGCGCAGGCGGAAGCGTTCCCAGATTTCGAAACGGTCTTCGGTCCTGCTGCCGGCGGGCAGGATGGTGCCGGCCTCGTTGACCCATTTGGCGCTGTTCCAACCGGTGAAATTGCGGTTGGCGAAGAAGTTGCCGTAGACGAGCGCATCGCCCGTCATCCGCACCTCGGTGGCTGCCTGGGCGCGGACGGCGGCCGCCAGCATGAGGGCTGCCGCAAGAATGCACAACACACGTTTCATGATTCCCTCCTCCAAAGGCGATTGTTCCCCAAAACGCAACCGACGACGCGAAAACCGGACAGGCCCGGACCGCAGACCGGTCCGGGCCATGGGCAGGGCGCGCCTAGAACGGCAGCGGCTTGCCCGACAGAAGCAGAAAGGCCGGGATGTAAAGCCCGACCGGGACCCATATGATCAGCGACCAGGCAAGGAGCTTGGCCGACAGTTTGCCGTAGGCGTTGAGCCACACCTCGAGCGTGAGCACCGTGTAGCCGGCGCAGGCCAGAGTGAAGTAGCCGCTCCCTTTCACATGGTAGTAGAGTAGCATATAGATGAAGGAGATAATAGCCACAGTCAAGCTGACGTTGCCGACGGAGTGCATGCTGGTGAGCCCGGCCAGCAGGGCGTAGGCCACCACGCAATAGAGCAGGCCGTGGGCGAAGAGCAGGCCTGCGGTGAAGGCGTCGTTTTGCACGGCGTTCACGAAGGCGCCGATAACGACGCAGATGCCGACGAAGGCGCAGATGGCCCCCGTGCCTTTGGCTTCGCCGTAGCCGAGGAAGAGCAGGGCCACGGGCAGCCACATCAAGGAAATGGCGATCAAGATAGCCAGCGTCATCACATCCCCCCACCGTTTCTGGTTTATGTCGTCCCGAATCCTCCCGCCTAAAGCACGCGTTTACTCAAAAAGCCGTCCCGGCGCGGGGCGTCCCGCCGGGACGGTCGCCGCCCCAGCCCCAAAGTCCGTCAGAAACGCCGCGGGAAGCCGCCATTTAGCCGCAGGCGGTTTCCGGATGCGTTGCTTTTGCGCGTGACGCACCTTGGGGGTTTGCGAGCGTATGGCAAATACCGGTCCTTAATTAATCTTTTGTTATTTTAGGGGGATGGATTTGAATGTGACAAAAGGGGGGCAAGGCATGGGACTTTGCCGCACCATTTTGGCGGTCACGCAGGCGGCGGCGCGGGGGCGAAGTCACGATTTCATTTGGAATACTGGCGGGTTGGTAGTCGAGGAACTTTTGTCCATTACGTTTGCGGGATTGGGTCAAAATTTCTCATTCAATGCAAGTGTATCGTTATTACCCGTGCAAAAAACGGTTCGTCCGGGAATGAGAGGGGCCCCGCCGCGTGTTGCAACGCCTGCCCAGGCGGGCTAAGAAGCCCCGTAATGCGGTTTGCGGCTGCATGCGGGCGAGGCGGTCGTCCGCGGCGGCGCAGAGCCAACGGCTTGCGCCAACGGCGCGGCGGGAGAGTACTTATGTGCGGCATCATTGGGTATTGTGGGCACAGGCCGGCAGTCCCGGTCATCATTGAAGGCCTGCGTCGCCTGGAATACCGGGGCTACGATTCGGCCGGCGTGGCCTTTTTGCAGGGCAAGGATCTCGTCACGGTCCGGGCCGAGGGCAAGCTCGCCAACCTGGAAGCGAAGCTCGCCGCCCAGAACGTCTACCTGGCCACTTCGGGCGTCGGCCACACCCGTTGGGCCACGCACGGACTGCCCACGGAGAAAAACGCCCACCCCCATCCCGACGCCTCCCGTTCCGTCGCCCTGGTCCACAACGGCATCATCGAGAATTACCAGGAGCTGAAAAAGGAACTGGCCGCCGCGGGCGTGCGCTGCGTGTCGGATACCGACACCGAGGTCCTGGCCCAGCTCGTCGGCTACTATTACAAGGAAAAAGGCTCGCTCGCCGAAGCCATCTCCAAGGCCCTGTCCCGGGTCGAGGGCTCCTACGCCATCGTGGTCGTCAGCCGCGACAACCCGGGCATGCTCTACGCCGCGCGCAAGCAGTCGCCCCTGGTCATGGGCGTGGGCGTGGGCGAGAATTTCCTGGCCTCGGACATCCCGGCCTTTCTGCCCTACACCCGCGAGGTGGTCTTCCTCGACGACGGCGAGATGGCGCGCATCGACGCCGGTTCCTGGCAGGTCCTGGATGCCGCCACCCTGGCCCCGGTGGAAAAAGAGGTGCGCCACATCAGCTGGGACGTGTCCGCGGCCCAGAAGGGCGGCTTCAAGCACTTCATGCTCAAGGAAATCTTCGAGCAGCCGCGCGTGATCGCCGACTGCCTTGCCGGCCGCGTGGACCGCGCCACGGGACGGGCGCTGTTGCCCGAGCTCGACGCCCTGCCCGTGCCCGAACGCCTTTTCATCGTGGCCTGCGGCACCTCCTACCACGCCGGGCTGTGGGGCATGTACCTCCTCGAGCAGTGGGCCGGCATCCCGACCCGGGTCGAGATCGCTTCGGAGCTGCGCTACCGCGAGCCCATCCTCGGCCCCGGCGACACCGTGCTCGCCATCAGCCAGTCCGGCGAGACCGCCGACACCCTGGCCGGCATCCACCTGGCCAAGGCGCGCGGCGCGCGCGTCATCGGCCTGTGCAACGTGGTCGGTTCGAGCGTCGCCCGCGAGGCCGACGTGGTGGTGCACACGCAGGCCGGGCCGGAAATCTCCGTGGCTTCCACCAAGGCCATGTGCTCGCAGCTCGTGCTGCTCACGCTCATGGCCCTGGCCTTCGGCCAGCGCAAGGGCGTGCTGCCGGCCGAAGCCGCCGAGAAATGCGTGCCCGCCCTGGAGGGGCTGCCCGCGCTGCTCGACGGCATCCTGCCGGCGCTGCGCCAGCGCGCCCGGGAGCTGTGCCGCGTCTACGCCGAGGCGCGCAGCTTCCTCTACCTCGGCCGCGGCCTGTGCTACCCCCTGGCGCTCGAAGGGGCGCTCAAGCTCAAGGAAATTTCCTACATCCACGCCGAAGGCTATGCCGCGGGCGAGATGAAGCACGGCCCCATCGCGCTGATCGACCCGAAATTCCCCACCTTCGCCCTGGCCCCCCTGGACGGGCTTTTCTCCAAGGTCAAGTCCAACCTCCAGGAGGTCCAGGCGCGCGGCGGCAAGATCGTGGCCCTGACCCAGCCCGGGGCCGACCTCGACGTGGACCATCCCTGGGAGATCCCCGCCGCCTGGGGGCCGCTGTCCACCTTCCTCATGCTGCCGGCGCTCCAGCTTTTCGCCTACGAGATGGCCGACTACCTGGGCAAGGACGTGGACCAGCCGCGCAACCTCGCCAAATCCGTGACCGTGGAGTAGACCTGCGGCGTGTCGGGAAGCGCTTTTCTTCGGATGCTCTTGCGGGCGGCGGCGCTGGTCGCCGCCCTGTGCTGCGCGGCCGGCCCGGTCCTGGCTGCGGACGTGGCCACGGACTACCAGGCCGCGGTCAAGGAGTTCGACCGGCTGCGCAAGGACCCCGGCTCCTCGGGTCGGCGGGATCTGTGGAAGGCCCTGGACGCGCGCCTTGCCGCCCTGGCCAAGGCCGCGGGCAACGATCCCCTGGCCGCGAAGATTCTCTATTACCAGGCCTGGACCAACGCCGAACTCGCGGCGCGCTCCTACCTCGACGCGGACTACGCGGCTGCGGCGGATCTCTACAAGCGCATGGCCGACGCCTTCCGCAAGCACGCCTGGGCCGACGACGCCCTGCTGCGCCGCGCGGATATCCTCAAGGGACCGCTCAAAAAGCCCGATGAAGCCAGGGCCGACCTGGAACTGCTGCTGAACCGCCATCCCAAGGGCGACATGACCGCCCGGGCCCGGGAAATGCTGGCCACGCTCGACGCGCCGGCCGCCCCGGAGAAGTCCCCGGCCAAGGCGGCCGCTCCAGCGCCCGAGAAGAAAGCCGGTCCGCCGCCGGCAAGCCCGGCCAAACCCGCCGTGCTCACCCGGGCGACCGTGTCCCAAAGCACGAGCGGCGGCCGGCTCACCTTGAACCTCGACCGGGAAACCGCGTTCCGCTACCAGCTCCTCGAGCAGAAGCGCGCAAGCGGCGAAACCGCGAAACTGCTCTACATCGACCTGGACAACACCCGCACCGGAGCGGACGTGCCGTCGGAAAAGCGTTTCGCCAAGGGCGCCGTCAGCCGCCTGCGCGCGGGTTATTTCACCCCCGAGACCGTGCGCGTGGTGCTGGAGCTGTCCGATGTGCGCCAGTACGAAATCCACAGCGAGGCCGATCCGTTCCGCATCGTCCTCGACCTCAACGCGGCATCGGGGCAGGGGGAGGCCAAGGGCTCGCAATATCGCGCCGAGGCCGCGAAAAGCGGCAAGCCCGAAACCCCCAAGCCCTCCGCCTGGCTCGGCAACGTCTTTGCCGATGCGGGCGGCCCGGACCAGGGGCCGCCGCCCGGACAGCTCAAGAAAGGCTCCGTTCCCGCCTCGCCCGGAGACGACAAGCAGGCCACACCCCTCAAGCCCTCGGCCGAAGCGAAAAAACGCATGGGCAGCCTGCTCGAACAGCTCGGGCTCTCCGTGCGCACGGTCATGATCGATCCCGGCCACGGCGGCAAGGACCCCGGCGCGCAGGGGCTATACGGCGTGACGGAAAAGGACGTGAATCTGCGCTTCGCCAAGATCCTCGGCGAGACGCTGCGCAAGAAAGGCTTCAACGTCCTCTACACCCGCACCACGGACGTGTTCATCCCGCTGGAAACGCGCACGGAAATGGCCAACTCCAAAGGCGCGGACCTGTTCGTCTCCATCCACTGCAACTCCCACGGCGACGCCGACTCCGAGGGCCTGGAGACCTATTCCCTCAACCTCGCCAACTCCCGGGATTCCGTGCGCGTGGCTGCGCGGGAAAACGCCGTTTCCCAGAAAAAGGTCAGCGACCTGCAGGCGATCCTGACCGACCTCATGCTCTCGTCCAAGACCGCCGAATCCAGGGATCTGGCCAGGCTCGTGCAGAAACGCTCCCTGGCCGAACTGCGCGGCTCCTGGCGCACCCGCGACCGCGGTCCCCACGAAGCCCCGTTTTTCGTGCTCATCGGCGCGAACATGCCGGCCGTGCTCGTGGAACTCGGCTACATCACCAATCCCGACGAGGCCAAGCGCCTGACCTCCGACGCCTACTTAAACGCCCTGGCCAAGGGCATGGTCGAGGGCATCGCCGCCTACAAGAAGCGCATCGAACGCTACGCCAACCTCTAGCGTTGCGGTCCGTTGCAAAACACGGCAATGTTATTCGAATACGAATAGCACGCATGTTGGTTTGCGCCTTGTCCGTGCGGTCGGCAAGGCGCGCCGCGAACCGGAGGTTCCCCGCCTATGCCGCAATCCGCTCTCCGCGACGAACGCCTCATCGTCGCCCTGGACGTGCCGACGGCCGCCGCCGCCCTGGAGCTGGCCGACAGGCTCGCGCCGCACGTGGGCTTTTTCAAGGTCGGGCTGCAGTTGTTCCTGGAGGCCGGCTTCGCCGTGTGCGACGCGCTGAGCGCCCGGGGCCACAAGGTCATGCTGGACCTCAAGTTCCACGACATCCCGCAGACGGTCTTTCTGGCCGTCAGCCAGCTCGCCGGCCACGACATCGCCCTGGCCACGGTGCACGGCTATCCGCAGGTGGTGGAAGCGGCGGCGAAAGCCAAGGGCAATACCAAGATCCTGGCCGTCACGGTGCTGACGAGCCTGGGGGCCGACGAACTCCAGCAAACCGGTTTCGCAGGCAGCCTCGCCGACCTCGTGCGGCTGCGCGCCGTGACCTCCCTTGCCGCCGGAGCCGACGGCATCGTCTGCTCGCCGCTCGAAACCGCGCTCCTGCGCAAGAACCTGGGCGCAAAACCCGTCATCGCCACCCCGGGGATCCGGCCCCTGGACAGCGTCCGCGACGACCAGACCCGCACCGCCACGCCCAGGGCCGCCATCGCCGCCGGCGCGGACCACATCATCGTCGGCCGGCCCATCACCAAAGCCTCCGACCCCGCCGCCGCCGCCCGCGATATTTTACGGGAGATAGGATAGGGGAGGAGAAAGAGAGAGAATCGGGGGGCGGGAAACCCAC
>JAEWPX010000118.1 GCA_023399375.1 Pseudomonadota bacterium | reverse complement strand
GTGCTGGCCGGCTTTGCGGCCTGCGGGTTGCCCCCATTTCCGCGACCACATGGTCCACCGCCCCGCCCAACGACCGTCCTCCCACTCACTTGCCATCCCCCGCCGGGGAGGTCCAGGCGGGGATCATCCCCGCCTGGCCGCCGGAGGCCTATTCTTCTCCTCTCTCCTCTCCTTCTCTTCCCCCTTCACGCTACCGGAACAACCCCTTCAGCGCATGCGGCTCGCAGCGCAGGTACTGGCGCGGCGGGCTGATCCGGTCGCCGAGCGCGGCGGCGGCGTGCCAGGGCCAGCGGGGATCGTAGAGGATGCCGCGCGCCAGGGCCACGAGGTCGGCCTTGCCGGTGCTGAGGATGGTTTCGGCCTGGGCGGATTCGGTGATGAGCCCCACGGCAACGGTGGGCAGGCCGGTTTCGGCCTTGATGCGCGCGGCGAGCGGCACCTGGTAGCCCGGTTTGACGGGGATTTGCTGCTCGGGGGCGAGGCCGCCGGAGGAGACGTGGATGTAGTCCACGCCGAGGGCTTTGAACTGCTTGGCGAAGACGACGCAGTCGTCGAGGTCCCAGCCGCCGGGAATCCAGTCCGTGGCGGAGATGCGCACGCCGAGGATGCGGTTTGCGGGCAGGGCCTTGCGCACGGCGCCGATGACGCGCAGCGGAAAGCGCAGGCGGTTTTCGAGGCTGTCGCCCCAGTCGTCGCTGCGGGTGTTGGACAGCGGCGAGAGGAACTGGTGGAGCAGGTAACCGTGGGCGCAGTGGACTTCGACGCCGGCGAGTTCCAGGGCGTCGGCGCGTCTGGCCGCGGCGGCGAAGGCGTGTTCGATGCGGTCGAGGCCGGCCGCGGTGAGGGCCTGGGGCGGGGTTTCGCCGGGGGCGTAGGGGATGGCCGAGGGGGCTTCGGTGGTCCAGCCGCCTTGGGCGGGGGAGAGCTGTTCGCCGCCTTCCCAGGGTTTGGCCGTGGAGGCCTTGCGCCCGGCGTGGGCGAGCTGGACGAGGATGGGCGTGGCGGCGCAGGCGCGCACCTGGGCCAGAGTGCGTTCGAGCGACGTCGCATGGGCGTCGGACCACAGACCCATATCTTCGGGGGAGATGCGGCCCTGCGGTTCCACGGCCGTGGCTTCGATGACGACCGCGCCCGCGCCGGAGACGGCCAGGGTGCCGAGGTGGACGGTGTGCCAGGCGGTGGGGTGGCCATTTTCGGCCGAATACTGGCACATGGGCGCGACGACGATGCGGTTGGCGAGCGTACGCGGCCCCAGGGCCACGGGGGAAAAAAGCATGCTCATGGGGGGCCTCCTCGAGCGGGTTCGGGAAGACATACCCCTTTTCGACCGCCCGCGACAGCGACAATGGGGCGGGGGCGGCGGGGGGGGGGGAGGGGATCAGGATTCGAGCAGGGCCAGGGCCGGTCCGATCAGGGCGCAGGTGACGCCGGCGAGGACCATGACGAGGCCGGCCACGGCCCCTTCCTCGTCGCCGATTTCCCGGGCCCGGGCCACGCCCGCGCCGTGCGCGCCCATGCCGAGCATGGCTCCGCGCGCCAGGGCGCAGCGAAGGGGCAGCACCTTCAGCAACATGCCGCCCAGCGACGCGCCGAGGATGCCCGTGGCGATGACGCACACGGCCGCGAGGTCCGGCGCGCCGCCCACGTCCTTGGCGAAGGCCATGGCGAAAGGCGTGGTGAAGGACCGGGGCAGCACGGACAGGCGCACGTCCCGGGGCAGGTCGAGCAGCCCCGAGAGCAGCCACGAGCCGCCGAAGGCCAGGGCGCAGCCGAAGGCGACGCCGACGGCGAGCGTGGGCCAATGCCGGCGCAACAGCGCCCGGTGCTCGTAGATGGGCAGGGCGAAGGCCACGGTGGCCGGGCCGAGCAGCAACAACAGCCACTGGCCGCCGCGCATGTATTCCTTGTAGCTCGTGTGCAGGCCCATGGTCAGGGCCAGGCACAACACGCAGGTCAGCAGAAGCGGCGAGGTGAGAAACGAGCGCGCGTAGTGGTGCACGATGCGCGAGACGACATAGGCGGCGAGCGTGGCCGTCAGCCAGAAAACCGCGGGATGTTCAACGGACATGGCGCATCCTCCCCCTGAAATGCAGTTCCACGATGATGGCCGTGCCGGCCATGACGGTCAGGATGCCGACGACGATCACGGCCAGGAGCTTGAGCCCGGTAACGCTGAGCAGTTCCCTGTGGTCGAGCAGGGTCATGCAGGCCGGGACGAAAAAGAGCAGCAGGTGGTCGAGCAGACTGCCCGCGCCGCGCCGGACCAGGCGCGCCGGCAGCGCGCCGGAGAGCAAAAGCGCGATGAGCGCGAGCATGCCGACCACGCCGGCCGGCACGGGCAGGTCGAGCGCCTGCACGCCGAGCCGGCACAGCCACCACAGCCCCACCAGCGCCGCCAGCTGCGTCACATAGGCGGCGACGCCGGCCAACCGAACGCCGATGGCGTGTATTTTCGTATCCATGGGACGACTCCTTGTACGAAATTGGAAATAGGCACAGTCGGGGCAGTTGTGAAATGAATTGTCGGAATCCAATCCATTCCGTATTGGAATGTCCATGGAACTACGGCATCTTCGAACCTTCGTGGAAGTGGCGCGCCTGGGCGGCTTTTCCCGGGCGGCGCGGACGCTTTTTTCGACCCAGTCCACGGTGAGCAAGGCCATCGGGCAGCTGGAGGCGGAGCTTGGCGAGGCGCTTTTCGAGCGCCTGGCCACGGGCGTGCGCCTGACCGGGGCCGGGGAGTTGGTCTACGCCCGGGCCGTGGCCATGCTGGCCGAGGGCGAGCACATGGTCGCGGAACTGGCGGACTTGCGCGGCATGGTCTCGGGCCGGTTGCGGCTGGGGCTGCCGATTTTCGGCAGCGCGCGGCTTTTTGCGCCGCTTTTCGCGCAGTACCGGCAACGGCATCCGGGCGTGGAGATCGAGCTGCTCGAACAGGGCAGCGCGCGTCTGGAGGAGGCGGTGCTCGCCGGCGAGGTGGAGCTTGCTGTGTCGCTTCTGCCGGTGCCGGACGCCTTCGCCTGGCAGCCGGTGTGCGACGACCCGATGATGGCAGTGTTGTGGGCCGACCATCCCCTTGGCGGGCGTGCGGCGCTCAAGCTCGCGGAACTGGCGGAGATGCCCCTGATTCTTTTCGAGCAGGGTTTCGTGCTCAACTCGCGCATCGAGACGGCCTGCCGCGCGCGGGGCTTCGCGCCGGAGCCGGCGGCGCGCAGCAGCCAGGTCGATTTCATCATCGCCCTGGTCGCCTCGGGCCTCGGCGTGGCGCTCTTGCCGCGCATCCTGACCGAGGGGCGCGACCTTGCGCCGCTGCACGTGGCGCTTCTGGACGAGACGGACCTGCGTTGGCGCGCAGCCCTGGTCTGGCGCAGGGGCGCGCGCCTGTCGCCTGCGGCCCGGGCCTGGCTGGCCCTGGCCCGGGAACGGTTGCCGGGGTAACGGGGAGGGAAGAGAACGATGCCTCCGGCGGCCGGGAGGGGATGATCCCCTCCCGGACCCTCCTCGACGGGGGAAAGGGGTTAGGCTTTACGTGTGAAGAGCAGGGCGGTTTTGGTGCGCAGGGAGGCGTCGCCCATGTTGAGGCGGCCGTTGGTGAGCCTGCGCATGTCCCAGTCCGGGCCGAGCAGCGCGGCCAGGGCTTCGGCTACGAAGAAACGCCCGTCCCGCACGCAGCCGGGATGGCGCGCGGCCAGGACCTCCGGCGAAACGGCGAGTTCGTCCAGGGCATAGGCCAGGTGCAGGGTGAAAAACGCCTCGCGGCGGGCCCAGGCCTCGGCTGCCGCGGCCACGGCCGCGAGCTTGCCCTTGGCCACGACGCCCCGTCCGACGAAATCCACGAACAAGGCGAGGTCGAAGCGCTCGGGCGCGGGGGCGGCAAGGAAGTCCCGGGCCGCGAAGTCGACGTTCGTGTGGCCATGCAGCCGGGCGAGGAGGTTGGCCGTGGCCGCGACCTCGGGATCGATGTCGTAGCCGAGCACGCGGCGCGCCCCGTTGCGCGCGGCCAGGAAGGTGAAATAGCCCAGGTTGCAGCCGAGGTCGGCCACGGATTTCCCGACCACGTCCAGTCCGGCGACGTAGGCGTCGAGGGCCTCGGGGCCGGGGCCGCAGCCCGGGGCGAGGAGCGTCCCGTCCGGACCGGGCACGGGCCGCCAGACGCGGCCGGGGCCGAGGGCGGCGAGCGAGGCGCGCACGGCGGCGACATCGGGGGGAAGCGCGGTCATGGCCCCTTGTACGCGTGCGGCCCGGCAATGCAAGGGGCCGCCGGGACGCGTCCCCTCCCGGGAGTTGTCAAAGGCCAAGTCCTTGGGTAAGAGCGATCACCCGCGTGAAAACGCGGGCGCGGCGGCCATGCGGCCGGCAGGCCCCCGCCGCTCCCCGGCGCACGCCGCGAACCCCCTACCCATACAATCTCACCATGGTATTCAGCTCCGCATCCTTTTTATTCTATTTTCTGCCCGTTGTGCTGGCCCTGTATTTCAGCTGCGTCTCCTTCGGCCGGCTGCGCAACTGGATCCTGCTTGCGGCGAGCCTGTTCTTCTACGCCTGGGGCGAAGGCGAATACATCGTCATCATGATTCTTTCCATCGTGGCTAACTACACGTTCGGCATCTGGGTCCACAAGGCCCACGAACGCAGCGACGCCAAGCGGCAGGTGGGCGTGGCCATCGCCTTCAACCTGCTATTGCTCATCATCTTCAAGTACACGAATTTCCTGGTCGGCAACCTCAACCTTCTGCTCGGCGAAATCGGACTGCCGACCATTCAGATCGGTCAGGTGCACCTTCCGATCGGCATTTCCTTTTTCACCTTCCACTGCATCTCCTACATCATGGACATCTACCGCCGCCAGACGCCGCCCCAGATGTCCCTGCCCAACACGGCGCTCTATATTTCGCTTTTCCCGCAGCTCGTCGCCGGCCCGATCATCCGCTACAAGGACATCGCCTCCCAGATCACCCACCGCACCGTGGGGATCGAGCGTTTCTCCAAGGGCATCAACCGCTTCGTCATCGGCCTTGGCAAGAAGGTGCTCATCGCCAACGTGGTGGGCCTGCCCGCGGACAAGATCTTCGCCATCCCTGCCGAGCATCTGACCACGCCCGTGGCCTGGTTCGGCATCGTGTGCTACACGCTGCAAATCTATTTCGACTTCTCCGGCTACTCGGACATGGCCATCGGCCTTGGGCACATGTTCGGGTTCAAGTTCATGGAGAACTTCAATTATCCCTACGTGTCGCGCTCCATCCAGGAGTTCTGGCGGCGCTGGCACATCTCCCTGTCCACGTGGTTCCGCGACTACCTCTACATTCCCATGGGCGGCAACCGGGTCGGCAAGGCGCGGATGTACTTCAACCTGGTCACGGTCTTTTTCCTGTGCGGCATGTGGCACGGAGCCAGCTGGAACTTCATCATCTGGGGCATGTTCCACGGCCTGTTCTCGGTGCTGGAGCGTTTTTCGCTGTTTAAGCGCCTGACCCAGGGGCCGCGCGTTTTCGCCCACCTCTACACGCTGCTCGTGGTCATGGTGGCCTGGGTCTTCTTCCGGGCCGAGTCGCTGCCCGTTGCGCTTCATTACCTCCAGGCCATGGCCGGCTTCGCCCGGGGGTCGGGCGTGGAATGGCACCTGGGACTTTTTCTCAACCCCAAGGTGGCCATCGTCCTGGCCGTGGCCGTGGTCGGCTCCGCGCCGTTGCTGCCCTGGTTCAAGGAGGTGCGGGAACGGCTGCTCGCGCCTCGGCGGATCGGGCCGGTGGCCTTGGACGACGGCGTGGAGGCCCTGGTCAGCCTGGTGGTCATGCCGGCGGTGTTCATCCTGTGCGCGATGTCCCTGGCCAGCGGCACCCACAACCCCTTCATCTATTTTCAATTCTAGGGCGCGTTCATGGTTTCGGTCTCCACTCCCGCACGCAAGCTGGTGTATCTTGCCGGCACGTTGCTGTTTTTGTGCCTGATCTGTCTGCCCCTGGCCGACCATTACCTCAAGATCGCACCGGACGTGTACCTCATGGAGAACGACCCGACCACGCTGCCGGACTTCTCCATCGCCCACCTGTTCAAGTCCTTCAACGTGCTCCAGCGCGGCTATCTGGAAAAGACGTTCGGCTTCCGCAAGCTGCTCGTGCGCATGGAAAACATCCTGGACATCTTTTGGCTGCAGGCCGTCAACCAGTACCAAACCGTGATCAAGGGCAAGGGGGACTGGCTGTTCCTGTCCCAGGAGAACAACGACCTCAACGTCATCCAGGACTACCGTTCGGTGCGGCTGTTCTCCCAGGCGCAACTGGAACGCTGGGTGAACATCTACCGGGCGCGCGACGAATGGCTGGCCAACCGGGGCATCCGCTACCTGATCGTGGTCGCGCCCAACAAGCACACCGTCTACCCGGAATTCCTGCCGCCGCAGTTCAACAAGGTCAGTTCCGTAAGCCGCACGGACCAGCTGGTCTCCGCCCTGGAGGCCGCCGGCGTGCCCGTGCTCGACCTGCGCCCCACCATGAACAAGGTCAAACGGCAGGCCCTGGCCTACTACCGCACCGACACCCATTGGACCACGTTCGGGGCCTTCGCCGGCTACGTGCAGATCATGAAGCGCCTGGGCCAGTGGTTTCCCCAGTTCGAGCCGGAGATCCGGGGCGATTTCGACATCGCCATCACCCCGGACTTAAACGGCGGCCTGGCCAGCATGCTGGCGCTCGGCGACTATTTCCCGGAAAGCCGCGTGACCTTCACGCCCCGTTTCCAGCGCAAGGCCGTGGAAACCGCCGCCGCCCATGCCCTTCCGCCCTATTTCCAGCCCACCGTGGTCATGGACACCCACGACGCCTCCCGCCCAAATGTCGTGGTCTTCCGGGATTCCTTCGCCCACGAGCTCATTCCCTTCCTGTCCGAGCACTTCAACAGGACCACCTACCTCTGGCCCTATCCCTCGACCTCGCGCGAGGTGCGCTTTTTCGACAAGCCATTTATCGAAAAGGAAAAGCCGGCCCTGGTCATCGACGAATTCGTGGAGCGCTACTTCACGGAATTCCCGGCCAAGACGCCGCCCGCGCAGCAGTAGCCGCGCGCGGGCAAAGAGGATGCGCCATGTCCGCGACGACCGCGCGCGCCTTTGCCGGCATCGCCCTGACCGAGGCCTGCCGCGCCCTGGCCGCGCGCCTGGGCCGGGGCGTCGCCGCGCTGGCCCGGGGGCCGGCGAGCCCCGTGCGGGAAGGGACAGCCCATCTGACGCTCGCATTCCTGGGCGACGTTCCGGCGACGGGGCCCGGCGGCATTGACGCCGTGGCCGCGGCCCTTGCCGCCATCACGTTTGCGCCTTTCGCCCTGCGCTTTGGCGGCGGCGGATTTTTTCCGGACATGGCCCGACCGCGCGTCGTCTGGGCCGGGCTCGCCCTGGGCGCGCCCGAGTGCCAGGCCCTGGCCGCGCGGGTGGACGCCGCGCTCGCGCCGTGCGGCATCGCCCCGCAGGCGCGCCCCTACCGGCCCCACCTGACCCTGGCGCGGCTGCGCGAACCCGGGCGCGGCGGCGACTGGCCCGGCGCGCTCAAGCTCCTCACGGACGCAGCCTGGCCGGAAACGACGGTCGCGGCGATGACGCTGTGGCGCTCGCTTCTGTCCCCGTCCGGGGCGCGCCACGAGGTCGTGGCCACGTTCGCTGCGACAGCGGGAGCGGGGTAGCTCGGCTCCGGGGAGGGGAGGACGCGGCAGGTTCCTGCAAACGAAAACGCCGCTTCCCGCAGGAAACGGCGTTTGAAAAATCGCCCTTGTCGGCTCCCCGGGCCATCCCGGCTCCCTGGGCGCGGGACGGCGAAGGGGGGCTCGGACCGGGTCTGCTAGATGTAGTCGCCCCGGTTGAACTTGATCTTCTCGGTTACGGTCATGACTTCCAGTTCGTTGACGAGGGAACCGAGTCCCGCGTTGGCGTCGCTCGGCAGATCGTCCTTGAGCTGCTTGACGCCGGTTTCAATGTTTTCCAGGACGCCGTAGGCCTGCTTGAGGGAATCTCCCCCGGAGCTCGAGGCGAGCGTGTCGGCGTAGTTTTCCCACTTGGCCAGCAGGGTGTCCATGTTGTTCATAACCGCCTGCTCTTCTTCGGTGAATTGACCGGTGGCCTCGACCCCGTCCGAGCCCTGCGCGCCGGAGACGTCCAGGGCGGCATAGCCGGCCAGGGGTGGCGCAGTCAGGCCCGTCGACTGGGTGGAACCGCCGCCGCCGACCTTCTGGGCCAGAAGAGCGGCAAAGGCATCCGACGCGTCCGGGGCGCCCGAAGCGCCCGCGGTCTTCTCCGCAGCCTGCTTGAGGGCGGTCAATTGGTCGGTCTGGATTTTCATCGGCCTTCCCCCGCGTTGACGTTTCCCAATTGCTTGCAAGGAGCCTGCCAAACAGTAATATTTTTTAACATGCAGGCATTCCTAAGAAAATTTTTTCCGCGGCCGGGAAATTTTTGCCCGCCCCATTGCGTCGTCCGCCGGGGGGCGCATTGCGGCGCCGCAAGCTGCGGCGCACCGCACCGGATACGCATCCCATAGTGCAGGGAAAACGCCTTGTCTATCCGCACCCTCTTTGGCATCCTGGGGCAACCGGCCCGTTTCCCTCTTTTCGACCGGTGCGATGGGAACTTAAGAGCAAACGCATCGCAACAAGGAGCCGTTTTATGCCAGCGATCAAAAACATCCTGTGCGCCGTGGATTTTTCCGAGAGTTCCGCCATCGTGGCCGAATACGCCGCCACCGTGGCCCAGGCCACCGGCGCGGGCATCACCTGCGTCTACGTCGCTCCGTCCCTGGCCGAATACGTGGGCTTCAACGTGCCCCAGGCGGCGCTCGACACCTTCGTCGGCGACGTCGTGTCCTCGGCCGACACCAGCATGCACGATTTCCTGAGCGAGCATTTCAAGGGCCTCTCCGCCGCCGGCCTGGTCGTGACCGGCTATCCCGCCGAGGAGATCCTCAAGGTCGCCGCCGACCGCAAGGCCGACATGATCGTCATGGGCACCCACGGCCGCACCGGCATCGACCGCATCATCTTCGGCTCCGTTGCCGAGAAGGTGGTCAAGACCGCCGCCTGCCCCGTGCTGACCATCAAACCCCGCGAAGCGGCCTAGCGACCGCGCGCGGGTTCGAGGAGTGCCCCGCCCATGCAGCCAAGCGACCGTATCCGGGAGGACGTGCGGGAATTCACCCCGTATGCGCCCGGCCTTTCCATGGAAGAAATCAGGGAGCGGTACGGCCTGTCCCGCGTGGTCAAGCTGGCCAGCAACGAAAATCCCCTGGGGGCCTCGCCCCTGGTCAAGCGGGTGCTCGCGCGCAAGGCCGACATGGTCTTCCGCTACCCCCGCGCTGGCAACCCGGCCCTGACCGCCGCCCTGGCCGCCTTCCACGGCGTGCCGCAGGCCTGCGTCGTGGCCGGCAACGGCTCCGACGAGATCATCGACCTGCTCGTGCGCCTCACCTGCCGGCCCGGTCGCGACAATGTGGTGGCGTTCTCCCCCTGCTTCTCCATCTACGTGCAGCAGACCAAGCTGTGCGGCGTGGCCCTGCGCCAGCCGGCGCTCGGCCCGGACTTCGCCTTCGATCTGCCCGCCCTGGCCGCAGCCTGCGACGAGAACACCGCGCTCGTGTTCCTCACCAACCCCGACAATCCCTCGGGCTACGCCGTGCCGGCCGAACAGGTGATCGCCCTGGCGCGTTCGCTGCCGCCGCGCGCCCTGCTCGTGGTGGACGAGGCCTACGTCGATTTCGCCGAGCCCGTGGCGGACTACTCCATGCTCGCGCGCTTCGGGCAGTGCGACAACATGGTGGTTTTGCGCACGTTCTCCAAGCTCTACGGCCTCGCCGGGCTGCGCCTCGGGTTCGGGGTCATGCCCGAATGGCTGGCCGATTACATGCTGCGCGTGCGCCTGCCTTTTAGCGTCAACCTCATGGCCGAGGCCGCGGGCCTGGCCGCCCTTGAAGACACGGCCTTCGTCGAGGCGAGCCTGGCCACGGTCCGCAAGGGCCGCGTCGCCCTGTCCGCGAAGCTCACGGACCTCGGCTGCCGCGTCTATCCGTCCCAGGCCAACTTCCTCATGTTCAAGCCCCCGCTGGAGGCGGACGCGGCCGGCGTGTTCGAGGCGCTGTTGCGGCGCGGGCTCATCGTGCGCGGCCTTAAGAGCTACGGCCTGCCGGAACTGTTGCGCGTGAGCATCGGCAACGATGAGGAAAACGACATGTTCACCGCCGCCCTCAAGGATATTTGCGAAAATGGCTTCTAGCGAGCGCCGCATCGTCACCATCGACGGCCCGGCAGGGGCGGGCAAGACGTCCGTCTCCCGCCGGTCCGCCGGCCGGCTGGGACTGGCCTACCTGGACACCGGGGCCATGTTCCGCGCCCTGGCCCTGACGCTGGGGCAGGGCGGACATGCGCTGCCCGAAGGGGAAATCGCCGCGCGCCTTGCGGCCATGACCTTTTCGCTTACCGGCAGCGGGGCCGAGACCGTGTTGCTGGTCGACGGCGCGCCCCTGCCCGACGCCGCGCGCACCGAGGAAGTGGGCGGCTGGGCCTCCAACCTGGCCGTGCTGCCCGTGGTGCGCGAGATCCTGCGCCGGGCGCAGCAGGCCCTGGGACAGCGCGCGGATCTGCTCGCCGAAGGCCGCGACATGGGCACGGTGGTTTTCCCCGAGGCCACGCGCAAGTTCTTCCTCACGGCCTCGCCCGAAGTGCGTGCGAGCCGTCGCGAACGCCAGCTTACGGCCCTCGGCAAGCCCGCCGACTACGCCGCCATCCTCGATGCCATCCGCCGCCGCGACGAGCAGGACATCCGTCGCGCCGCTTCGCCCCTGATCCCGGCCGACGACGCCCTGGTCATCGACACTTCGGAGCTGAGCGAAGACATGGTCGTGGACCGCATCGTCTCCGCCGCCTCGGCCTGATTCCCGTTTCTCCCGTCAGACGTTCCGGGCCGGCATGGACCGGCCCGCGGCGGCCCGGAACGTCGCCGCCGTCCAACCAGCCAATTTTGT